>DATMKM010000042.1:0-38813 GCA_035571315.1 Candidatus Acidiferrum sp.
CCGTCAAGGTCGAGCTGTCGATCGGGGTGCCCGCGGTGCTCGACTGGATGCGCAACCTCGGCGTGCTGCCGCGCTACATAAATCCCAATGGCAGCTATAGCACGACGGCTCCGGGCGCCGAGTACGGTCCAAGTCTGACCCTGGGCGGCTACCCAATTACGTTGCTCGAGCATGTCAATGGCATCGCGACATATGCCGACATGGGCGTCTACCACTCGCCTCAGGCGATCCTCTCCGTGGCCGACTCCAGCGGCAAGCTCCTCTACCAGGATCACCCCGACCAGCGTGCTCGCCAGGCAATCGACCCTGGAGTGGCGTTCATCATGGCGCAGATCATGTCTGACGACCAGAACCGCTGCCTGATCTTCGGCTGCAACAGCGCCCTGCACTGGAAGGACCGCACTGTCGCGGCCAAGACCGGTACCACCGACAACTTCAAGGACGCTGTGACGATCGCCTTCACACCGAAGATCGCCGTCGGGCTCTGGGTGGGCGACATCCTGAACAACAACTACACGATGGTCTCGGGTGCGGACGGGGTGTACGTCGCCTCGCCGGCCGTCCACTCCTTCATATCGCAAGCGGAGGCGGGCGTCCCGGGCAACCTCTGGTACACGCCCCCGCCCGACGTCGTCGCGGGCGCCAACAACAGCTGGTTCTTGAGCGACACCACGAACATCCCCAAGCTGCCGGGCGACAACCCGCCGAGCCCCACGCCCGCCCCGGTCAACTACACCGTCCCGCCAGACCCGGGCGGCCCCGTGCTGGCGAGCCCGTCGCCGAGCCCGAGCCCGAGCCCCGTGGTTTGTGTGCCACCTCTGGTGGGACCGCCACCCTGTCACTGAGCGGGATCACCTAAACCCAGCTTCCGGGCGTCCGTAGACTTTGCGGATGGCCGAACCGCTTTCCGTCGAGACTGAGCAGCTGCCCAAGAGCCAGGTGGGCATGACCATCGAGGTCCCGACCGAGGTCGTGGACGCCGCTTATGAACGGGTCCTGAAGCGCTTGGTTTCGCGGGCGAAGATCGAAGGATTCCGTCCCGGTCGTGCGCCGCGCTCGCTCGTCGAGGCGCGGCTGGGGCCGGCCGTGGTGCGTGAGGAGGTCGTCGAGGCGATGATCCCCGAGGTGATGCGCCAGGCCATGGTGGAGAAGTCCATCGACCCGATCGACAACCCCGACGTGGAGATCCTCGAGCTCGAGCGCGGCCGTCCCGCAAAGTTGAAGGCGACGATCAGCGTGATGCCCGCGGTGACCCTCGCCGACATCGCGACTCTTGAACCCGACCTACATGGCCACGAGGTCACCGAGGAGATGCTCGAACGCCGCCTCGAGGAGGTTCGCGAGCCGATGGCCGAGATCACGCCAGTGGAGCGCGAGCTCAGGTTGGGCGACCTTGCCGTCATCGACGTCGAGGTGGAGGTGGACGGCGAGCGCGTCGAGTCGGAGTCACGCCAGGCGATGGAGGCGGAGCTGAAGGAGGGCGTGCTGCTGCCTGAGCTGCTCGCCGTACTGCCGGGAACCTTCGTCGACGAGACGCGCGAGGCCAAGGTGACCTTCCCCGAGTCGTACAGCGAGCCCAAGCTCGCCGGCAAGGAGGCGACGATCCGGGTCGTCGTGCGAGGGGTGAAGGAAAAGATCCTCCCGGTGCTCGACGATCCGCTGGCCAAGACCCTGAGCAATGGAGCGCAGGAGACGGTAGACGCGTATCGCGAAGCCGTCCGCGACGACCTCGAGAAATCGGTTCGAGCGATGGAGAAGCTCGAGCGCGAGCAGGAAGTCGTGCGCGCGCTGGTCGAGGCGTCGAGCGTCGATGTTCCAGAGGCGCTGGTCGACCGCGAGCTGACGAGCCAGCTGGAAACGATGGAGCGCAGCCTGAACCGCCAGGGATTGAAGCTCGAGCGCTACCTCGAATACCTGGGGCAAACGCTCGACCAGTGGATGGCGGTCCAGAGGCCGGACGCCGAGGCGAGGTTGAAGATCGACCTGGTGCTCGCCGAATTTGCCCGGCGCGAGAACCTCGAGCCGTCCGACGAGGACACAGTCGCGTTCCTCGAAGAGGAGGCGGCCCAGGACGACGAGTTGAAAGGCCAGGTGACTGAGCTGAAAAACAGCCCGAGCGCCCGTCGCTACTTCGCCTCGCGGCTCCGCCGGCGGAGAGTGCTGGAGCGGCTGCTGGAGGTCGCGGGCCCTAAGACTTGACGGAACCCGTAGACGCCCTGTCTAGAATGACGTTGTGGACATGACACGGGTACAGCATCCGGCCGGATACCTCGTTCCGATGGTGGTGGAGAACACCGGCCGCGGTGAGCGCGCTTTCGACATCTACTCTCGTCTCCTCAAAGAGCGCATCGTCTTCATCGGCACGCCCATCGACGACCAGGTCGCCAACCTGATCGTGGCGCAGCTGCTCTACCTCCAGTCGGAGGATCCCGACAAGGAGATCGCCCTCTACGTCAACAGCCCGGGCGGACAGGTCACGGCGGGCCTGGCGATCTACGACACGATGCAGTACATCAGGCCGCCTGTCTCGACCATCTGCATCGGCATGGCCTACTCGATGGCGGCGGTGCTGCTGGCGGGTGGCGCGCACGGAATGCGCTACGCGCTGCCGCACGCGAACATCCTGATCCACCAGCCGTGGGGCGGCATGCAGGGGCAGGCCACCGACATCCAGATCCACGCCAAAGAGATCCTGCGCACTCGCGAGCAGCTGAACCAGATCCTCGCCAAGCACACCGGACAGAAGATCGAGAAGGTGACGCTGGACACCGAGCGCGACTACTTCCTGACGTCGGAGGCGGCCAAGGAGTACGGGTTGATCGACGACATCATCCTGACCCCGCCCAAGCTCGGCGAGAAGGAAAAAGCCGCGGACAAGGAAAAGGAAAAGGAGAAAGTAGCGGCGGGATGATCTTCCGACGCAAGGGAGCAAGCGGCGAGGTCAAAAGGCATCGGCCCAAGTGCTCCTTCTGCGGCAACCTGCAGGGTGAGCGCGGCGTGAAGCTCGTCGCCGGCTCGGGCGTTTTCATCTGCAGCGAGTGCATCAGCCTTGCCAACGAGATTCTGTGGGGCCATAATCCCCCGGCGCCGGCCTCTTCTTAATGGATACAGGGAAGCATCAATGAACGAAAGAGAAGATCGACGCCGCTACACGCGCTGCTCCTTCTGCGGAAAGGGGCAGGACCAGGTACGCAAGCTGGTCGCCGGTCCCGGCGTGTTCATCTGCGACCAGTGCATTGATCTCTGCCAGGAGGTTCTCGAGGACGACAATCGCTCGGCCGGCCAGAAGAAGCAGAAGACCGGCTTCATCCCCAATCCCAAGACCATCTGCGCGGCGCTCGACCAGTACGTGATCGGACAGGACCGCGCCAAGAAGGTGCTCTCAGTCCAGGTCTACAACCACTACAAACGGATCTCCGCGTCGAAGTCGGTGGGAGATGTCGAGCTGAGCAAATCGAACGTGCTGCTGGTGGGACCCACGGGCTGCGGCAAGACCTACCTGGCGCAGACCCTGGCCAAGATCCTCGACGTACCGTTCGCGATCGCCGACGCGACGAGCCTCACCGAGGCCGGTTACGTGGGCGAGGACGTGGAGAACATCCTGCTCCGCCTGATCCAGGCCGCTGATTTCGACATCAGCCGTGCCGAGCGGGGAATCATCTACATCGACGAGATCGACAAGATCGCGCGCAAGTCGGACAACCCGTCGATCACGCGCGACGTGAGCGGCGAGGGCGTTCAGCAGGCGCTGCTCAAGATCCTCGAAGGAACGGTGGCGAACGTTCCACCGCAGGGCGGTCGCAAGCACCCCCACCAGGATTTCATCCAGATCAACACCACGAACATCCTGTTCATCTGCGGCGGTGCGTTCGACGGGCTGGAGAAGGTGGTCGACCAGCGGGTCGGCCGGCACGCGATCGGTTTCGGTGCGCCGCACAACAAGATCGAGCGCAAGGCTGTCTCGGAGACGCTCAAGCAGCTGCAGCCTCAGGACCTCTTGAAGTACGGGTTCATCCCGGAGTTCATCGGCCGCCTGCCGATCATCGTCACCCTGCACCACCTCGACCAGCAGGACATCGTGCGCATCCTCACCGAGCCCAAGAACGCTCTGGTCAAGCAGTATCAGAAGTTCTTCTCGCTGGACAACGTCGAGCTCGTGTTCCAGAAGGGATCCCTCGATGCGATCGCGGAGCTCGCCTTGCTTCGAGGCACCGGTGCGCGCGCTCTGAAGTCGATCATCGAAGAGGCCCTGCTCAACTCGATGTTCGAGATCCCGTCGCGTCCTGATATCAAGCGCTGCCTGATCTCGGAGCGCTCGATTCGCGAGGCTCTGGAGCCTGAGTTCGAGCTGGGCGACGAGAGTGACAGCCCGGCGCGCCTCGTGGGAGAGTCGGCCTAACCCGGGCTCGCGGTATTCTTCGCCCGATGGACGATCTCCGGGGGAAGACCGTTCTGCTCACGGGTGCATCGACCGGTCTCGGGCCGCACATCGCTCGGCGGTTGCACCAGGCCGGGGCCAAGTTCGTGCTGTCGGCACGCAATGCGGAAGCGCTGAATCGGCTGGCCGAGGAGCTCGGCGATTCTCGAGTCATCGTGGCCGACCTCGCGAGGCTGGGAGAGACCGAGCGACTCGCGCGAGAGGCGGGGGACGTGGACGTGTTGGTCGCGAACGCCGGCGTGCCGGCCAGTGGCAGGCTCGCGACCTTCAAGGTGGGGGAGATCGACCGCGCCATCGCGGTGAACCTGCGCGCCGCCATCGTGCTGGCGCACCAGTTGGCGCCTGCGATGCTCAACCGCAAAGGCGGTCACATGGTGTTCATGTCGTCGCTGGCGGGTAAGGCGCCGGCGGCCGGCAACACCATCTACAACGCCACCAAGTTCGGCATCCGCGGATTTGCACTGGCGCTGCGCGAGGAGTTGATAGATACGCGAGTCGGCGTCTCCGTGATCTGCCCGACCTTCGTGAGCGGAGCCGGGATGTGGGCGGAGACCGGGCTCAAGGCCAGCTCCATGGTCGGCGAGGTCTCGCCGGAGGAGGTCGCTGATGCAGTCTGGTACGCGATCACCCGCAACCGCGCCGAGATCGACGTCATGCCGTTCCAGGTGCGTGCAGGCTTGAAGGTCCAAGCTCTCGCGCCGGGCCTCTTCACGGCCGTCGCGCGCGCGACCGGCGCCTCGAAGTTCAGCGAGGAACAAGGCGAGCGCCAACGCAACAAGCGCTAGACTTTTCGCACCGTGAGCCGCACCGAGAGCGTATCCGTACCCTCGCCGGCTCAGTCGCGTTAGAGCGACCGTCGCGCCGGCGCCCCTGATCCACTCCAGACGATCAAACACGCCCTTATGGACATGAAAGAGACAGAACCCGATACCAACACCGCCATGCCGAAAGCCTTCGACCCCAAGGCCATCGAGGCCGGCTGGTACGCGCGCTGGGAGTCCGACGGCCTGTTCGTTGCCGACGCGCACAGCAAGAAGCCCAAATACGCCATCTGCCTGCCGCCTCCCAACGTCACCGGCGAGCTTCACATGGGCCACGCGCTCAATCACACGATGCAGGACATCATCGCCCGATACCGCCGCATGGCGGGCTACGAAGTCCTTTATTTACCGGGCACCGACCATGCCGCCATCGCGACGCAGAACGTGATCGAAAAGCAGCTGGCGGTGGAAGGCACGACGAAAGAGCAGATGGGCCGCCCAGCGTTCGCCGCCCGCGTCGACCAGTGGTATCGCGACGTGGGCGCGACCATGGTCAGCCAGGACCGCATCCTCGGCGTTTCGCTCGACTGGTCGCGTCTTCGTTTCACCATGGATCCGAAGTACATGCGGTCGGTCATGACCGCGTTCGTCGCGTTCTACGAGCGCGGATGGATCTACCGCGCGCCGCGCATCGTCAACTGGTGCCCTCACGACCTCTCTGCCATCTCCGACCTCGAGGTCGACTGGCAGGTTCACCAGGACACCCTCTACTACATCAAGTATCCCGTTCAAGAGGGTGGCGAAATCATCGTCGCAACTGTCCGCCCTGAGACGATGCTGGTGGACACCGGCGTCGCGGTCAATCCGACCGACGAAAGGTATCGCTCACTCATCGGAAAGACAGCGATCCTTCCGCTGGTCGGACGGAAGCTGCCCATCGTGGGCGATGAGGCGGTCGACAAAAATTTCGGCACGGGCGCGCTCAAGGTCACGCCCGGCCACGACGCGATGGACTACGAGATCGGCCAGCGCCACTCGCTCGAGATCATCAACGGGATGCATCCCGATGCGCGGATGAACGTGCCGGGCCTCCCCTACGACCGCCTGCCCGCGCTCGAGGCTCGCGAGAGGGTCGTCGCGGATCTAAAGGCGCAAGGATTCCTGGTCAAGCAAGAGCCGTACACGCACGAGGTCGGCCACTGCGACCGATGTCACACGGTGATCGAGCCGCTGATCAGCGACCAGTGGTGGCTGCGCATGGAGACGATGCGCGACAAGGCGCTCGCTGCATCGGCCGCCGGCAAGGTGCGCTGGCATCCCGAGCGCTACGAGCGCACCTATCTCGACTGGCTGCGCGGTTTGCGCGACTGGAACATCGGGCGCCAGCTCTGGCTCGGCCACCGTGTGCCGGTTTACTACTGCGAGAACGGCCACACGACGGTCTCGGTCGAGCCCCCGCGCGAGTGCGCCGAGTGCGGGAGCATCAAGCTCACCCAGGATCCTGACGTGCTCGACACGTGGTTCTCATCCGCTCTGTGGCCGTTCGCAACGCTCGGTTGGCCCGAAGAGACCGACGACCTGAAGGCGTTCTACCCCACCAGCATGAACAGCACCGCTCGCGAGATCATCAATCTCTGGGTCAGCCGCATGATCATGACCGGCCTCGAGTTCATGGGCGAGGTTCCGTTCTCCGACGTGGCGATTCACTGCGTGGTGCAGGCCAACGACGGTCGCCGCATGTCGAAGTCGCTTGGCACCGGCGTGGACCCGCGCGACCTGATCGACCGTTACGGCACGGATGCCGTCCGTGCGTGGGCCGCTTCCGTCGCGATGTCGAGCCAGGACGTGCGATTCGACGAGAGCCGCGTCGAGGGTTACCGCCGGTTCTGCAACAAGCTCTGGAATGCAACCCGCCTGGTCCTGAGCTCCCCGGGCAGTCCCACCGCCGTCGTCCCCGGGACACTTGAGGTGCACGAACACCTGGAGGACCGATGGATCACCTCTCGGCTCATGTACGCGTGCTCCGCCGTCACCGCAGGGATCGAGGACTTTGAATTTCAGGACTCGATGGCCGCGGCCTACAGCTTTGCCTGGAATGAGCTCTGCGACTGGTATCTGGAGGCCGCGAAGGAGCGCCTGCGCGCCGGCGACCCGACCGCCCAGGACGTCGCGTACTTCTGTCTCGACACCGTGCTTCGGGTGCTGCATCCGTTCATGCCCTTCCTGACGGAGGAGCTGTGGTCCCGGACCCCGGGCCACCTGGACTACCTGATGCTCGCTCCGTGGCCGGAGCCGGACGGCCGGTTTGTCGACCTGGACGCCGAGGAGTCTTTCGGAGAGGTGATGACGATCGTCGAGGAGGTGCGCGCGCAACGGCAGGCCGCGGGCGCACCGCCACGTGGCGGGAGCCTGCACCTCGACCAGCCGATCGATCGCGCTGTCGCGACCCTCGCCGCGCGGCTGGCCTGGGTCGAGCTGGTCGATGAGATGGAGGGGGGCACGGCGCTCGCGTCGGTTCCCGCTCGGGTGACCTTTCCCTCGGGCAGTGGGGACAACCGGGCGTCCGAGGCGAAGCGCGAGGCCGAGCGGACACGGCTCAAGTTGGACCTGGCCAAGTCCGAGGGCCAGCTGGCCAACCCGCAGTTTCTGGAGAAGGCTCCACCGGAGATCGTCCGAAAGCTGGAGGACCGAGCCGCCGAGCTTCGCGCCGCAATCGACCGCCTAGAGTAAACGGGCTTTGCCGTCGATTGCCCTGCTGGCGCCGGTGCTGCTGCCCCTTCTCGCTGCCGGGGTCATCACCGCTTTCGGCCTCGGCGGGTTCAACCTCGGTCGCATCGCCGCCGGCGCAGGCGCCTGGGCGGCCCTGCTCGCGTTGCTGGTCGTGTGGCTGCCGCTGCGCTCCACGCAGGAGCTGGACCTCGGCCAGCTCGGTTTCGGTTCGCCGTTCCAGCTGCGCATTGACGCCGTCGCGTTTGCGTTCGGTCTCATGGTCCTGGTCCCCGCCGCGTTGGTGTTGACCCTTCAGCGCCGGAGCTGGCAAGCGGCTGCGCTCGGCGCACTCGGAGTTGCCGCAGCGGTGGGCGCCGTCGAAGCGAGCAGCGTCGTGCTCACCGCGCTCGCCGGCGGCACCGCCGCGACCCTGGCCGTCATCCAGCTCGACGGCGAAGACATTCGGGCCCCGCGACCAAAGTGGGGCATGCTGCTCGCCGCCTGGCTGGCCTTGAGCTGGGCCGGGGTGATTCTCCAGGTCCGCGGCGGGACCGCCGCTTACGCCGCGGTGCCGGTTTCCGCTCTCACCCCGCCGGTTTTCGCGTTGATCGCGTTTGCCGGGCTGTTGGCCTCTGGGCTGGTGCCGTGGCGTTCGTGGCCGGCCCAGGTCTGGTCGCGGCCCTCGCTGCGCGCTGCGGGGCTCGTGGTCGCGACCCTCTATCCTCTCGGCTTCTACCTGCTCGTCCGCTCCTACGAGATGGGCGACGGTAGATATCCGCACATCGCGTTCCAGGCCGTCCTGGCCACCTGGGGAGTGGTTGTGGCGTTGGGCGCGGCCGCCCGTGCCCAATCCGCCGCGACCCGACGCGGTTTTCTGGGCGAGGTGATCCCGGGCATCGGCGGGTTCGCCTTGATGACCGTGGCGCTGGGGACGCCCCTGGGGCTCGTGGCGGGGCTGATCACGCTCGCCTTCGCAGCGGCCATGACGGGCTGTCTCGCGCTCCTACCTGACCGGGGAGGCCCGGCGTCCCTGGTCGCCATCGCTGCGGCCGTCGGCCTCCCGCCGGCCCTCGGGTTCGGAGCCCGAATTCTTGGAATCGAATCCACCTTCGAGGCAGGCGACTTCTTCGGTTTCATCGGCGTCGGGGCTTCGATCGTCTGGGTCGTCTGGATGGTCGCCGGAGCACGCGCTACGGGTCTTCCGGCCGGGCGCGGGCGGCCGGCCCCCGAGACGTCCCCGCGCGTCGCGATGGCCGTCGCCGTCGTGACCCTGGTCGCCGGCCCGGCGCTTGCGGTGATTCAGTCGGCGTACGCCAACCCCGCGCAGGCCGATGTGATGCCGTTCCCGGCGGGCGCCGTGAGCGGCGGGCTCACCTCCATGGTCACCGTGTCCACCGTGCTTCCGGTCGTCGCTCTCTTCGTTCCGCTGCTGATCATCGCCGTGCTTGCCTTTGGCGCAGCTCGCAGTTCACTCATCCGGACCCAACCCCGACCGCCGTTGTTCACCTTCCCTTGGACCGGCGCGATCGATCGCCTGCGCCGCGAAGTGGCGTCGGCATCGCTCCCCGAGCAGTACCGATCGCTCCTCGACCTCCGCGCGCTCGAATCCGCCGCGGCGGGCGGCCGGCCCTTGGTCTGGCTCGCTTCGCTCGCGGCACTCGCCTTCGCCGTGACCAGGTAAGTGGCCGGAGCGGCTTTTGTCGCCTGGGTCGGCGCGGCCATCGTCGTGCTGGCCGATGGCCGGCGCGGCCAAGCACTCGGGCTTGCGCTCCTCGCGATGAGCCTCGCGGTCCTCGCCTGGCCGGCGGGTATGGCCGCCGGTTCGGTCGCGATCGCCCTCGGAGGTCTGATCGCAGCGGTTCAATGCTGGCGATCGGGGCCGGCGGCATGGGGGATCATGCCCGCCGGCTCGACCCCCCGCCTGATCCTCTGCATCGCGTCCGCGCTGTTCGTCTTCTGGCTGGCTGCCTCGGTGACGAGCGGGCCCGATGCCTCCCTTCGGTTCGCCGTCATCGTGGTCTCCGGGTTGATGGGAGCTCGCGTCCTGATGAGCCGCGATACATCTGTCGTGCTGACGGGGATTGCAGCGCTGGCGCTCGCGCTGGGCCTGGCTTCCGGGCTTGCCGCCCAATCACCAGGTCCCGGGCCGGCGATCGTCGGTGGCCTGATCGCCGCGGGAGTGCTGTTCGTGCCGGCGGCCCCCATCCCATCCGCGATTCAAGCCGCCTCGCCGGCTCCCACGGACAGCGATGGAGCCTGAGCTCCTCCTCGGCTCGACCCTCGCGCTCGTCCTGGCAGTCGTGTTCGCTCCGCCTCGCGCGCCGCGCGCAAACCTGCTCACCTGGGGACTGCTTGGACTTGCCGGCATGGCCGCGATCGCCATCGCTCCCACCCTTGACCTGATCGTCCTGATCCTTCTCGTCCTGGCCGTGCTGCAGGCGCGGCTTGCCTCGCATCGGGATTTCGCCACGCGCCTGCGCGCTCCGGTGCTGGCTGTGGTCCTGCTCGCGCTCGGGCTGGCATTGGAGCGCATGCAGGGTCCAGTCGTGCTCGACCGCTTCGGCGCGGTGGGCATCGTCGCAGGCCTTGCCGCCGCGGTCGGCCTGCTGCCTTACGCGCACGAGTTCGACCCTGAAGAATCGCTCGTCGCATCGCCGATTCCGTGGATTGCCTTCGTGGGCCCTCTGCTTGCCGCGGCCGTGGTGTCACGGGCGTCGGGGGTCGTCGCGGCGGACGCCGGCGACGCGTTTGGCGCCATGCTCATCGGTCTTGGGCTGCTGAACATGTTGTGGGGCGCCGTGGGCTCCTGGCGCACCGAAAATGACGCGGCGGCATGGCGCTACTCGTTCATGTCCGACTGGGGGCTTGCCCTGTGCGGCTTTGGGCTGGCGATCGCGGACGGTCGCGCGGCGGCGCTGATCATCCTTTTCAGCATCGTCCTCGGCCGCCTGCCGCTTTATCTCTGGTCACGGCAAGCCCTGCGTGAAAAGGTGCCAACCGACCGGCCGATCAACCTGGTCGTCGCGGCCGTGCTCGCCGGCTCGGCGCCGTTCGCCGGCTTCCCGGCCCGGGTCCTGCTGCTGCGCGGCGCGACGCAGCTGTACTGGCCGCTCGCGCTTGTGCTGGCGGCAGCCATGCTGCTGTGGCTTCCGGGATCGCTGCGCCTGGGGCGCAGCATGGGCGTGCCGCGCGGGCGCCAGGCCGTGGGCGTCGCGATCGTGCTGGCGCTGAATGTCCTGCTCGGCGTATATCCGCAACCCCTGCTCACGCTGGCCGGCCTGTGAGAAGCGGTTAAGTGGCGCAGCTCCTCTCCGCAATTGCCACGCACGCGCTCGCGCTGGTCTTCTACCCGGGACTGGTGACCTGCGCTGTCTTCGGCGGGCTGGCCGAGATCGCCTGGTTGAGCCTCACCGCCGGCGGCTGGTCGTGGCCCGATCTCCCGCGCCGGCGACCCACGCCTGTGCTGGCCGCTGTGCTGGTGTGCTCGATCCTTGCTGCGGTGCAGCTCGCCGCCCCGTTCAACCCGGTGCCGTCGGAGGAAAGGAGCGTGGTGGTTGCGGCGATCGCGCTCGCCTTCACCGCCTGGGCTGTGCTGGCGCTCACGGTCGAGCTGGTGGCCGAACCTCGGCTGCTGCTCATCGTGCAGTTCTGCTGGCTATTGGCGGTGCTCGGGCCGGCGGTGCAGCCGGAGACCTTGCGACCCCAGGTGCTGGGCAACGTGCTGGTGCCTGCGCTGCTGCCCCTGAAGATCGCGTGCGGGGCGCTCTACCTGTTGTGCCTTCCCGCGCTGCTTCGCCTGTGGCCCTTTGCGCCGCCGGGCGATCGGCGAACACGCCGGCGGGTCGACGCGGCGAGGGCGCTTTGCTGGTTGCCCTACTGCGGGCTCTTCACGACGTTGTTCTTTACGCCGCCCGGCGACGATGCCCTTGGGCTGCTGCGCTTTTTCGGGATCACCGTCATCGTCGCGGCGGTGTTGATGGGGGTGGGTGTCGTGCTGGAGCGGCGGGGAGCCGCGCTGACGCGATCGCTTTACATGAGGGTGATTCCGCCCTACGCGCTTTTGGTCCTGCTGGGGGCCGTCGTCACATCGTTCGAGCTGAGGTGACGGTGCGCGTTGCGGGCTATACGACGGGCTGTGATCCGACTGCCGCGCTCGGAGGGGACCGGGACCGGGGCGGGAGAAACGGTTCGCTGCCGAGCGCGGGCATACCCGGGCTCCTGATGTGATGCGGGGTTTGGCGACGGTCACGCCGCCGGCGGCGCCCGCCCTGGTCCAATCGGTGGCGCTGTGGCGCCGGGGGTCAGCCTCGAAGACGGTGCCCTTGGTACAATCACACGCCGTGCCCAAGCCTGATGCATTGCTGTCGGCCGTCGTCGTCAGTGGTGGGAAGCAGTACCGCGTCGCTCCCGGCGACAAGATCCTCGTCGACCGCCTGACGGCCGAGCCCGGAACGTCGCTGAAACTCGACCGCGTCCTGCTGCTTCGGAACGGTGACGACATTACGGTCGGCTCCCCGGGCGTGGACGGCCTGGACGTCGAGGTGAAGGTGCTCCAGCACCGCCGCGGGCCCCGCCTCGAAAGCCTCCGCTACAAGTCCAAAAAGCGCGTCCGTGTGCATCACGGCGGGCGAGCGGACCTGACGGCGCTCGAGATCATCGCGGTCGGCGGGTTCACGGGCGAGACCAAGAAGGAGAAGGCCGCGGACGACAAGCCCAAGGCCAAAGCCCCGGTCAGGCCTCGCGCGAAGGCGGCGGTCAAAGCCGAAGCGGCGGCGCCGGCTGCGGAAGACAAGCCCGTCAAGCGGGCTCCGCGCAAGAGGGAAGCGAAGTAATGGCACACAAGAAAGGAGGCGGCTCATCTCGCAACGGCCGCGATTCCAACCCGCAGATGCTGGGAGTGAAGATCTACGGCGGCCAGGTGGTGGGCGCCGGCGCGATCCTCGTCCGGCAGCGCGGCACCAAGATCACGCCTGGAACGGGCGTTGGCCTCGGCCGCGACCACACTCTGTTCGCGCTCGTCCCGGGCCACGTGCGCTATGAGCGGGTCGGCAAGGATGGCCGGCGCGTCAGCGTCGGAGCGGCCGCGCAAGGCGCAGAGCTCGAAACGAAAAACCCGGGCTGACAGTCGGCGGCAGTTCGTCGATTCGGTTCGCATCGTCGTGCGCGGCGGGCACGGTGGGAAAGGTTCATCCTCCTTCCGGCGCGAGCCGTTCACACCGCGCGGAGGCCCTGATGGAGGCGACGGCGGGCGCGGCGGCTCCGTCCTGCTGAAGGCGACCACGGGGGTCTCCGACCTCTCGCCCTTCAAACAACGTTCGCGATGGAATGCCGAAGCGGGCGCCGACGGGGCGGGTGGTCGCAAGACGGGACGTGGCGGCGCCGACGTCGTGCTGGACGTCCCCGTCGGAACGGTGGTGCTCGACGAGGAGGGCGTGCTCGTGGCCGACCTGGACCGAGCCGGCGCGGAGGCGACGGTTGCGCACGGCGGTGTGGGGGGACGCGGCAACGTCCATTTCAAGAGCTCGACGCGACGCGCCCCGGACTATGCCGAGCCGGGCTTCAAAGGCGACGAGCGGACGCTGGTCCTCGACCTGAAGCTCATCGCGGACGTCGGCCTGGTCGGTCCGCCCAACGCCGGCAAGTCCTCGCTGCTCAGCTCGCTCACGGCGGCGCGACCCAAGGTCGCGGATTACCCGTTCACCACGCTGGACCCGGAGCTCGGCGTGGCCGAGTCTCCCGGGGGACGCATCGTGATCGCCGACATTCCCGGGCTCATCGAGGGCGCGGCAAAAGGGGCCGGGCTCGGGCTTCGGTTCCTTCGCCATGTCGAGCGGACGCGAGTCCTCGTCTACGTCCTCGACGGCTCGGCGCCCGACCCGTGGGCGGACCTCGAGACCGTGCGCCAAGAGGTCGAGCAGTTCTCGCCGGGCCTCGCCCTGCGCCCATACGTCGTCGCGATCAACAAACTCGACCTCGAGGCGACCCGAAGCCGCAAGACCAAAAACCGCCGCAAGGGCGTGCTCTTCATCTCGGCGCTCACCGGCGAAGGTCTGCCCGCCCTGACGGAGGCGATGGTCAGCGCGCTCGCGGTGGCGCCAGAGGTGGCGGCCCAGGGGTTGCCGTCGAACAAGATCAGGCTGCGGGAGCGCACGGTCCCGGTCGCTCTGACCGTCGCTCGAGACCCGTCGGGCTTTGTGGTGAGCGGTGATCGAGTCGAGTACCTGGTCGAGCGCACGGATCTTGATTCAGAAGGCGCGCTCGCGCGTTTCCAATCGGAGCTGGACCGGCTGGGCGTCAACGCGGCCCTCGAGTCGGCGGGCGTGCAGCCGGGCGACACGGTAAAAATCTCGGGCATCGAATTTGAGTACCAGCCATGAGACTCGGGATTCTGGGCGGGACGTTCGATCCAATTCACATCGGACATCTCGCGGCGGCTCGCGCAGCCATGGAGTGTGCGCACCTGGATCGAGTGATGTTCATTCCCAGCGCGCAGCCGCCTCATCGAGCGATGGCTGCAGCGCGGGCGGAGGACAGGCTGGCCATGACCCGCGTCGCGGTGGAGGGCGAGCCGCGGTTCGAGGTATCCGACATCGAGGTCGCGCGCGGCGGCACGTCGTATACGGCAGACACGTTGGCCGAGCTACACCGCGTGCACCCGGGTGACGAGCTGTTTCTCATTCTTGGTTGGGACGCGGCACGACTGTTCAAAACCTGGCATGAGCCGCAGCGGGTGACCGCTCTCGCGTCGGTGGTGATCGTGGGTCGTCCCGGCACCCAGACTCCGGACCTCTTTGAGATCGGCGCCGCCGGCCTTGATCCGGCGCGGGTCATCAAATGTTTCGTCGACACGCCGGACGTGTCGGCCAGCGATCTGAGGAAGCTGCTGGCGGTGCGCGAATCGGTGGCCGGCAAGGTACCGCGCGCCGTCGAGCGTTACATCACAAATAAGCACCTGTATGGGGATAATCGGACCGTTGGCACCTAGGACACCGAAGGGGTTGACCCCGCTGCAGCTCGCTCGCCTGCTGCGCAGCGCCGCGGTCGACAAGAAGGCCTGGGACACCGTGGTGATCGACGTTCGCGAGCAGACCTCCATCGCCGACTATTTCGTGATCTGCGAGGGAGAGACGGACCGCCAGGTGCGCGCCATCGCAGACGCCA
Source organism: Candidatus Acidiferrum sp. (assembly GCA_035571315.1). Classification (GTDB taxonomy): domain Bacteria; phylum Chloroflexota; class Dormibacteria; order Dormibacterales; family Dormibacteraceae; genus Palsa-870. The sequence goes on from DATMKM010000042.1 coordinate 15,070, forward strand.
TGGTCGACGCGGCGAAGGACAAGCAGCTGAGGCCGATGGCGGTCGACGGGTATCAGGACGCGACGTGGATCCTGCTCGATTTCGACTCGGTGCTCGCTCACGTGTTCTTGCCCGGCGAGCGGTCGTACTACGACCTCGAGAGCCTGTGGGCGCCGGCGGCGAAGCGGCGAAAGCGGGCCGCGGCGGCGGGCTAAATGATCTGCGAGTACCGGTCGTAGATTTCGCGTAGGTCCGGCGGCGGCTCCACGCGGTGCTTTTTCATCACCTCGAAAAGGCTCAGGATGTGGCGCACTCCTGCAAGGGTCACTCCCTTCTCACGGGTCAGGTGCTGAATGACCTGCACCTTGCTGATGTCACGCTGCGAATAGCGGCGGCGGTTGGTGCTGGTGCGATGCGGCTCGATCAGGTGCGCATCCTCGTAGAGCATGAGGGTGCGCGGGTGTGTCTCCAGGATCTCCGCTGCGACGCTGATCGTGTAGAGCGGCTTGTCGAGATCGCTGAATGAAGGGTGTGCGCCGCGCGGCGCTCGCGTGCTCACAGAGCTAATGAAGTGACTTCAGGATCTGGATGATGGCGGGTCCAAGCAGGACGATCCAGAGCACGGGGAAGATGCAGCCGACCATCGGGAAGACCATGCGCGACGATGCCTGCGCCGCACGCTCCTGCGCGGTCTGCCGCTGCCGGCGGCGCATCTCCATCGCCTGCACTCGCAGGAGTCGCGCGATCGGGACGCCCATCTGGTCCGACTGCACGATCGACTCGACGAGGTGATGGAGGTCGGGGACGCCGGTTGTCTCGGCCATGTGCTCGAGCGCGGCCATGCGCGGCCTTCCGAGGCGAATCTCGCGCAACACCTTTCCGATCTCGTCGCCCAACGCGTTGTGGAACCGCTCGGTGATGCTCAGCAGCCCTTCGTCGAGGCTCATGCCGGACTCGACCACCAGCGTCAGCAAGTCCGTGGCTTCCGCCAGGGAGCGCTGGATCTGGCGGCGGCGCGCCGAGATGCGCTGCTCGAGCCACAAAAGTGGGAGGAAGTAGCCGGCAAGCGCGAAGACGATGCCCGCGGCCGGGGCGACGACTACCACCGGCAGCGGTAGGACCACGAGCACCCCGAGGCCGAGGCCGACGATCGCCATCAGCGCCGCGAGGCTGTAGCGCACCGCCTGGAACCCAGCCGGTGTCAGGCCCCCCGGGTCTCCGGCCCGGCTCAGCTTCTGACGGACCTGGATGGCGGCTTCGCTCGGCAGCCGCGAGGTGAGCGGACGGGCAAACGTCTCGAACTGCTTGAGCAAGGTCGGCCGCGGCGCTGGGGCTCCAAAGCCGCCGGTCGTGGCGGCCGGGGTGGTCCGGTACTGGTCGATCGCGATGAAGTACGCCATCACGATGATCGCGCAGATGATCCCGGCGGCCAGAGCTATCAAAAACACTTATGCGTCCAAAGTCGTCATGCGCTGGATCAGAACGTTTCCGATCAGGATCAGCAACGCGGCAATGCCAAGCAGCACGTAGCCGATGAACGTGCTGGTCATGGGCGCGAAGTAACCGGGCACGAAAACATAAAGGCCGAGGGCGAGGAGAATCGGCAGGCCCGTGATGATCGTGGCCGACGCGCGCGATTGCGCCGTCAGCACGCTCATGTCGCGCTTGGTCTGCAAGCGGTCGCGCAACGTGTCGGAGATCGTGTCGAGAACTTCGGCAAGGTTGCCGCCGACGCGGGTGTGCAGGAGGATCGCTGTGACGATGAACTCAAGGTCGGGGCTGTTGATCCGGAGCAGAAGTGCGCTCAGCGCGTCCTCAACCGAGGTGCCCAGCGTGATCTCGGTGGCCACCCGCTCGAATTCCGTCGAGACCGGTGGCTGCGATTTCGATGCGACCGTCTCGAGAGCCCTGTCGATGGCATAACCGGTCTTGAGCGAGTTGGAGAGAAGCTGCAGCATGCCTGTCAGCTGCTCGTTGAACATGTTCTGCCGCCGCCTCTGCAAATAGGCCATCACCAGCGGCGGCACGATGAAACCGATCAGGCCGAGAATGATCGGCCCGATCGAGATTCCGAAGCGGAAGAGCCCGAGGAGCGCCCCAAGCGCGACGGCCCCGATCCTGACCAGGAGGTACTCCGCCGGCGTGATGTTCAGGCCGGCGCGCGCCAGGTCTTCCGTCAAAGTCGGCTTGCCGCTGGCGCTGCGCCGGTGGCTCAGGTTCTCCGCGGCCGGCCGAAGCAGCCTCTCGACAAGCTCGCGAGGCGTGGCTCTCGGGGCGGCCGTCACGAGTGGCCGCGCGATCCGTTCCTTGCGGATCCGGTCCAGGCTCCAGAAGAACACGACGATGGCGCCCGCCATGGGGATGGCGACGATGACCTGGGGCGGCAGGTTCACCTGGCGGACCTAAAAGAGCGACGGGTAAGCGGCCTGGATGACCTGGAGCGTGACGCCCTTGGCGGCTGTGACCGTCGGGCATCCCGGGTCGGGGCTCTGGGCGCCGGGTTGGAGATAGTCGTGAAACGACTCCAGCACGTATTTGAGCGCGGCGTAGTCCAGAAACCACGTGATCACCTCGGCCTGGCACTCCGTCACCACGACCGTGAGGCTGGTCGCATTGGATGCGCTGCCCGCCGTGCCCCCCGCCATCCCGACCCTGATCACGTGCAGGTTCGTGAAGATCGTCTTGGTCGCGACCTTGCCCGCGGTCGCCACCGTCGCGATCACCGAGATGTAGTCCTCCGGCTGGATGTAGTTGGCGACACCCTGCTGCTCGCTGGTCGGTATGGTGACGGCCACGTAGCCCGACGGGATCGGCAGGAACTCGGATTGCGTTCCGAGCGCGGCGCTCGGCTTGGCCACGACGTTTGACGTGACCGCCTGGCCCGAAGGGATGGTCACCAGGGGAACCAGGCCCACGACGTCCTGGAGCCGGGTGAAGTAGACCTTCGGGTAATTGCCAGGGACAGGGATGCTCATCAGCTGGAGCGAATCAGCTGTTATGGCAACCCTCGGCTGGAGGTCACGGGTGGCGACGACGACGTTCATCGAGGGACTGGCCGCGTTGTTCTGGGCGTTGAGAGCTACGAGGACGAAGGCGGCAATGACCAGCAAGGCGAGCAGGATTCCGAGGACGGTGAACGGCCTGGTGAACCTAAGACCGCTCATAAGGGGGCGCACAGCCGACCCATCATAGGCAAGATAGTCCGGTGCCGCGCCCCTCTAAGGGGCCCTTGCTGAGCCGTTTTTCGAGCCAGCGGGCCCAGTCCCTGGTCGAGTTCGCGCTGTCTTCAGTGGTGCTGCTCCTGCTGATCGGCGGCCTGGTCGACATCGGCCGGGCGACCTACATCAGCGAGGCCATTTCCAACGCCGCCCGCGAGGGCGCCCGGCATGGCGTCTGGTATGACGCACCGCGCCAGACACATCCCTACCTCAACGACGGCGCGATCGAGTCGGTGGTAAACGCCGAGCTGGCGACGGTCGGGATTCCCGGCTCGGTCCTGAAGAACTCCGGTGGAACGACCTGCCCGGCGCCGACGGACGGCAACACGCTTCACAACCCGCCGTACGCGAACTCCGCCTATCCCACGATCGCGAACCAGGCCTGGCTCTACATCTGCTACAGCAACACGCCAGGCCAGGACCCACCGCCCAATCAGGGCCAGATCGACCTCAACGTGATCGTCCTATACGCATACGGGCCACTGACCCCGCTGATCACAGCGCAGTTCGGCACATTCCGCCTGGCTTCGAACGTGCACATGACGGTGCAGGGGAGTTGAGAGCCCCCGATCCACGGTCGCAGCGCTCTCAGGCGCTGATCGAGTTCGCGCTGGTTTCGCCCGTCTTGCTGCTGCTTCTGTTCGGTATCGTCGACATCGGGCGGGCTGTCTTCTACTACGACACCGTCAACCACGCCGCTCGGGAGGGGGCGCGGACCGCCGTTCGAGCTTCCGGGCAGCTGCCGACGAACGCCGACGTGCTGGCCACGGTGACCAGCCAGCTGATCGGCGCGCCGGTGACTGCCCCCTGCCCGCAGGGCCCGGTGACGAGCGCCACCCCGCCCAACAACGCCGCCTGGCTGTACATCACCGAGCCGAACCCGCCGGCCACGGTGGAAACCACACCGCCGCCGAACGCCCCGGGCGGCGAGTATCCGGCCGCAGCCGCCGGCTCGTGCAGCGCGGTGAACCCCGCGGGCGGAAACCAGCCGCTGCAGATAACGGTCAAGTTCAACCTCATCCTGATCACTCCAGTGGTCGCGCAGGCCACCGCGAATCACATCCTGATCACCGCGTCGGCCATCTTCCGCACCGAGTACTGATGGGCGACGAGCGAGGTCAGGCGATCGTTCTGATCGCGATCATGCTGGCCGTGCTGGTCGGGATGGCCGCGCTCGCCATCGACGGATCACGCGCCTACTCCGTGCGGCGCGACCTCCAGGCCGCAGTCGATGCGGCAGGGCTTGCCGCGGCCGACAACCTGCAGCAGACCGGCAACTACACCACGGCCGAGCAGGCCGCCACGAACATCTTTGGCGCCAACCTGCGCCTTTATGCGGCGCCCGCGTGCGCGGGCTACGGGACACCTGGCGCCGGCACTCTGACCGTGACGTGCACCTTCTCTGACGGCACCACGCTGACGCAGATGGTCTCGAAGCTCGGCCCGCGGGGAAGCCGCTTCAACATGGTTGGGAACCGATCGCTGCAGCTCGAGTTCGCCAGGGTCCTGACCAACGGCGGCAATCCGACCATCGCAGCAACTGCGACGGGAGGCGTGAACAACCTTCTCTTCACGCCGGCCATTGCGGCCCTGACCCAGGCCGGATGCGGCGGAGCCGGGGGCACGGCCATCTCGGTGAACGGCTCAGGGACGCTCGACATCGGCGGGGACGTCGTGGCCAACGGGTCGATCACGGTGGCGAGCTCGAACCTGCAGGTAGCGGGCGACATCTATGCGCGGTGCCAGGGGTCGGTCGCCGGCGCCACCAATGCCTGTTATCCAAGCGGCGGTGCGACGCCCTGCTCGTACCCCGACGTGGCCGGCGCCACGCGTTCAGGCTTCCACCTGACCGACCCCGCATATCCCGGGCCGTCGTCGTTCGGCGGCAGCCAGGGCGCGCCGGGCAACAACGTTGTGCTGCAGCCAGGCACCTACGCCGGCAATCCCAACTTCAACTCCGGCGATTGCTGGTTCTTGAGCGGCGGCGTGTACGACTGGCAGGCGGGATACACCAACAACCAGGACCTGGTCAGCAACGAGCTGAAGCCGCCCGATGAGCCGGTTGTCGGATCCACCACTTCAGTCTCGACCCAACAGTTCTGGAACACGGACGGTGTGAATTGCGCAGGTTCGTTTCAGGTCAACAACATCGGTGGTCCCAATGCGCTCGACGCGGGCAACTGGGGCGTGGTCCTGACTTCAGTGCGCACCGACACATACGGTGGCATGTCCTACCCGCGCGAGAGCGCGCCGTCGGCCTGCCGAAGCGTCCATGTGCACAACGGGGAAGTGCTCCAGATCCAGGTGAGCAACGTTCCCGGTGCGACGTCATACAACGTCTACCTCAGCAACCTGAACAACGGGTGCAACGGACCCTGGGGCCTCGCGAGCAACATCCCCGTCGCGGGCACCGTGTCCAACAGCAACACCAACCCATGCCCGGCCTTCAACGGCAATGGCTGCACGCTGGGACACGAGACGATCGTTTTGGACAGCACCCTCGTTCCAGACACGTTCGTGCCCGTGTCGGGCGCTGCAGCGGGCACTTACGAGTCCTACGTGCCGACAGCCGAGACGGCGCCCCTCGGCGCGAACCTGCCCAACTCGAACCCGCCTCAAGCCGGGGGCTCGGCCGGCGACCGTGCCAACGAGAACAACTGCGAGTCGGTCGCCGGGTCTTACGGCTCGTGCCCCGGGCCGATCACACCAGGCGCCGTCGAGCTCTATGTCCCGAGCGGCTGCCTGAGGACGACCTCCGGCGACACATTTGTGTTCAGCGGCTTTCAGTACGACTGGCTCAGCGTCTACGAGCCGCCTGCCAACTCATGCCTCACCAACACGCTGGGCGGTGCAGCCAACTCGGCGTACGTGGGCCTGGTCTACGCGCCCTCGGCCACGGTCTCGGTCACGTCCGCCTACTCGTTCGAGGTCGCCGGCACTGGAGGAGTGATGGCTAGCACCGTGAACTTCACGGGCACCCTGCCCAGCATCATTTACAGCGCCAGCTACGCACCCGTCCCGCCTGCGAGCCGGCTGACCGGCTAGGCGGGTTCGACGATTTCCGCAGGGACCTGCTCTGGCTCGGCGGGTGCGGGTTCTGGTGGCGCGGGAGCGGCTTCCGGGTCCGCCTCAACCGCTTGCACCGGCTTCTGGTTGCGTGTTTCCAGGTGCGCGAGCCGGGCGTGGACTCCGGCCGCGGCCTTCTCATCCCCCAGTTCCTCGTAGCGCTGGGCGGCGCCCTTCCAGGCGGCCTTGGCATCCTCGTTCCGGCCGAGACCCCAGCAAGCCTGACCCCGCATCGCGAGGGCGTCGGCCCGCTCGCGCCGCCGGTCCGCCGGAAGCAGGACCAGGGCTGCCTCCAGCAGGCGCTGGACTTCCTCGAACGCGCCGACGGCCAGGGCGTTCTTGGCCGCGAGGCTCAAGAAGGTGGCGGTGCGAAGCGGATCGGCGGCGGTGCCCGCCTGGTAGAGGTGGTGCCCGATCTCGCTCGCCCGCTCGGGCGCGCTCTTGCCGTAAACCCGCTCCAGGGTGTCTGCGACCGCCAGGTGGTAGGCCTGCAGGCGCGGCAAGGGCAGCACGGCGAGCACCCTCTTGCGGATCAGGTCGTGCGCGAAGCGATACCTGTCGGGTCCTGCTGAGACCAGGAAGTGGCCGCGTGTGGCCTCGTCCAGCGCATCGCGAAGCTCATGGCCCGAGAGCTCTCCGAAGGCCTCAAGCAGAGAAAGGTCGAAATCGCGTCCGACCACAGCGGCCGCTACGAGCATGCGCTGCGCCGGTTCACTCAACCGCTCGAGGCGGCGGCCGATCAAGCCGCGCACGCTCTGCGCGAGCTCGAGGTCCTCTTCGGTGAAGCTCGCCTGCACACGCGAGCCGCCCACGAGCATGGTCTCGGACTCCGCCATGTAGAGGGTCGACTGCTCGACGAAAAGCGGGTTGCCGTCGGTCGCGGCCTGGATGCCCTCGAGCTGGGTCGGCGTGAGCAGTGTTTCCGCAAGCCCGGCCACGATTCGCTCGACGTCGCGATCCGAAAGAGGGCCGAGCGTGATGCGCTGGGCGCGGCGCCGGCGCAGCAGGCGCGACAGCACGGAGCTGAAAGGCCGGGCGGTGTCGAGCTCGGAGTCCCAGTAGGTGCCGATCAGCACCATCTGGCTGCTCCCCACACGCTCGGCGAGGTCGCGGAGAAGAAGCACGGTTGCCTCGTCCGCCCACTGGAGATCGTCGAGCACCATGAGCAGTGGCCGCTTTGCCTGCACGTCCGTGAGGAAGTCGTAAATCGCGCGGAAGAGATGCTCGCGGAGCTTGTCGGCGCCCACCTCCTCTTGCGCGGACATGCCGCGCACCTTCTGGCGCAGGCTGGGCACGAGCTGCGACAGCAGAGCCCCGTCGGCGCCGGCCGCCTCCTGCAGCGATTTCGACGTTCCGCCGGCGACTGCGGTGGCGAGGATCTCGCGGAACGGGGCATAGGGCGCACCGTCGTGCTCCATGCTTCGTCCGCTCAGGACGAGCCAGCCCTTGCCCGCGGCTTCGACGGCCACTTCCGAGGCGAGGCGCGACGCGCCGATGCCCGGCGCCCCGGTGATGAACAACATCCCTCCCGAGCCCGTCGTCGCGCGGTCCATCAGCATTCGAATGTCGAGGCGCTCCTGCTCGCGCCCGACAAAGCCATCGCCGCTCGGCAGGGTGCGCGGCGCCTCCTTCACTTCGCCGGGGGTGACCTGGTGGAGACGCCAGCGATCAGGGAATCCCTTGAGCTTGTAACGACCGCGGTACGCGAAAGTCATCTCGGAAACCGGTCCGACGAGCTGCCGCACGACTTCGGAGACCAGGATCTCGCCACCTCGTGCCTTGCCCGCGACGCGTGCCGCGACGTTGACCGCCGCGCCGAAGATGTCGCCCGCCTCTTCGACCACCTCGCCGGTGTTCAGCCCGATCCGGACTTTGATCTTGCGCTCGGGATTCTGCTTGCTGTACACGGCGATCGAGCGTTGGATGTCGAGCGCGCATTCCACCCCGTGGCGGACAGAGCCGAAGCTGATCATGAAACCGTCGCCGAGTCCTTTGATCCGGCGGCCGGCGTGCTCGGCCACCTTCTCGTCGATGATGGTCTCGTAAGCCCTCATGATCTCGTGCGACTCGGTGAAGCCGCGCGTCGACAGGAGGCGGGTCGAGCCCTCGACGTCGGTGAACATGATGGTCACCGTACCTTCGGTCTGCCCGACTGCAAGGCTTCCGATGATCGTCTCCGGCGTCAGCGGAGTTGACGCGTTGACCGGCTGGCCCAGGCCTTCCGCCACCGCACGCAGGAGGTCTTGCGATGCCTTGAAGCCGGCTTCGCCCTGCGGGTAGCGGATGGTCTGCAGGAGTCCGGCCTCGACCGCCTGCCGCAGTTCTCGCCCGGCCGATTCCTTGCTCATCTTTCGCTCGGAGGCGTAATCGCTGGCCTTCAGCTCGGCGCCTTCGAACGCCTGAGTGAGCGCGGGGGCGAGGCGCAGGTTGAGATTCCGGCGCGTGATCAGCGACTCGATCACGGCCCCGATGCGGCGCGATGCGCCGGCCGGGCCCACGCCGTCTGCGCCACGGACGGTCGGCAGCATGCCGACGTAACCGCTGTTCGCTGCGGCCAGGTTGCCCAGTGCGGTCGTGGCGCGCGCCATCGCCGTGGCCGCCTGCAGTGCCTGACTGGCGGCGATGTTCGACTCACCCCGGGCCCGCTCTTGCGCGAAGGTGGCCTGAGGTTCCGGCGACGGGGCCCCCTCGCCCGTGTAGTTGGGCGCCGCGGGCTGGGCATAGGTGGGAAACTGGGGTTGCTGAGGCTGGAACTGCTGAGGTTGAAACTGCTGAGGCGGCAGCTGCTGAGGCTGGAACTGTTGCGGCTGTTGGGGCTGGATCTGCTCGCCCTGTGGCTGCCGGCTTGACGCGATCGGGACGACCGCTCCCTGCTCTTGCGGCTGGGCCGCAGTGGCGGGCGCCGCGGCCTGAAGGTCCGCCACCGCGGAGCGGGCCGCGTCGATCAGCTTGCGCATCTCCTCCTGCATCTCCGGAGTCGAAGCCATCGTGCTGGCCGACTGCGACCCAGACGACTGGACCGTGTGTGTCTGCTGCTGCCTTGTGTCGCCGGGGCGATCCGAGCTGAACGGCACGACAACCACCTGCCGGACGACGTTCTCGCCGCTTCCGCGCTGACCGCTCATCAGCGGGTCCTTGACCACCGGCATCATGCTGTCCGACCCGGCCGGCACGAATCGAGCCTTGACCGGGTCGAACAGGTCCTGGTTGACCTGGACCCCGTAGAACGCTGCTTTGTCAAGCGAGGTCGGCACGTAGCCGGTGGCGTTGTACTCGAGGCGCAGGTCGTTGCCCATGCCGAGCAGGAAGATGTCGCGCAGAATCGCTCCGTTCGCGTCGTAGCCGACGACCTCGGCGATCTGGGCGACCTTGCGGCGGCCGTCGGGCATGCGGGCCTGGTGGACGATCAGGTTGACCGCCGACGCGATCTGCGCGCGGACGGCCTCAAAAGGTATGTCGATCGAGGCCATCATCACCATGGTCTCGAGGCGGGAGAGCGCGTCCCTGGCCGAGTTCGAGTGGATGGTCGACATGCTCCCGTCGTGGCCTGTGTTCATGGCCTGCAGCATGTCGAGGGCCTCGGCACCGCGCACCTCACCGACCAGGATCCGGTCGGGGCGCATTCGAAGGCTGTTGCGCAAGAGCTGCCGGATGGTGAGCTCGCCCTTGCCTTCGACGTTGGGTGGCCGGTGCTCGAGCGCGATTACATGCGGGTGGTCGATCTGCAACTCGGCAGCATCTTCGATGGTGATCACACGCTGGTTGTGCGGGATGAAGCGTGCGATCACGTTGAGCGTCGTCGTTTTGCCCGACCCGGTGCCGCCCGAGACCAGGATGTTCATGCGGCCCAGCACCGCGGCCTCGAGGAACTCCGCCATGGCGGGGCTGAGGCTTCCCTCTCGCGTGAGGTCCTCCATGCCGAGCACGGCGTCCTTGAACTTGCGGATCGTGAGCGCGGCGCCATGGATCGCGGCGGGGCGGATGATCGCGTTGACACGGCTTCCGTCCGGCAGCCGGGCGTCGACCATCGGGTTCAAGCCGTCGATGTGCCGGCCAGTGGTCGCCACCATGCGGCGGATCGTCTCCAGGAGCTGGTTCTCGTCTTCGAAACGCACGTCGGCCTTCGTCAGCACGCCGCGGCGCTCAATAAAAACCTGGTCCGGGCCGTTCACCATGATCTCGCTCACGGAGCGGTCGTGCAGCAGGCCGTCGAGCGGGCCGTAACCGACCGCGGCGCGGAGGATGATGTCGGCCAGCGCCGACTTCTCCTGCGAGTTGAGATCGATGCCGTCGTCCGCGAGGAAGCGATCGAGGTGCGTGCGCACCGCGCGTGAGAACGCCAACGTGTCGCCGGTGGTGAGGCCGACGTCGCGGATCAGCGCAAGGCGGTCCCGAAAGTCGTTCGCGAGCTTGCTGAGGTCACGTCCAGACCTGGCGGCTGCTTCCACGATGTCGGAGCGGCGGCGCTGAGGCTGGTTGGCTGGAGCAGGCGCGGCCCACATCTGGAGGTACTGCGTCTCGAGCACAGACGACGATGCGGCGAGGGCCGGGATCACGCGCTGGCGCTCGGTGAGCCGGATCTTGATTGCGATGCCCTCGCTGTCGGGCGCCTGTCCTGGGTCGATATAGGCGGCGATCCACTCGCCGTCGCGGAAGCGAAGAATGGCTTTCCTGGCGGCGCTCTTGTCGCCGGGGTCCGCCTCGAGGGCGGGGTCCTCGACCGCGCCGAAGACCACGTACTTGATGTCGCGGCTGGGGATCCAGCGGGGACGCTCGGCGTCGGCGGGGTTGTAGATCGGGTACCCCTGGGCGCTCAGCCCGCGTGCGTCCGAACCGCCTTCCTCCAGCCCGCCATCGAGGCGGTGGACGGTGACCTTGAACCGAGGCGCGGGCTGCGGCGGGCCGCCGTTCGACGCCGGCACGGGCGTGGGCGCCGGCGCCTGTTCCGGAATTTCCGGCGAGGTGGTGATGACCTCGCTCATGAGATGGGCTCCGCGGGCATGGTCGGTGTCACGGCTGTCGGCTTCGCGGATGCTAGCACCGGGTTACCGGGACTCATTTCATTTATCTCAGGCAAACCTTTCCGGAGGCCGGCGGCGGTCCAGCACCCATTTCGAGCCGGGCATTCGCTTGGCGACGCCCTTCACCTCGGCCGCGCGCGCGGCCAGGGCGGCGGCAGTCGTATAGCGACCAGGCTCGGCGATCACGATGCCGATTGACACCGACACGAGAGGCGCACGAAGCGTGTTGCCATTGCGCTCCTCGAACTCGATCCAGCCGCGCTCACGGTCCCCCGTGTCGTACAGCGCGGGCACCGCTTCGTCGAATCGCTTCGTGATGGACGACGCGAGCGGCTCGGCGAGGCTCGGGTCGGTCAGGATCACGAAATCGTCGCCGCCGACGTGTCCCGCGAAGTGGCGCGGCGAATAGCTCTCTTCGAGGACCTCGAGGATGATCGTCGCCAGAGTCTTGATCACGTCATCGCCCCGCAGGAATCCGTAGTGGTCGTTGTAGCTTTTGAAGGCGTCGATGTCCGGGTAGAGGCAGGCGAATCTCTCGCCGCTCGCGAGGCGCAGCCCCATCTCGCGCAGGATGTCGCTGTTGCCGCTCATACCCGTCAACGGGTTGAGGTCTCGGGTGGTGGTGGACCGGCTCATCACAGCGCGCAGGCGGGCCACCAGCTCCTCCGGGATGAACGGCTTGGTGACGTAGTCGTCGGCGCCCGCGAGCAGGTGCTCGACTTTGTCCTTCAACGAGCTGCGCACAGTCAGAAAGACGACTGGAATCAAGCGCGTCCGGAAGTCGCCTCGGATCTCGGCCAGGATCTGGTCACCGGTGGTGTCGCCGAGCATCAGGTCGAGCAGGATGATGTCGGGCCGCCACTCCACCGCGGCGCCGTGTGCCGAGCGGCCGTTGACGATCGGGACGCATTCGAAACCAGCCCTCTCCAGGACACGCCTGACCAGGCGGAGGACCTGCTCGTCGTCATCGACCACTAGGACCAGGTCGCGGTGCGGCAAGCTCGCTCGGGTGGCTGGCTCGTTCTCGGTGCTCACCTTGTCCACGACCTTCACGACGCGGTCGACTCCGGGGTGGGTTTGACAGGCCGCCGTAGCTTCTCGGTCATCGTGATCGCGCGTTCCGCGGCGGCGCGAACCTCGCCGATATCCGTCTTGACCGCCTCAGCATCGCCGGTCTCCTCAGCGATCAGCTCGCTGTAGTTGATGATCACCGCGAGCAGGTTGCGAAAGTCGTGGATGAGGACTCGCCAGGCTTCATCCGAGAGCTCGCCGTCCGAGCTCAAAGCCGTTTCACCAGCCGCCATCGGTTGACCTCGCCGTCGCGCTTGTAAAGGAGCTCATCGAGCAACCAGCGGGCCATCGGGAGGCCGCGCCCCTCTTCGCTGGTCGCATCAGGCATGGCGCGGGAGAGCACCTCATCGACCGGTGGGCCCCCATCGACAAACAGCGCGTGGGCGGTGTCGTCTTCGACCCAGAGCCTGTATTCGACGGGTGGGTCGGTGCCGGCCGGCCGGCCGTGGGTGAGGACGTTGGCGCCGATTTCCGCCAGCGCAATCTCGAAATGCATGAGGTTGCGGTCGTCCTCGCCGCGCCCTGTCGATTTGCGCAGCTGCTTGATCGATTCATGAAGCGTGTCCAGTCCTTCATCGAGATGGCTGAGCGTGGCGTTGAACTCAAACGGCTTCGAGTGACTCGCCACGGTCAGAAGCCAGTCAGGGCTTCCTCTACTGTCGCGTAGTAAGGAAAAACCCGGTCGAGCGTCGTGAGCTCGAGCACTACACGGACCTGCTGGTTGGGCGCGGCAAGCCGCAGGTCGCCTTGCGAGCTGCGGATCTGTTTCAAGGCCGAGATGACCGAGCCAAGGCCCGTGCTGTCGACGAAGCTCACGCCCTCCAGGTCGATCACGACCCGAGGCTTGCCGTTCTTCACGGCCTCACCGATCGCGTCCTTCAATGCGGGGGCGCCGGCCACGTCCAGGCGTCCAGTCGGAGCGACCACGGTGACGCCGTTGTCGATCTGGCGGCTCTGCACTTCGAGACTCACTTAATGCTCACCCAGCACGGCCGCTCACTATAGGTCACCCAGGATCGAGTTGAGCCTCTCTACACTGCTCGGGGTGAGCTCGCCGGCCCCTTTGCAGCGCCTGTTGATCGTGGACGACGAGCAGGCCCTGGCGAAGCTGATGGAGCGCACCCTGCGCAGCCGCGGGTTCGAATCCGACGTCGCCTTCAACGCGGCGGATGCCAGGAGGCTCTTCGAAGCCAGCGACTACGCCCTCGCGCTGCTCGACGTGCGCCTCCCTGACGAGTCTGGTTATGGGCTCCTCGAGGAGCTCCGCGCGAGGCGGCCGGACACCGCGGTGGTGATGATCTCGGGAGTCGACGATCCTGAGCTCGGCAGGGCCGCGATCGAGCATGGTGCGTACGCCTACATGGTGAAGCCGGTCGGTGCCACGCAGCTCTACCTGACCGTGGTCAACAACCTGCAGCGCCGCAGTCTCGAGCTCGAGCACCGGGCGACCCTCAAGCGGATGGAGGGCATGCTGGATGAGCGCGCCGACCAGATGCGCCGCGCCATCGAGCTCCAGGCGGGAATGTTGCCCGCCTCGCCTCTCAAGGAGGAGGGGTTTGAGCTCGCCGCCCACTTCACTGCGGCCAAGGAGATCAGCGGAGATTTCTACGACTGGTATCGCCAGGAAACAGGCCAGCTGGTCGTGACGCTGGGCGATGTCATGGGCAAGGGCCTGCCGGCCGCACTCATGATGGCGACGGCGCGCGCCGCCCTGCGCGCCTCGGCCGGGATCGAGCGGCTCGACGAGGGGGTCAAGCGGGCTTCCGATGTGATGAGCGCGGCCCTCGAGGTCAACCACGCTTATGTGACGGCGTTTCACGCAGTTTTCGATCCCTCCTCGGGCGTGCTCCAGTACGTCGACGCGGGTCATGGGCACGCGCGGCTGCTGCGTGGCTCGACCGGACAGGAGACGCTGCCTTTGCGCAGCGCGCCCATCGGGATTTTTCCAGACAGCCTGTTTGCAGTGGGGACCGTGACGTTGAACCCGGGCGATGCGCTGGTCGTGTTCTCTGACGGGCTGCTCGACTTGCGGCCCGACCTGGCGACGAAAGATGTACCGCTTCCCTATGAGGCGCGGCGGGCGGGGACCGCGCAGGAGCTGGTGGACATCCTGGCCCAGGGATCGAAGGGCCGGGAGCTCTTCGACGACGTCACTGTGCTCGCGCTCAAGCGTCTCTGACCGATTACCGACCGACCATCGATTGGAGGCATTCAGGCCTCACACCGTTTTAGGCAGGGCGATCCAGCGTTCCAGTAGGGCGGCCACTACATGCAGCTTTACCGGTTTGGAAATGTAGTCGTCCATTCCTGCGGCGAGGCAGCGCTCGCGGTCGCCGGCCAGGGCTGCCGCCGTCATCGCGATGATCGGAATGTGCCGGCCCGCCGGCTCGTCAGCCCTGATCAGGCGGGTCGCCTCGTATCCGTCCATCTCCGGCATCTGGCAATCCATCAGGACGGCGTCGTACTGCAGCCCTTTCAAAGTGTGCACGGCTTCCACGCCGTTGGCCGCGACGTCCGCGCGGTAGCCCAGGCGCTCGACCATCCTCACGGTGACCTTCAGATTGGCCGCGTTGTCTTCCACGACGAGAACACGCGACCACTGGCGGGCCTCATCAGGTGGCCCGAGCTCCACGACCGCACCCGGCGGATCAATCCGCAGCGAGCGTTCCGCGAGCAACGAGTGGAGGACGTCGAACAGCTGCGAGGGACGAACCGGTTTGACGAGCTCCGCGTCGACACCGGGCACAGGTTCGTCGGATTGCCCGGCGGAGGTGAGAAGGATCACCACCAGCTCTTTCAGACGCTCGTCGGCGCGGATCTGGCTCGCCACCGCGCGGCCGTCCATGCCCGGCATCATCATGTCGACGATCGCGACGTCGAAGCCATCGTCGCCGTGCGCCGCGACCTGCATTTCCTGCAGCGCCTCGCGACCGCTCTCGAAGCTTCGCTCGCGCAATCCCCACGACTTCAAGTAGCGCTCGAGGATGGCGCGATTGGTCTTGTTGTCGTCGACCACCGCGACGAACGTGCCGGCCAAGCTGACGGGCGCCTGCGGTGCTCGCCGCTTCCCGCCGGTTTCGCGGAAGAGAGCCGTGAACCAGAACCGGCTGCCGGATCCCTTCTCGCTTTCGACGCCGATCTGGCCGCCCATGAGCTGCGTGAGCATGCGTGCGATCGCAAGTCCTAGTCCGGTTCCGCCGTGCTTGCGCGTCGTCGAGCTGTCCACCTGCGAATAGGTCGAGAAGACACGAGCCTGCTCTTCCGGGGTGAGACCGATTCCGGTGTCGGAGACTTCGAAGCGGATCAAAAGGCCCGGACCGGTGTTCTCGTGGCGACGCGCCCGCACGACGACCTCGCCGTTATCGGTGAACTTGACCGCGTTGGCGACGAGGTTGATGAGCACCTGGCGCAGGCGGCCGGGATCGCCGATCGCACTCTCCGGAACGAACTCCCCCACGTCCAGCACCATCTCGATGCCCTTGTTGGCGGCCGCCTCCGCGAAGAGCTCCACCGCTTCCTCCATCACGTGCTTGGGACTGAAATCGATCGATTCCAGGCGCACGCGTCCAGCCTCGATCTTCGAGAAATCGAGGATGTCGTTGATGATCTCGAGCAAGGCGTCGCCCGAGGCGCGGACCGTCTCCACGTATTCGCGCTGCTCGGGCGTCAGCTCCGTGTCCAGGAGGAGTCCTGTCATGCCGATCACGCCGTTCATCGGAGTCCGGATCTCGTGGCTCATGGTGGCGAGGAACTCGGACTTGAGGCGGGTCAGCTCCTGCAGCTCCTGGTTCGTCTGGGAGAGGTCCGCGAGCACCTCGGACTTCGCCAGCTCCGCTTCCGCCGCCGCGGCTCGGTTGGTCTCGAGCTGGATGACGACGCGGCGCACGAGCACCCCGAAGGCGATGAGCAGCAGCGCCTCGAGCGAGGCGGCTGCAGGGTCGCCCGCCGCGGGGTTGACCACCGTCACCAGGATGAGGTCGGCGACCGCGAGGGCCGCACCCACGGCGAACTCGACCGTGGTGTAGTAAAGCGCGAGGAAGATCAGGGGCAGGAGGACGAACGGAAAAGCGCGGACGATGCTCAGCCCGAACTGGACCTCCAGCGCGAAAGCGACAGCCAGCCCGCCGATCGGCGACACGGCGTGCAGGTACCGGGGTATGCGCTCCCACGGCAGGAGGACCAGCGCGCTCGCGAGCACGGTCAGCACGATCGATATGCCGAGGCCGAACTCCGACATGCCCCACAAGGGATAGAGGGCCATGGCGAACCCGACGACCACCGGCAGCGCCGCCAGGATGCCGTTGCGGGAGGGGATGTCGATCTGGGCGAGCGGCGCCAGGACGAGGATGACCCCGATCGCGGCGGCCCCGGCGAGCACTGGAGACGCGATCACTCCCGCGTATCCGTGCAGGCTTACAAGACCGACGATGGCGAGCCCGAGGAATGGGTAGACGCGGCGGCTCAGACCGTCGGCTTGCAAGGGCGTGGTCGGGGCGTTCAACTTCAACAGCCGGGCGCTCAGCTTAAAGCCGGCGGGCGAGTTGGCGACACTTCGCTTAAGAGGGACTCGCCTGAAAGAGCCACGGGTACACTTGGCAGCCTGCGCACCTTCCATCCCGCCAGGGGGGGCGAGGTTTCAGGGGTGTTGCCAGGCGCGCGTCCACGGAATGCCCCAAAGCCGTCGTGGACAGTGAGCCTGGTGCGTCGGGCGACGCCCTTTTTCGCCATCGCCGCGGTGTACGCCATCCAGGTTGCCGCCGGCGCGGGTCCGGTGCTCGCCTTTCCGCTTTATTTGACCGTGATATTGCTGACGGCGCTTCAGCTGAGCCGCCTGGAGTCGCTCGCGACGGGCTTGCTCGCAGCCCTCGCCATCCTCATGCCGTCCGTTCTCGGAGGCGGCGTGTCAGGCGACCTGGCTCCGGCGCTTTTACTCGCGATCGTGCTGCTGGTCGCCGCCGTGGCGATCACCGAGGTGGTCCGGCAGGTTCGGGCGACCGCTGACAAGGCTCAGCGACAGACCGAAGAGATCGCGGCCAGCGAAGAACGCTTGCGCCTGATGCTCGAAGCGGCGATGGTCGGCCTGGCGCTCGTCGACGGCGAAGGGCGGTGGATCCAGGTCAACGAAAGGCTCGGGACGATCCTCGGCCGGCCGCAGGAAGAGCTCTTGCAGCTGCCCCTTGAGGCGGTCACCGCCGAGAAGGACCGCGGAGTCCTCAGCGAAGCCCTGGCTCTGCTCCGCAGCGGTGACATCGTGCGCTGGGAGGCGGAGCTGAACCAGATCCGAGGCGACGGCACCCGCGTTCCCGTGGCGATCGCGATCGGGGCCGCGCCCGGGTACGTTCCCGGCCAGCCGCTGCTGCTCGTCCAGGAGAGCGATATTTCCGCGCGCAAGCGCCTGGATGGGCTCCGCGATTGCCTGGTCTCGGTGAGGCACGTGATCGTGGGGGGCCTGACGTGGGAGCAATCTGTCCCGCAACTTCTCAGCAGCCTGTGCGCCTATCTCGATCAGGACCTGGCCCAGTTCTGGGTCGCGGATCCCGAACGGCAGGCCCTGCGAGTGCGGCATTTCTGGCATCGCGACGCAGCGAGCTTTGAAACCCTGCGCGACCAGAGCCGCGCGGCCTCAATTTCACTCGGCGCCGGACTGCTTGGCAGGGTCTGGCAGTCGGGCGTCGTGGCGGCCATCGAAGACCTGGCGGGCGGGACCGACTATTCGAATCTCGACGTGGCGCGCGCGGCCGGCCTCAAGTCCGTGATCGCGTTTCCAGTGGTGGACGGCGGCGCCGTGATCGGAGTCGTCGAGCTGCTGGCCGAGCACGCGCGCAAGGTCGAGGACGACGAGGTCACCATGCTGTCCACGGTCGGCGTCGAGATCGGGCAGTTCATCCGCCGCTCGGACACCGCGCAGGCACTGCGGCGCAGCGAGGCGGACCACCGGGCCATCTTCGAGCGGTCGCCGATCGGGATCGTACGGATCAGCGGCGAGGGCGACCTGGTCGAAGCCAACCCGGCCCTCCTCGGAATCCTCGAGCACGATTTCGAGGCGATGCGCGAAAGCGCGTGGCCCGACCTGCTGCGCGCGTACGACCAGGCGGCCGCTCGTCAACGCGCCGCGCCTCTGCTCGCCGGCATCTCGTCGGGCGCAAGCGTCCAGGTGCGCGCCTCGACGGGTGCGGGCAAGTGGTTGTGGCTGCAGCTCACCGCGACCTCGATCCCCGACTCGAATGGACGTCCCGAGCACTTGCTGGTGATGATCGAGGACGTGACGACCGTGCGCGAGACGTCGGACCAGCTTGCCGAAGCGCTCGAGGCGCAGCGCAGCGCGAACGCCAACCTCGAGAAGCTAGACCACACCAAGACCGAGTTCCTCTCCATCGTGAGCCACGAGTTCCGCACCGCGCTGACCGGAATCCAAGGTTTCAGCGAGCTCATCCGCGACGGCGGCCTGGAACCAGATGAGGTCCGTGCTTACGGCGGCTACATATTCAATGACGCGGACCGGATCAACCGCCTGATCGGTGACATGCTCGACCTCGACCGGATGGAATCCGGCCGCATGAGCATGCGGTCCGGCGATGTCGACATCAACGAGGTCCTGACCGAAGCCATGGCGAGGGCCGGCTCCGGCGTGACCCAGGTCGAGTTCAAATCAGACTTCGACCCGCGATTGCCGATCGTCGCGGGCGACCGGGACAGGCTGATCCAGGTGGTCAGCAACCTCGTGAACAACGCGATCAAGTACTCGCCCGACGGAGGCACCGTGACCCTGTCCACCCGGTCCGAGGGCGGATACGCGCTCGTGAGCGTGGCTGACACAGGCCTGGGCATCCCGCCTGACGAGATCGGGCACGTCTTCGAGCGATTCCGCCGTGTGCGCAGCGGAGCCGCGCAGTCGATCCCTGGGACTGGCCTGGGCCTCACGATCGTTAAGCAGATCGTGGAGATGCATGGAGGCAAAATCTGGGTCGAAAGCGCGGTCGGACACGGGTCCGCTTTCCACTTCACCGTTCCCCTGGTGGCGGAAAACGTCACACCGCTACAGCGCCGGCATGCCTGACGAGGCCACGGGCGGTGCAACTGGACCCTTCACGGTGCTGGTGGCGGATGACAACGACGTGGCCCAGCGCCTATGCAGACGCGTGCTCGAGAAGGCGGGCTATGTCGTGCTGATCGCCGCGGACGGGCTGCAGGCAGTCGACGTTGCGCTGGCCCAGCATCCGTCGATGATCCTCATGGACGTCGCGATGCCCGGGATCGACGGCCTGGAAGCGATGCGTCGCATCAAAGAAGCGATCCCGACGATGCCCATCGTCATCGCGAGCGCGCACTCGATGGCGAGCGACCGGGAGCGCTTCCTCGCGGCGGGCGCGGACAACGTGCTCAGCAAACCGTTCCGGCTCGCCGACCTGGTTGCGATCGTCGGGACTTTGGTCAAGAAGCAGTGAAAGACCTCACCGGCACGAGGATCGGCCAGTACGAGATCGTGGAGCGTCTCGGCGGCGGCGGAATGGCGGTCGTCTACCGCGCCGTGCAGCAACCGCTGGGTCGCGAGGTCGCCCTGAAGGCCCTCTCATCGGAGCTCTTTCAGGACGACGGGTTCGTCAAACGCTTCGAGACCGAGGCCAAGACCCTCGCCAAGCTCGATCACCCCAACATCCTTCCCATCTATGACTTCGAGCTGACGGACGGCGTGGCTTACCTCACGATGCCGCTCATCAGGGGAGGGACTCTCCGCGACATCCTGAACCGCGGCCCGCTCGACACCCTTACGGCGTGGCGCTACCTGCGCGAGATCGGGGATGGATTGCAGCACGCGCACGACGCCGGGATCGTCCACCGAGACCTCAAGCCGACCAACGTCTTGATCCACGCCGACGGCCGCGCGATGCTGGCCGACTTTGGTCTGGCGCGAGGCGCCGGGCAACCGACTCACCTGACCACGATCGGGCTCGCGATCGGGACGCCCGGATACATGGCGCCGGAGCAGGTCATGGGACACGATGTGGACAAGCGCGCCGACATCTACGCGATGGGCGTGCTCACTTTCGAGATGCTGACGGGGCGGCTGCCGTTCATCGGGTCGAACCGGATGGAGGTCGCGTACTCGACTGTCAACGCGCCGATCCCTTCGGCGGTCAAGTTGAACCCGGCCCTCCCCGACGAGCTCGATCAGCTGCTCGCGAAGGTGCTCGCCAAGGACCCGGCGCAGCGCCCGCAGACGGTGCATGACCTGCTCGCCCTCATGGCCCGTCTGCCGCAGCGCAGATCGCAGGTCCCGGCACCCGCGGCGCTTTCCCCGGGCGCGGTGGCAGCAGCGCCGCCGCGGCCGGGCATCACGGTCGAGCCGACGACAGCGGCCAACAACCTGAGGGTGATCGCGCCGCCGGCTCCGGCCCCTCCGCCGCCGGCGCTGCACGGCTCGCCGATCCCGACTCCGACCGCTGTCGGCGGATCCGCTATCCGGACCCTCGAGCTCATGGGAGTCCGGGCGTCGCGCGCGCGCGGCCGTTTCATCCTGAACTCGCACGTGAGCAATCTGGTCCACGTCGCGCGTGACGTGACGGGCGACCGCTGGCCCGAGATCGCGTACGCGGCGGGGCTCGTGCAGTACGTCGAGCAGGACCCGCCGCACGACGATCAGCTCTCCTCGCCGGTGGAATCCCTGAGCCGCCTGAACGAAGCCTTCGAGACTGTGTACGGCCCGGAGGCCGAGGACATGATCCGCACCTGGGGACGCCGAGCCACCGAACGCTGGCTGGCCGAAGGGCGGCACGGCATGGGAGGGCCGCGGCGCCTGGTTCCCGGTCGTCAGCGCAAGCTGGCGGGGGTCGTGAAGGGGTTCACCGAGGCGATGGACAACGTACGGGGCGAGCACACGCATGCCTGGCTGCAGGTGGACGAGCACCAGTTCTGGCTCGTCAACTTCTCGAACATGTTCGCCCTCGGGCGCATCAAGACCGTGAAGTCGTGCCACATCTGGACGGCAAGCATCGAAACCATCCTCCGCTGGGCGGGCCTGGCCAACGATTGGTACGTCGAAGAGGTCGAGTGCGGCTCCGTGACGGGGACATTCGACTGCGTCTTCGCGATTCGCTCAGTCGAAACTTAAGGCCTTCGCCGCCGAGCCCACAGGGCGGTTCCCGAGGTCGAAAAGCGGGTGACCAAAATCACTCTTTTTTGTTTCGCCGCTTGTTATGCGGGTAGGTTTAACATCCACTTCACCGAGATATTTCGGGCTTTTCCGAATCGCCCTCCCTCCTTTCTGAAGGTCCTTCACCGACGGGTGGGGGACCTTCTCTCCGCCGCCTGGACTCCCGCCGCGCCGTCCCAGGTCTGGAGAGGAAGATTCTCTAATGCGGTTTGCGATTGACGTCACAGCATGCTGGCGGCCGCAGCGTGTGGGCATGACCACCGTTGCGATCGAGCTGTCGAAGGCACTCGTCGCACATCGCGGAACGGACGAGTTCGTCCTGCTGTGCAGCCGCGAACGTCCAGCTGACCTGGTGGGTCTCGACTGCGAAGCGGTCCTGTCGCCTTACCGGCACGAGGTCAACCTCAAGACTCGGTGGTTGCCGGCCGTCGAACCCCAGCTGGAATCCGACGCCATCCTCTATCCGTACTGGCCGAGCCCGCCCTTTCGACGCCAGGGCGCGCCGCCAGCCGCCGTTTTCGTCCACGACCTGGCCTTCCGGCTGCGACCGAAAGAGGTGCCGTGGCAGCAGCGCGCCTACATGGGCACCGTCCTCGGTCCGGCATTGCGCAACGCGGCTGCGGTGCTCGTGCCCTCTCAGTCCACGCGGCGCGACCTGCTGGACCTTTACAAGATCCCCGGTCTCGAAACGAAGATCGAGGTGATCGCCGAAGGTGTCCCGTCCCCGGTTGCGGCAGGGCCGCTGCCCGAAGGACTCGAGCCGGGGTTCATCCTCGCCGTCGGGACCGTGGAACCTCGCAAGAACTACCCACGCCTGCTTGCGGCGTTCCGGCAGCTGCGCGGAAGGCGGGGGTCGCTGCCGTTCATCATCAACGGACGGCCTGGCGTGCCGCAGCTCGTGATCGCTGGGAAACCTGGTTGGGCTTACGGCGACACGCTGGTGCGGATCGCCGCCGAGCCAGGTGTTCGCTATCTCGGACATGTCGACGATGCGACGCTGACGGCGCTGTACGAATCGGCCTCGGTCCTCGCGTTCCCGAGCCTTTACGAGGGCTTCGGCCTTCCGCTGCTCGAGGCGATGTCTCGGGGCGTCCCGGCGGTGGTCGGCGAGGCTGGCGCGCTGCCAGAGCTGGGCTTGACCGCCGCGCTCGCCGTGGAGCCAGAAGATGTCGACGCGATCGCGGGTGCCCTCGAGCGCTTGCTCTCGGACGCGCAGCTGCGGCGGAAGCTTGGCGAGGAGGGCAAGCACCGGGCCGCCGATTTCACCTGGGAGAAGGCGGCGGACCAGACGCTCGCGGTGCTGCGCCGAATCGGCACAACCATCCATCGTAAAGTCGCCTAGATGTCCGAGCGAATCCCTGTGGTTGTGCTGTTGGCCGGAGCTCAGCACGACTACCTGCACATGGCCCGCCCGCTTCTGCGGTCGCTCGAGGCGACGCATCACTTCACCGTCGAGGTGGTCACCGAAGCGGAGCAGTTGCCTTTGCACAACACCAGAGTTCTGCTCGCAGCGAGCGATCACGCGCTGAAGCCGGGCGAAGCGTCTCGGCTCACGGATTTCGTGCGGTCCGGCGGCGGCCTTGTGCTGATTCACGGCACCCTGGCGACGTGGGCTGAGGGCGGCGATCTCGCGGAGCTCGCAGGTTGGGCGCCTACCGGGCCGGGCCCGCTGACCGAGCTCATCGTCCGGCCGGATCCTTCGAACCCGTTGACGGCGCGCTTGGGTGCCGAGCTCAAGGTGCACGACGAGCTGTACTTTTCTGAAGGCCCGCCCGCCGGGGCATCTGTGCTGCTGCGCGCGAGCTGGCGGTTCACCGAACAGGTCGTCGCATATGAGCGCCGCTTTGGGAACGGACATTTCGTCCATCTCGGGCTCGGTCACGATCCTTCCACCTATGAGCTGGGGGGCTTTCAGAAGCTGATCCAGCGGACGCTGATGTTCGCCGCCGGCCGCGAAGCGGCGCCGTCGGTGGGTGCCGGCCTGATCGGCTACGGCGCCATCGCACAGGCCCACGCCGCATCGATCACGGCCACGCCGGGCCTGCGCCTGGCCGGGGTGTGCGACGTCTCATTTGAAAGGCGGGACCTGGCCGCTGCGGAATGGTCGGTGCGAACGCATGCGCGGGTTGAGGATCTGCTCGACGACCCGGAGGTGGGTTTGGTGGTGGTCGGGACTCCACCGAGCATCCATTCCGACTCGGTGATGGCGGCGCTGCGCGCGGGAAAGCACGTCGTGTG
>DATMKM010000043.1:0-8880 GCA_035571315.1 Candidatus Acidiferrum sp.
CCGTCACGTGTTGTCGCGGTGCCGGCCGGGCGACGTCTCCTCCTTCGCCTTGGCGCCCCGGCCGCTCTCTCGGGCTTGGTCGCCGCGGCAGGCGGCGCGGCCTCGGGAGCCGGCTCGGGCACAGGACTGCCGGTAGAAGCCGGACGGCGCCTTCGCCGGCTGCGTCGGGGTGCTGCTGTCCCGGTGGCTGCCGGTACTCCGGCAGGCGCTGTCGATTCGTGAACGCGCTCGCGGTCCCGCCCTGCGAGGTGGCGGCGCACCTTGGCTCCCACCTCGCCTTCGGCGCAAAGCTCGCCATCCGCCGTGTGGACGTCAACCCGCCACACCACGATTGAGTTCGACGCCCCGCCGATCGGGGGCCGTTTCTGCGTCAGCGTCCAGCGTGCGTAGATCGTGTCGCCGGCGTGCACCGGACGCGGGAACTTCCAGTTGAGCCACGCCCACTCCTCGACCGACGGGACGGGCATGTCGATGGTCCCGAGCCCGACGGCGACCGCCACGAGCAGCGCGGGTGGGGCGACACGGGTGTGCCCTGGGGCGGCTTCGATCGAAAGGGGCGAGAAATCGCCGACCACGCCGGCGAACAGAGCGATCTCTGAGTCAGAAATGGTGCGGCGCCGGGTGGTCCATTCGCCACCTAGCGGGAGGTCGTCGAATGAGAGGGGCTCGATCGGCCGGAGTATAGCGGGAACCAACT
Organism: Candidatus Acidiferrum sp.; assembly: GCA_035571315.1. Taxonomy (GTDB): domain Bacteria; phylum Chloroflexota; class Dormibacteria; order Dormibacterales; family Dormibacteraceae; genus Palsa-870. The sequence goes on from DATMKM010000043.1 coordinate 698, forward strand.
TTGAGGCTCGAGCGTTAACCTATGACAACTTCAGCGCCCGGGAGGGTTTTTCCCCTTGGATCTCGCGGCCGTCCTGCTCGTCACCTCCGTCCTGCTGGTTTTCGCGTTCCTGCTTCTGACCGTGTCGCTGATGCGGTTGCGCGGGACGACGCGGGAGCTCCAGGCCGCCCTCGACGACGAGAGCGGGGCCCGCGATCGCGCGGCGCTCCTGCTCGCGATCGCGTCCGCCGTCAACTCCTCGCTCGCCCTGGAGGAGGTTCTGAACGTCGCGCTCACCCACGCCGGCCGGATCATGGGGGCTGTCGCCGGGGCGATGTACCTGGTCCAGCAGGGCAAATCCGAGATGAAGCGGGAAGCCGAGTACAACCTCACCCATCGGGCCCGCGGAGCGGTCCGCAAGCTCGACGAGGAGCCCGTTCGCACCGCGATCGCCGCCATGCGCCCGCTCGTCGTCAAGCTCGACGAGCGGACCGCTCCAGGCATCGAGGGAGGCGGCCACCCGCAGCATGTCCTCGTCGTGCCCGTGCAGCGTTCAGGCCAGTTGATGGGCGCGATGGAGCTCTACCTGAACGCGTGGCGCGAGCTCACGGAGGACCAGGCCGACCTTCTGAATGGTGTTGCCTCGGAGGCCGCGATCGCGATCCGGCACGCGCAGCTCTTCCAGGCGCAGGAGGAGAACGCGCTGACGGACGAGCTCACGAAGCTGCCGAACCGGCGCGCGATGGCTCAGCGCTTCCTGCAGGAGATGCAGCGCGCGAAACGCCATCACAACGCCATCGCGTTCCTGATGATCGACCTCGACCACTTCAAGCAGGTCAACGACACCTACGGCCATCTCAACGGCGACGCCGTGCTGGCGGAGCTGGCGTCGATCCTCGTCACCGGCGCCCGCGAATCGGACGTGTGCGCGCGCTACGGAGGCGAAGAGTTTGGACTGATCCTCCACGAGACAACCGAGCCGGGAGCGCGCACCCTCGCCGAACGCATCAGGGCTAAGGTCGCCGCGGCCACCTTCCCCGGCGGGCTGAAGCTCACGATCAGCATCGGCGTCGCGGCCACCGACGAGCCGGCTTTGTTCACAAGCTTGATGGAGCGCGCCGACCAGGCCCTCTACGCCGCCAAGCAGGGCGGCCGCAACCAGGTCCGGGTCGCCGACATGAAGGCGCCCCTCAAGCAGCAACAGCAACAGCACGCAGCCCCCGCGCAAACGTAACCTCGTCCCTATACGTGGGGCATTTCTGCGTCAACTGCGGCGCCGGGCTGGTGCCGCGAGTCATCGAAGGTCGTGAGGTCGAGGCTTGCCCGCATGACGGCTTCATCTTGTGGCACGACCCGAAGGTGTCGACCGCCGTGGTCGTGGAAGCGCAGGGGGGAATCGTCCTGGGTCGCCGCTCGATCGAGCCCGGCTACGGGCTCTGGTGCCTGCCCGGCGGATTCGTCAACGATGACGAGGACCCCGCGGTCGCAGCCGTCCGCGAGTGCTTTGAAGAGATCAGCGCGGAGGTCGAGCTCACCGGGCTGATCGGGGTGTTTCACATCGCGAAGACCGACGCGCCGAGCATGATCGTGATCGCTTACAAGGGCAAGCTGGTCGCTGGAGCCGCGCCGGCCGCAGGCCTGGAGATGCTGGAAGTCGGCGTCTTCCAGGCGGACTCGGTGCCGCATCTGGCGTTCCCGAGCCACCAGAGGGTGCTGGCCGAGTACCTCAGGTTCCGGGTGCCGGCGGAGGAAGCGGGACCTCCGCCCGACCGCGCAGGGGCTCGGCATGCAGGGCGGCCATCACGAGCACAAGCGCCGACGCGACCGCGGCAGCCACGGTGAATCCCGCCGCGTAGCCGTAGCTCTGCACCACCGGCCCGAACGCCAGCGGTCCGACCGACAGTCCAAGGAACAGGATCGTGCCGTACGCGCCCATCGCGACCCCTCGGGTCGATGAAGCCGACAGGTCGCCGAAGACGACGCCCATAGCCACGAAAGCTGTCGCGATGAAGGGCGTGCCGGCCGCAAGGACGATGGCGGGAGCGACAAACCCGGTCAGGTGGCCGAGCACGACGCAGGCGGCCGACCAGGCGAGCACGCCCACGAAGACGATCGGCCAGCGTTGAGGCGCGCGGTCGACCAGCCGGCCGCCTGGCAATCGGGAAAGCCCGTTGACCACCGCCTGCAGGGCGAGCAGATAGCCCACCTGTGCGCTGGGCAGGCCCAGTCCCTCGCGCCCAAACACCGGGAGAAAGGCGCCGATCGTGCCCCAGACCAGCGCTGCCGCCACCAGCCCGATGGTCACCGGCAGGAACGAGCGATTTGCGAACAGCGCTCGCAGCGGGCCGCGCAGGTTGAGTCCTCGACCGGTGTGCTGTCGAGTCCCGCTGGCCGCGAATGCCGCGGGGACCGCAAAGAGCAACAGCGCGCTTGTCACCGCGATATCCGTGCGGATATCGATCCAGCGGAGCGCGATGCCCGCGATCGACGGTCCGAGGAAAAAGCCGGTCTGCATGGAAAAAGTCAACCAGCCCATGGCACGGCCGAGGCGGTTCCCGGAGGTGGACTCCGTCACGGCGCTGTAGAGGGCTGCCTGCTGGGCGCCCGCGGCCAGTCCGCCGATCACCTGCCAGATGAAAAGCGGCGCGACGTTGGGAGTGAACGCCGTCGCAAGCTGCGATCCCGCCGCGATGACAAACGAGGTACCCAGCAGGGCGCGTGCGCCAAAACGATCGACGAGGATTCCCGATGGAAGTGACAGCAACGCGGCGGCAAGTGTCGAGACGGAGAAGAGGGCTCCGACCTCGAACCTGGTTGCGCCAAGGTCGTGTGCGTACAGCGGCACGGTGAGTCCGCGGGCTGACAGGGCCGCAAAGGACGCGCCGGCGGCAATGTAGAGGGCAACCGTCCGGCGCGAGTCCGGGACGGTCACGCGCACGAACCTAAGATAGCGGCGCATGGTGCGCGAGCGGGTGGGCGACTGGCGCTCGGCGTGGCGCTTTGCGTTCGCCGGCCTGCTCGCGAGCGTCCTCGTCGTCGCAACGTCGCAGACGGCTGTGGTCGCACCGCTGTTCTATGGGCTTCAGGACCAGCTGTTTCCGGCGCCCCCGCCCTCCCCGCAGGTGACGCTGGTCGCGCTGGACTCGACGGCCGCCACGCCGTTCGGTCCGTATCCGTGGGGCAACGACATACATGCGAAGGTGATCAACTACCTGGCGAGCCTGCATCCCAAAGTGATCCTCTTCGACGTGATGCTCGATCACTCAGGCCCTGGCGACGCCCAGCTCGCGAAGGCGATCTCGGATGCGGGGAACGTCGTGCTCGTGTGCACGTTCGACGACAGCCCGCTCCCGATTTTCGCCAACGCGGCGGCGGCCGTCGCCGGCCGCGAGCTCGGGGTTCCCGATCCGGCCAATGCGGTGCGGGGTGTGCCAATCCACATCGCAAAGTCGTGCGCCGACAACCCGAGTGGACTGCCGGCGTTCGTCGAGGCCATGCGCATCGCCGATGGCACGAACGAACCCCTAACGATGAGCGGAAATGAAGCCCAGCTGGGGCAGCACACGATTCCGCTCGTCAACGGCGAGATGCTGATCAACTTCACCAACGGCAAGAGCCCGACGTGCGGCTACCTGGCCGCGTTCAACGGGCGATGTCCCGCTCCGAGCCTGATCACGAACCACATCGTGGTCGTCGGAATCAAGCTGGTCGACGCCGATGACATCTACGCTCAGACCGTCAGCTTCGCCCACGATCCGTCGTTCTGCCCGAACAGCCGCCCGAAATGCATGGTCCCCAACCAGAACTACGGCTACCGGATCATGGGCGACGCGATCTCCACCGTGCTCGGCGATCGCTATGTCCAGTCGCAGCCCGACTCAACCGACTGGATCGTCACGCTGCTGCTGGGGGCGCTGATCGGCGCTGCGGTTTACCTGTTGTCGTTTCGGCGGGCGGTGCTCGTGACTGCCGTGATCCTCACCGCGTACGCGTTGCTCGCCATCGTGCTTGGTCGATTCGGTTGGCTGGTCGATCCCCTCTACACCCCAGTCGCGATCGTCCTCGCCGCGGGATTTTCGCTCGCCGCACGTTACGTGTTGGTTGAGCGGGAGCGCCGCAAGGTGGAGCGCATCTTCGGTCACTGGGTCGATCCGCGGATCGCCCAGCAGCTGGCTTCTTCGCGCTCGGTCGAGGACATCATCTCGAAAGGCGAGCGTCGCGAGATCACGCTGCTCTTCGTAGACATCCGCGGGTTCACCGCACTGTCCGAGGGAATGTCGGCCGAAGACGTGCAGGCGGTGATTCACGAATACCTCGATGACATGAGCACGCTGATCCTCAAGTGGGACGGGACCATAGACAAATACGTCGGCGACGAGATCGTGGCCTTGTGGAACGCGCCGGTCGCCCAGCAGGATCATGCATTGCTTGCCCTTCGATGCGCCTACGACCTGGTTAACCACGCGCCGATCCTCGAAGCCAGGCTCGCGGCCAAGGGCCTGCCTCCGATCAGCTGGGGCATCGGGGTGAACACAGGGCCGGCGGTCGTCGGAAACATGGGCAGCAAAGATCGGCTCCAGTACACGGCGCTGGGCGACACCGTGAACACGGCATCGCGGTTCTGCGGCGCCGCGCCCGCATTCAACCTGCTCATCGGCTGGGCGACGTTCCAGGCGTGCTCGGATTTCATCGCGGTCGACGAGATGCCCGGCCTGCAGCTCAAGGGCAAGTCGGCGGAAACTTTCCGGCTCTTCAACGTGACCTCGATTCGCCAGGACAAGACGTCGCCGTGGGTGCAATTTCCGACCGCCGCCGCGCTGGACAGCTACACAGCTCATCGCCAGCGCGGCGCAACGAGCTCGGTGCCTGTCGCGATCACCGAGGATGGAGCGTGACGGTCCAACGCGCGGCGGAGCTCATCGGTGCGGCGCGTCACGGATTGGTGATGACGGGAGCCGGGGTCTCCGCGGAGAGCGGCATCCCGACTTTTCGCGGCGAGGGCGGCCTGTGGACGCGGTATGACCCGGTCAAGGTCGCGTCGATCGAATACTTCATGGCCGACCCGTCCGCCTACTGGACCGTGTCGAAAGACCGCGGGCGCGTCGCTCTGGCCGCCCGCCCCAACCCTGGCCACCACGCCCTCGCGGCGCTCGAAGCATCCGGGCACCTGGTTGCCGTTGTGACGCAGAACACCGATGGGCTGCACCAGGACTCGGGAAGCAGAACGGTGATCGAGGTCCATGGCTCGAGCCGCACTGTCGAGTGCCTCGGCTGCGGGAACCGGGAACCGCGCAGCGAGGTGCAGGCTCGTTTGGACGTGGAGATGCCGCCGCGCTGCAAGGTCTGCGGCGGAACCTTTCTCAAGCCCACGGTGGTGCTCTTCGGGGAGCCGCTTCCGCAGGAGGCGATCCAGCAGGCCCTGGCGCTCGCCCGCCAGGCTGACGTGATGCTTGTTGTCGGTTCTTCGCTGGTGGTTCGCCCCGCGGCGGACATCCCGCTGGTCGCCGTCAGGTCCGGCGCTCAGCTCATCGTGATCAACGCCGAGCCGACCCCGTTCGACGCGCTCGCAACAGTCGTCATCCGTGGCAAATCCGGCGAGGTGCTTCCACAGATCGTCGAGCTCATAGGTGCGTGACGCTGCCGAAGGTGAGGGCGACTCCGTCGACTATGAGCTCGCCGCCAGGTCCGATGTCCTCGGCGACGCCCTCGACAACCCTTGTCCCCAAGTCGACGCGAACGCGTCTGCCCAGCGTGTCCGAAAGCGCTCTCCAGAGCGTGAGAACCTCGTCAGGGCCGGCTGCAGTCCAGCGGTAGAGCTCGACGCGGAGCCGCTCCAGCAGCAGGTCGCGGTTCTGGTTCAGCTTCGCCGCGCCAGGAGGAGCCCAGGTCAGGTTGATGCCGATACCGCAGATCGCCGTGGCCGGCGCCACCTCGACGAGGATTCCGCCCACCTTGGCGCCATCCAGCAGGAGGTCATTGGGCCATTTGAGGCGCACACCGCCGCCACACGCCTGGGCGGCTGCCACGCCTGCCGCCAGGCTCAAGATCGGGATCGGGCGCAGCACGAAGGACACGAGAAGCGCGGTTCCGGGTGGCGACTCCCACCGACGGTCGAGGCGACCGCGGCCCGCCGTCTGGTGATCCGCGACCACGATTGACCCGATCGGCATCGGGCGAGCCACGTCCTGGGTCGAGGTGACCGACTTCCGTCGCACCACCCTCCGGCTTGGTTGCCCCACGCGCCGGTAAGCTAACAGCACGATGAGGCCTCACCGCGCGGTCACGCTCGTGGTGATGATGGTCCTGGGTGTGGTCCTGCTCGCAGTGATGACGGCCGGCGCCATCAGGAGCCTCGACAGCCGCAGCCTCATCGCGCTCGCGGTTGTCATCATGGTCAGCGCCATTAGCGGAGTCGCGTTCAGCTGGGGGCGGTATTACCGGCGCGTCCCGCGCACAGATCGTTAACCATGCTGCGCTTTGGCTATAAGGCTTCGGCCGAACAATTCGGTCCGCGTGAGCTGCTCGATTTCGCCGTCGCCGCGGAAGCCAACGGATTCGAGAGCGTCTTCGTCAGCGATCACTTTCAGCCGTGGCGTCATTCCGATGGCCACGCGCCGTTTGCGTTCGCCTGGCTCGCCGCCACCGGCGAGCGAACAAAGCACCTTGCGCTCGGCACCTCGGTCGTGACTCCGACCTTTCGCTATCACCCGGCAATCGTGGCCCAGGCATTCGGGACGCTGGGGGTGCTGTTTCCAGACCGCGTCATCCTTGGGGTCGGCACAGGCGAGCACTTGAACGAGGGCGCTCTAGGCGTCGTATGGCCCGATAACAAAGAGCGCTTCGCCCGACTTCGCGAAGCGGTCAAGCTGATCCGGCTGCTCTGGACCGAGCAGTCGGTCACGTACGACGGCGAGTACTACCACACCCGCAACGCGACGATCTACGACCGGCCCGCAAAGCCGCTACCCATCTACGTGGGGGCGGGTGGGCCGCAGGTGGCGAAGTTCGCCGGGCGCTCGGGAGACGGGCTCATCTGCACCTCGGGCAAGGGAATGGAGCTCTACTCGGAGCAGTTGCTCCCGTCGTTCGCAGATGGAGCCAGGGAATCAGGTCGCGACGCGAGCCGGCTCGATCGGATGATCGAGGTGAAGGTGTCATACGACACGGATCGAGCGCGCGCGATGGACGACACGAAGATCTGGGCAGCGCTGGCCCTGCCCGCGGACGCGAAAGCCGGAGTCGACGATCCCCGCGAGATGGAGCGCCTTGCCGTAGGTGTCGAAGATGTCGCGCACCGTCGCTGGCTGGTGTCGAATGATCCCGATGAGCACATCGAGCAGCTGAAGCCGTATCTCGACCTGGGATTCAATCACCTCGTCTTTCATGCACCTGGCGACGATCAGCTTCGCTTCCTCAAGCTCTATGGCGAGCAGATCCTGCCGCGCTTGCGCAAGCAGTGGGGTTAGCCGTGTCGACCTGGGTGATCGTTCTGATCAAGGATTTCAACTCCGCCAAGCAACGACTGCAGCCGGCGCTTGGCCCGAAGGCTCGCCGCGAGCTTGCCCGGCGCAACGCGCAGCTGGCCGTGCGCGCGGCGGCAGCGGGTGACCACGTGCTCGTGGTGGCCGGGAGCGACGAGGTGGGGGCGCTGGCGCAAGGATGGGGGGCCGAGGTCCTTGCGGAGCCACGCCAGGAAGGTCAGAACGTGGCTGCGGCGCGTGGCATCGCACGGGCGGTCGAGGGCGGGGCCGATTCGGTCTTGCTGCTCTCCAGTGACCTGCCGCTGGTCACGGTGGACGCGGTCCGCGACGTCCTGGAGTCCGCCGCGCGCATGGAGGCGCCGGTGGCCATGGCCGTGCCCGCGGTTGGGCGCGGTGGCACCAACGCCCTCTACCTTCGCCCGCCGCACGCCATCGCGCTGCACTTCGGCTCCGACTCGCTTGCCAAGTTCCGTCAGGAGGCGCGGAGCCGCGGCGTCGAGTTCGCCGTCCACCACTCCGACGCCATGGCGCTCGACCTGGACGAGCCTGGCGACCTGGCGCGGTTGCGGCGTGCGGTGTGACGCGGCTCGAGCTGATCGCCGTCGAGGGCCTGCCTGAGGTTCGTCCTGGCGACGACCTCGGCCAGCTGATCAGCTCGAGAAGCCAGCTCGAGACGGGGGACGTCTTGGTGGTCGCCCAGAAGGTGGTGTCGAAGTCCGAGGG
>DATMKM010000044.1:0-5841 GCA_035571315.1 Candidatus Acidiferrum sp.
ACGACACCGAACAGTGGGCTGGACGAGTGGTCGGCCTGGCTGTGGCCGCAGGCCGGGCAGTACTGCGCAGTCTCCGACAGCTCCGAGTTGCAGTACCAGCAGGTGGCCATGGCGGGCATTCTAGGCATCGCCCCACTCGAGAGCGCCAGTAGAACACCCGGCTTCGGGGAGTCAGAATTCGAATATGGCGGGGCAGGGGGAGCTTTTCGGGTTGCCGGCGGCGGCCGAACCGGACGCGCCGCTCGCCACGAGGCTGCGGCCCAAGACCTTCGACGACCTCGTGGGGCAGCGCAAGGTGGTCGATGTCTTGAGGCAGCTGACCCGTTCGGGCCACCTGCCGAGCATCGTGCTCTGGGGCCCGCCCGGGAGCGGGAAGACCACCCTGGCCGGACTCCTGGCGACCGAGACGAGCGCGCGAATGGTGTCGATGTCGGCAGTGACGGCCGGGGTCGCCGACCTCCGCAAGGTGGTGGCCGAGGCGAGGGTCCACCGGCGGGCGGGCCTGCGCACGGTGCTGTTCATCGACGAGATCCATCGCTTCAACAAGGCCCAGCAGGACGCCATCCTCCCCCACGTCGAAGATGGCACCGTCACGTTGATCGGCGCGACGACGGAGAACCCGTCGTTCGAGGTGATCGCGCCACTCCTCTCGCGCAGCCGGGTCTTCCGGCTCGAGCAGCTGGAGCGCGACGAACTAAAGCAAGTCGTCCAGCGCGGGCTCGCCGAGCTGGGCGCGCCAATCGACGACCCGGCAATGGACGCCCTGCTCGAAGGCTCGCGCGGTGACGCGCGGGTGGCGCTCAACGGCCTGGAGGCCGCGGCGGCGCTCGCCGGCGAGGAGACGATCTCGCTTGAGCACGTCGAGCGCGCGCTGCAGCAGAGCCACCTCCTGTACGACCGCGCGGGCGACCAGCACTACGACATCGTCTCGGCGCTGATCAAAAGCGTCCGCGGCAGCGACCCGGACGCGGCGGTCTACTGGATGGCGAGGATGCTCGAGGCCGGAGAGGACGTGATGTTCGTCGCCCGCCGCCTTGTCATCCTCGCCGCCGAGGACGTGGGGCTGGCCGACCCACAAGCGCTTTCCGTCGCGATGGCCGCGCAGCAGGCGGCCCATTTCGTCGGCATGCCGGAGGCCGTCTTACCACTCACCGAGGCCGCCCTCTACCTGGCGCTGGCGCCGAAGTCGAACTCCGCCCTCACGTCATACGGAGCCGCGCGCGAGCTCATCCGCGAGACCGGCAACGAGCCCGTCCCCATGCACCTGCGCAACGCGGTGACTGGGCTGATGAAGTCGATGGGCTACGGCAAGGACTACAAGTACGCCCACGACGCCGAGGGCGGTGTCGCGGACCAGGTGCACATGCCGGAACGGCTGAAGGGCCGCAGGGTGTACAAGCCCAATCCGCGGGACAAAAACCAGGCCAAGTAGCATTGCGCTTCGTGGCCGACGCGCTCGTCATCTTCAAACCCGACGCCGCCTACCGGCTTTCCGCGCGCGCCGGGCTGTGGGACTGGCTCTCCTCGGAGCGCGACTGGAAGGTCGAATCGCTGGCCTGGTTCCAGCCGCCGGTGGCGCTCATCGAGAGCCACTACGACTTCCTGCAGGGCCGCCCCTTCTTCCCCTGGCTCGTCGATTTCATGACCGCGCTGCCGCTTGTGGTCGGGCGGGTCACAGCTTCCGCTGATGCCTTGACCCAGATGCGTTACGAGCTCGGCGAGACGCGGATCGCGCAGTCGCGCCCTGGCTCGCTGCGCGAGCGCTTCGGCATCTTCGGCGGTCTCAACTGCCTGCACCTGTCGGACGCGCCGGAGTCAGGCGCGGGGGAGGTCGCGAAGTGGGCGAAGGTGGTGCAACTGGACCGCGTGGAGGTCGAGCTCGACAAGACCTCGAAAAAGCCGGACCACACTTTTCACCTTCGATCGCTCGCGACGCAGGTGGCCGGCGGCATCCACGTCGAGCCCGCCTCGGCGGCCATACATGAGCTTCTGGGAGAGGAATCGGAGCTAGCGGGCGAGCAGCTCGATTCGCTCTACCGCGTCATTCGGGAGGCGCTGGCTTAGGGGGCGGGCCAGATGTTTCCGCGACCCGCTCGGCGGCGCGCACATGCACCAACACCGCCTTGTTGAACAGCTCGGCGTTGGGCACCACCACCAGGTCCCCCGACTCGGTTTTCAGGAGCGTGACCCTCAATTTGATCTGCTCAACTGTGCCCGAGACAATCCCTTCCATCGAGATGCGATCGCCAACCCTCATGTGGCGTTCGAGGAGCACGTAGTAGCCCGAGACGTAGTCCTTGAGCACGTCCTGCACGCCGAAGCTCGCGACGATCGTGGCGAGGAGGATGCCGGCGAGGGTGAAGTTCTGGCTCTGGAACGCGAAGCCGATCGCGAACCAGACACCGAGCCCGATGAGCAGGACGGTGGCGACCCGGCCCCCGATCTGGACGACGTCGGCGTGCATGTTCCTGCGACGGAGCGCTGCGACCACGCGGTTGGAAACGAACCGCGAACCGATGACAAAGAGAACCAGGACGACGAGGCCGACGCCGAAGTATTCGAGATTGGTATCCGAAGCGAAGGGAAGCAGCGACAGCGGCGGCGCGCTCACGCCTCGGTTTCGGCGGCTTCCTCCGCGCCTTCTTCGCCTTCCGCGGCAGCCTCGCCCTCGACGCCCACGGCGGCTTCGGCTGTAGGAACTTCCTCTTCGACCTTCATCTCGCGCTTGTGCACGATCTTGACGATCAGCTCTTCAGGGTCGAGGAGCACGGTCACGCCCTTCGGCACGCTCAGGTCCGCGACCCGGAATTCGGACTCGATCTCCTCCAGGGGAGTCAGGTCGACCTCGAACTCCGCAGGAATGTCGGACGGAAGGCACTCGACTCGCAGCGCGTGGATCGGCTGCAGTACGTCCGCGTCTCCACGCTTGACCGCGGCCGATTCCCCAACCAGATGGACGGGCACTTCGACTGTGATCTTTTCTTCGAGGTTCACCTGGTAGAAGTCGACGTGGATGGGGCCCAGCCGCCGAGGGTGCGTCTGGATCTCGCGGACAAGCACCTTCTCGGTCTTGCCGCCGTCCACGACGAGGTCGACCAGGTGCGTGCGCCCGGACTTCACGAACACCTTCTGAAACTCGAGGCGGTCCAGTTCGAGCGGTGTCGGCGTGGCGTTGTGCCCGTAGACGACCGCCGCGAGCTTGCCCTGGCCGTAAAGGCGGCGAGAGCGCTTACCGAGTAGTTCACGAGTGGAAGCTTTTAGTTGCATAGGTCCGCCTCAGGTTTGGGAGGCGCTGGTTATGATACGGCAAAGCCGTCCGGCCACTAGAGCCGGACGCGTACAAACCGAATACTCAGGAGGGTCACACGGCATGCAGAATCCACCGCCTCCCCCGCCGTCCTACGGCAGCCCTCCGCCTCCCCCGCCGCCCGGTGGCGGAATGCCCCCTCCGCCGCCAGGTGGCGGAATGCCTCCTCCGCCGCCAGGCGGTGGAATGCCTCCGATGATGTCGGGGGGTGGCGGCGCGATGGCCGTACCCGGCAATCTCGCCAGCCCAGGCATGCGAATCGTCGGCGGCCTGATTGACGTCGTCATCCTCATCGTAGTCAACGGGATCATCGGCACGATCCTTCAGAAGGTCACCGGGCTGGCCGGCCTCGTCAACATCGTGATCGACATTCTTTACTTCGGCTACTTCTGGAGCTCGCGCGGCGCCTCGATCGGCATGATGCCTTTCGGCTTCAAGGTGCGTGACATGCAGACGGGCCAGTACCCGACAATGGGCAAGGCCGCGCTGCGCGGCTTCATCTGGGTGCTCGAGGTGGGCTTCACGGTCTGCATCATCGGGGCCATCGGTTGGCTCTGGCAGCTGTGGGACCCGCAGAAGCAGGCGATCCACGACAAGGTCGCGGGCACGATCGTCACGGTGAGCTGAAGGGGAACGCATGCAGATCCCACCTCCTCCAGGCGGCGGCATGCCCCCGATCGGCAACCTGCCGCCGCCGCCGCCGCCAATGGGCGGCTACACCCCGCCTCCTCCGCCGCCAGGCGGTGGATATCCCATGCAACCGCCTGCAACCGGCTACGGATACGCGCCGCAGGTTCGCTATGGCGGATTCTGGATCCGGTTCGTGTCCTTATTCATCGACGGACTCATCGTGGGCATCCCTGTCGGCATCGTGTCAGCGATCGTCGGTGCCGCGGTCACATCCTCCAGCAACAACAGCCCGGCGACCGGCGCTGGGCTAAGCGGTATCCAGGTGGTGGTTGAACTGCTCGGCCTGGTAGTCGAAATCGGTTACTTCGTGTACTTCTGGGGCAAAGGACAAACGCTGGCCATGCGCCTCTTCCATCTCCGCGTCGCCGACGCGACGACAGGTCTACCGATCGGCAGCGGCCGGGCGGCGCTCCGCTACGTGGGGTACATCCTCAGCGTCATCGTCTGCTACATCGGATTGATCTGGGCGGCGTTCGACTCTCGCAAGCAGGGATGGCACGACAAGATCGCCAGCACGGTCGTGCTGCAGGGGTAAGGCTAGGGCTCTTTCGGAAACCGCTGGCGCAGCCAGTCGACGATGTCCTGGAGAGGGGTGCCGGGGGTGAACAGCTTTTCCACGCCCTGCTTCTTCAGCGCCGCGATGTCATCGTCCGGGATGATCCCGCCGCCGAAGACGACGATGTCGGTGGCCTTTCTGCGCTTCAGCTCCTGAACGACCGCGGGGAACAGGGTCATGTGGGCGCCCGAGTGGATCGACAACCCGATGACCTGGGCGTCCTCCTGCAGGGCCGCGTCCACGACCATCTCCGGGGTCTGCCGCAGCCCGGTGTAGATCACCTCGTAGCCCGCGTCGCGCAGCGCGCGTGCCACCACCTTCACCCCGCGGTCGTGGCCGTCGAGCCCGACCTTCGCCACGATAATTCGCACGGGACGAACCGCGGTGGGACTCATACCACCGCCTGCTCGGTGTAGATGCCGAACACCTCGATCAACGTGTTCATGATCTCGCCCTCGGTGGCGTAGGCGCGGACCGCTTCCAGGATGTAGGGCATCAGGTTGTCGGAACCGGCCGCCGCCCTCTTCAAAATCGAAAGCGCCCTGGCGCACCGCGCCTGGTCGCGCTTCCTGCGCACCTCGCGCACGCGCGCCACCTGCTCAGCCTCCAGCCTCGGGTCGATCCGGAGGATCTCGATCGGGACCTCCTCGTCGACGGTGAAATCGTTGACGCCGATCATGATCCGGCGCTTCTGCTCGAGCTCCTGCTGGTAGCGGAACGCGGAGTCGGCGATCTCCTTCTGGAAAAAGCTCGCCTCGATTGCCGGGATGACCCCTCCGAGATCCTCGATGCGCTTGAAGTAGATCTCCGCCTGGCGCTCCATCTCGTCGGTCAGCGATTCGATGAAGTAGCTTCCGCCGAGCGGGTCAATCGTGTTCGCCACGCCGCTCTCGTACGCGAGCAGCTGCTGAGTGCGAAGCGCGATGCGCGCGGATTTGTCGGTGGGCAGCGCGAGCACCTCGTCCATCGCGTTGGTGTGCAGCGATTGCGTCCCGCCGAGCACCGCCGCGAGCGCCTCGATCGCCGTGCGCGCGATGTTCAGCTCCGGCTGCTGCGCAGTGAGCGACACGCCGGCGGTCTGCGTGTGAAAGCGCAGCTTCAGCGAGCGCTCGTCCTGGGCGCCGTAGCGCTCGCGCATCCAGCGCGCCCAGATGCGGCGCGCGGCGCGGAACTTTGCGATCTCCTCGAAGAAATCGATGTGGGCGTCGAAGAAGAACGAAAGCCGCGGCGCGAAGTCGTCGATGCGCATGCCCCGTTCGATGCAGGCGTCGACGTAAGCCATGCCGTC
>DATMKM010000045.1:0-6184 GCA_035571315.1 Candidatus Acidiferrum sp.
CAACCCCCTCTCGGGACAGATGCTGAGCGACCTCGGGGCCGCATTTGAGTGGATCAAGCAAGAGCCCGAGGTGCGCGTGGCCGTGCTGACAGGTGCAGGCGACCGGGTTTTTTGCGCCGGCGCCGACCTCTCGAGCATCGAGGGAGGGATGAGCGACCTGGAACGCCACCGCGGCCGGGAGCTCTTCGTGGAGCTGTTCACCCTGATGGCGGGGCTCGGCAAACCCATCGTCGGGCGCATCAACGGCCACGCTCTGGCCGGCGGCCTGGGGCTCGCGTGCTCGTGCGATCTCCTGGTTTCGACAGACACCGCAACCTTCGGCACGCCGGAGATCAACGTCGGGATCTGGCCGATGATGATCCAGGCCATCCTCTCACGCAACCTGCCCCGCAAGGTCTCGCTCGAGATGGAGATGCTGGGCGACCGCTGGACGGCCACGCAGCTGCAGTCGTTCGGCGTCATCAACCGCGTTGTTCCACACGACCAGCTCGACTCGGCGGTCAAGGAGATCACCGACAAGCTGGCGAAGAAGTCGCCCGTTGCCATGCGGCTTGGCCGCGATTCGTTCTACCGTCAGCAGGACATGGAGTTCGCCGCGGCGCTCGCCTATCTGCACAGCCAGTTCACATTGATCACGCTGACTGAGGATTCAAAGGAAGGCATCAAGGCTTTCTTCGAGAAGCGCGAGCCGGATTTCAAGGGGCGGTAACGGAGTGAGCAACGCGCGCCATCGCGAGCTGCGCGAACGGGCGCTGAAGGGTGGTACGCGCTACCTGCCCAAGCTCCGCGAGCAGCACAAGCTCACGCCGCGCGAGCGCCTTGACCTCCTGCTGGACGCCGGGTCGTTCGTGGAGGACGGCCTCTACGCCAACGTCGTGGCCGAGGACCTTCCCGCTGATGGAGTTGTGACCGGGCTGGGGACCATCGACGGCAGGCAGGTCGCCGTGATGGCCAACGACCCGACGGTCAAGGCCGGCAGCTGGGGCGCTCGCACCGTGGAAAAGATCGTCCGCATCCAGGAAACGGCCGCGCGCATCCGCGTGCCTCTGTTCTACCTGGTCGACTCCGCCGGCGCGCGGATCACCGACCAGATCGACATGTTTCCAGGGCGGCGGCACGCAGGGCGCATCTTCTTCAACGAGGTCCAGCTCTCAGGCCAGGTGCCGCAGATCTGCTTGCTGCTCGGCCCATCGGCCGCCGGTGGCGCGTACATTCCCGCTTTCTGCGACGTGGTGATCATGGTCGAGGGCAACGCCTCGATGTATCTCGGATCGCCGCGGATGGTCGAGGTGGTCGTCGGGGAGAAGGTGTCGCTCGAGGAGCTCGGCGGCGCGCGGATGCACTGCACCGAAAGCGGTTGTGGAGACGCACTGGTCGCAGATGAGAAGGCAGCGATCGAGTACGCCCGTGCTTATTTCAGGTACATGCCCCAGCGCTCGGGGGAGACGCCGGCAGTGGGCGAGGCAAAGCCCGCGCGCGCCACGTCCAAACCGATCGCCGAGCTGATCCCCGAGGAGGCGAACCGCGGCTACGACATGCGCAAATTCGTCGAGGCGATAATCGACGAGGGCAGCTGGCTCGAGATCAAGAAGCTCTTCGCGAAAGAGCTGCTCACCGGCTTTGCCCGACTCGATGGGCACGCGGTCGGGATCCTCGCGAACCAGCCGATGCAGAAGGGAGGCGTGCTCTTCAACGACTCGGCCGACAAGGCGGCGCGCTTCATCTGGCTGTGCGACGCCTTCGAGATCCCGCTCCTCTTCCTGGCCGACGTGCCGGGGTTCATGATCGGCACCGACGTCGAGCGGAAAGGAATCATCCGGCACGGCGCGAAGATGATCAGCGCGGTCTCCGAGGCAACCGTTCCAAAGATCTGCGTGATCGTCCGCAAGGCGTACGGAGCGGGTCTCTACGCGATGGCCGGGCCGGCTTTCGATTCGGATTGCGTGATCGCCCTCCCCTCAGCCCAGATCGCCGTCATGGGCCCCGAGCCCGCGGTCAACGCGGTCTTCTTCAACAAGCTGGCGGAACTGCCCGAGGAACAGCGTGAGGTCCGACGCAAAGAGCTCGAGGACGAGTACCGCCAGGACGTCGACCTCTACAAGCTGGCGTCCAACCTGATCGTCGACGACGTTGTGGAACCGGAGCAGCTGCGCGACTCATTGATCGCGCGATTCAAGGCCTACTCGACTCGAGTGTCGGTTCGCCCGAACCGCAAGCACGGAGTCCCGCCCGTCTGATTCAGGCCCGGTGGAAGGGCACGGCGTAGGTGACCACAACCACGTAGAACGTCACGCTCGCGCTGATCACGGCCAGGTGGAACAGTTCGTGATATCCGAAGACGCGCGGCCACAGGCGCGGCCGCTTGAACGCGTATGCCGCGGCGCCCAGCGAATACTGCAAACCCCCCAGCGCCATCAACACCGCCGCCAACCACCCGAGCGCTGCCGTCAAGGGCACGATCGCGATCACCGCGACCCAACCCATGGCGAGGTAAAGCGCGGCCAGCGCCTGGCGCGGGATGCGCAGGAAAGGCGCGGCGCCGGCGACTCCCGCAGCAGCCGAGACCCAGACCGCGACCAGGACGCCGATGCGCCACCACCCGCCCAGCACATTGAAGACGAGCGGCGTGTAAGTCGCCGCGATGAAAACGAAGATGGTCGCGTGGTCCGCGCGACGGAGCCAATCTTTTACGCGCGGCGGCCACTTGAAGATGTGGTAGGTCGCGCTCACGCCGAACAGCAGCACGAGCGCGCCACCATAGATCGTCATCGACACGAGCTTGGCCGGGTCGTGGCGCGTGATCACGATGAGAGCGACGAGCCCGGCGACCGCGATCAACGCGGCAGCGGCGTGCGACCAACCGCGCATGAGCGGCTTGGCGAGCACCAGGTCGGCGGGCTTCACGACGAGCCGCATCCTACTGGTCTCAGAGCAGGCGTGACGCGACCATCCCGAGCGAGAGCGCGAGGATCCCCCACGACAAGGCGGCGAGCGCCCGCTCGAGGGGTCGCAGCAGCGTTGGCCTGTCGAGCGAGACCTGCGATCCGTCGGCCAGGATCAGCTCTCCGGACACCGATCTGCTCCGTCGCCTCAGCAGCCGCGCGGGGGTGCTGAGCATCCGCTGCGCATACGAGAGCGCGTAGCCGGCCACCCCAACCGCCAGCGCCGCAATCGATAGCCGCCCGGTCTGGGCGAAGTACGCGGTGAGGACCGGGAAGGCGCCCCACGAGACGGCGAACCAGAAATCGCCGTGCACCTTACCGCGCAGCAGCTCCAGGTTGTAGGCAAAAACGAAGAACACGCCGACCGCGATGAAGGGAAGCAACCAGGGGCCGATCACGAACACGCCGGCGATCCCAAGCGCCACCGCTCCAAGAAGGCCGATCACCGCCGCCGACCACAGCCCGCGGGCGGGCAGCCCCGTCTGCAGCGGCCGGCCCCTCAGCTCATCAAGCGCGTGGGCGGCCACGCCGACCGCGAGAAAGAAGGCCAGCAGGGTGGCCACGAGCCGGGTCACGCTGACGGTCGGAGCCAGGCTCGCCCCGATCAGCACGTACGACAGGTGCCACGCGGTATAGGGCGGATGGAGGACGGCCCACACATCTCTGCGCCACCCGGTTGTGCGGGCGGCGTAGTAAGCGGGGGCGAGCACCTCAGGCATCGGCTTTCGTGCCCCACATCACCAGGCCACCGCCGAGGCTCATCACCCTCCACCCGACTTCCACCATCCCGGCCGCCTTCCACGCCTCGACGATCCTCGACAGCGGCCAGCGCCTGTAGAAGCCCTCGATGTTCGGGCCGAGAAAGCGGCCCACATCCCACCACGAGCGGCCGCCGAAGGCCATCCCGGCGGCCGGCAGCAGAGTCCGGGTATAAGCCCACCACGAGGCCCGCCAACCGGGGTTGGGCGGGACGTAGAAGTCGAGGCTTGCCATGAGTCCACCCGGCCGCAAGACGCGGGCAAGCTCGGCCACCGTCGCCGCGGGGTCGGCGACATACCGCAAGAGGTACGTGAAGCTCACCGCGTCGAATGACTCCGCCGGGAATGGGACCGATTCGGCGCGAGCCGGCTGGAGGGTGATCCGGCCGGCGAGGCCCGCCTTCGCAACGAGCTGCCGGCCCCGCTCCAGCATCGCGTGGCTGATGTCCACGCCTGTGATCAAAGCCTCCGTGGCGGAAGCGAGGGCGATCGCCACGCCGGCGGTACCGGTCGCGACGTCGAGAATCGAGTCCGGTCGGTGGACGGAGATATGGCTCACCAGCTCGTGACGCCAGCGTGCGTTCTGGGCGAAGGAGAGGACCTCGGCCAGCGCGTCGTACCGTCGGGGCAGCCCGCTGAAGAGCTCTACGGCAAACTCGTTGCCGGTCAACGGATCCTGCACCGTCCTGCAAGCCTACGGGGGCCGGCGGGACGCCGCAAACTTGGAGGGCGTTGAACGAGGATGCGAAGCGCTTTCAAGCCTGGCAGCTGGCCGCGCTGGAACAGCACCCGGCGGGGACCGACCTGGTGTCCTTCGGTCCCTTCCGCGCCCTGATTCCCAGCTCGAACCAGCCGGGCGCGTGGGTCACGATCGTCGAGGGTACGGTCGATCAACGCGAGACTGCGCGGGCCGTCGCCGGGCTGCGCTCGGTCTTCCAGCAGCGGAGCGCCGGGCTGGAAATCGAGTACAACGAGGCGCTCTACCCCCAGGTTGGCGCCTGGCTTGAGGCGTCCGGAATGACGTTCGCCGAGCGCAACCCGCTGATGGCCGTCCGGCCGGATGGGTTCAAGCCTTTCTCAGCGCCTGCTGTTACGGTGCGTCGCCTCGCGACCTCGTCCGACGCCGCCCACCTGCAGGCGTTTCAGACCATCCGCTGGACAGACGGCGGTGACGAAGACCGGCCGGTTCCGGCCGCGGAGCTGCTCAGGAAGGACGTGGGATCGACAGCCAGCGTTTATCTGCTGGCCTGGATCGATGGCGAAGCCGCCGGCACCGGGGTGTCGCACGCCTTGCGAAGGACGGCCGAGGTCGTGGGCGTGGTCACGCGCGTGGACAAGAGGCGCCGCGGTATCGCTGCGACCGTGACCTCCGACCTGGTCGCGCGCCATTTCGCCTCGAGCGGAGATTTCGTTTTTCTCGATGCGGCGAACGAGGAAGCCGCGCGGGTCTACGAGCGGCTTGGCTTCAAGAGATTTGGTGACAACGTCGTCTACCGGGCCGAAGCCTGAAATCACTGAGTCCGAACCTGCTCGCGCTTGCGCGCAACCTGCGGGTATGGTTGACGGTCAAGTGAACCAGCCTGCACCGAGCGCCAAAGAACCGGTTCCGCCCATCGTCTTGAAAGAGGTTTACGAGCAGCGGTTTGACCAGACCGACCAGGCGGCCAAAGAAGCCATCTGGCTCGAACTCGCCCGCTACCTCCAGCGCTTTGTTGTTCCGGGCGCGCGCGTCGTCGACATCGCATGCGACCTCGGCTATTTCATCCGCAACATCAAAGCCGCCGATCGCTGGGCGACCGACATCCGCGACATGAAAGACGCCTTGCCCGCGGACGTGCATTTCGTCCGCGCCGACGGCCTGGACCTGGCTGATGTGATGCCCAACGGCCATTTCGACCTCGCGTTTTTCAGCAACTACCTGGAACACCTGGCATCCACCGAGGCGGTACTCCAGCAGCTGCGGGTGACGTTTGCGTTGTTGAAGCCGGGCGGGCGCGTGCTCATCCTGCAGCCGAACATCCGGCTGATCGGCGGCTCCTACTGGGACTTCATCGACCACCAGACCGCCCTGACGGAAAAAAGCCTGGCCGAGGCGGCTACGATGGCGGGCTTCCGGACCAAAAAGGTGATCACGCGATTCATGCCGTACACGACAAAGAGCCGGCTGCCACAACATCCGATGCTCGTACGCGCCTATCTCTCGTTTCCACCGCTCTGGTGGCTGATGGGCAAGCAGACGCTGTACCTGGGCGAGAAACCCGCCTAGGTCACCAGGCGCTTCGGCGCCTTGCGCTGCCAGGCTGTCCGGAGCAGTGCCTCAACCATCGCCGGCGAAGCCTTCGTCAACCACACGCGGACGCCCCTGACCTCTTTGCCCCACAGGAGCTGCTCGCACGATCCAGGATCCGCGCGCACCACCGCATCGACGTCGAATGGATCGATCATCACGTTCAGATGGCTGCCGTCGGGCACCGTCGCGAAGAT
>DATMKM010000046.1:0-34268 GCA_035571315.1 Candidatus Acidiferrum sp.
AAGCCGATCACGTGGCGCCGCATCGAATCGTCCGCCGCAGGGCCATCGCCGGCGAGAATCGCCCGCAACAGCGCCACGTGCTCCTCGACAGCCTCGCGGAGACCGACCTGCCGATCGAGCACCAAGTACCAGAGCCGCAGGCTGAGGTTGAAGTACCGCTCGAGCGTCGATTGGAGGAAGGGGTTGCGGGCCGCGCAGTAGATCTCGCGGTGGATCTGCTGGTCGAGCCGCATGAGCTGGCGCTGGTCGAGGCCTGGTCGCTCTTCGAGCCGCTCGAGGAGCTCGGCGAACGAGTCTCGGTCGGCGGCGGACAGCCGCTCGGCGGCGAGCCGCGCGGCATGTCCCTCCAGCACCACCCTCACCTCGGTGATGCGCGCGAGGTCTTGGATGTTGATGTCGGTGACGAAGGTGCCGCGATGCGGGATCGACCTGACGAGGTTCTCGCGCGCCAGGCGCTGCAGCGCTTCGCGGATCGGAGTGCGCCCGATCTTTAGCTCTTCGCGGAGGCGGGTCTCGTTGACCACCGAGCCGGGCGGCATGTCGAGCGAGACGATGCGTTCGCGGATGCGCAGGTACGCTTCCTCGCTCTGCGAGTGAGACGAGCCCTCGCTCTCGACCAGCGCCATGACCGGCGTTGCCGAAGCCATCCCCTGACGCGTACCCCTTTCCCTACTCGCCCGACCGATATGCGAGCGATATACCGGGGCGAACCGTAGCACCGGCCGGAGATGCCGTCAAACGTTCTTTTGGGCGGCCGCCTCCTCGAGCCAAACCGCCAGGCGTTGGGAGCTCAGGACCTCGAGGGCCCGCTCCCACCGGCCCGCGTAATAACCGGCAAAGTCGAAGTCGACGGCCGAGATCTTGGCCTGGATAGCGCCCCACAGGGTCCAGCCGACGTCCGACATCACCGCGAACAGGTTCATGCGCGCAAGCTGCTGCGGATCCTCGCGGCCGAAGTACTCCGCACATAAGGCGGCGCGCAGGTCCGGGTCGAGCTCGGCCTCCTGGGCTGTGTTTCCAAGGTCGAAGCAGGGGTCGTTGTTGCCGCTGAGCTCGTAGTCGACGATGCGCAGAGTCTCGCCATCGTCGATGAAGTTTTCGCACAGGAGGTCGTTGTGGCACGGGACCCGCGGAAGCGCGCCGGCGCTCACCGCCTGCTCGATCCTGGCCACAGCCGGCAGCCATTCGCGATAACCGTCCGGGATCGTGACCCCGTGCTCGTCCACGATCCCGAGGTAGTACTCGATCAGCCTGAACATGTCGAAGTCTTTGAGGAACCGAGGCGAGCCGTGGAGCCTGTGAAATGACGAAGCCATGCGCGCCGACATCTCCATGGACCGCAGCGCGTGCGCAGACATGGTCGCGCCGCGGATGAACTCGAGCACCAGCACGTCGAGCCCCGGCACGTGCTCGAGCACCCGCGGCCCGATGCCGGTGCTCGCGGCCGCCTTCGTGTTGTACACCTCGTTCGCCCGATCGATCGACAGTAGGTCGGTCGATTGGCCAGGAATGCGCATCACGTAACGCCGTCCGCCGGCTTCGACCAGGTAGTTCTCGTTGGTCAGGCCGCCGGAGAGCTGGGAGACCTTCACCTCCTCGCCCTTCCATAGGGAGACTCGGCCGACGGCGTCGTCAACCCGGGCTGCGCTCATCGGCTGGAGTCCTGCTTGGAGAGCACCGCGTCGGTTGCGACCGTCGCAGGGATCTGCCTCCCGAACACCTCGACTTCCACAGTCGCGCCGGGCTTCATGTCGACAGGAAGATAGGAGTAGGCGAGGTTCTTTCTGACCGTGAACCCGTAGGCGCAGCTCCTGATGCGGCCGACCACGCGGCTCTCGCTGTGCACCGCCTCGCCGCCATAGATGGTGATGTACTCGTGGCCGCCGACCACAAGGGTCCGCAGGCGCCTTTTGATGCCGGATGCGCGCGCTGAGACCAGCGCATCGCGTCCATTGAACTCGCCCTTGTCCAGCTGAACGCAGAAACCGAGGCCGGCCTCGAAAGGGTTGTCGAGCAAGCTCAGGTCGGTGCCGTAGTAGCGATAGCCCTTTTCCATGCGCAGCGAATCCAGCGCGCGGTAGCCGCCAGGCCGGATTCCGAACTCGCGCCCGGCCGACATCAGGCGGTCCCAGACCTGCACGGCCCATCCGGGCTCGAGATAGAGCTCCCAACCGAGCTCGCCGACGTATGTCACTCGCTGCGCGAGAGCCGCCGCCCCCCCGATCTGAATCTGACGGGCCTGCATGAAAGGAAAGCCCGATTCCGACACGTCGTCATGTGTCACGCGCTCCAACACGTCTCGCGCGCGCGGTCCCCACATCCCGATCACCGACAGCTCGTCCGTGGTCTCGCGAAGCTCGACCGGCGGATCCGCGTCGCGCTTCTGAAGCCGGAGCCAGCCGAGGTCGCTGTTCACGTAGCCCGCCCCGGTCACGACCCTGAAGTGCTCTTCGGCCAGCCGGGTCACCGTGACGTCTGCTGCGATCCCACCATTTCTCTCGAGCAGCTGCGTGTACACGACCGAACCGGGCGGCCGGTCGACGCGGTTTCCGGCCACTCGCTCCAACAGTGAGGCGGCCCCGTGGCCGCGGACGTCGATCTTTCCGAAGGACGTCATGTCGATGATCCCGACCCGTTCGCGGAAGGCGTTGTGCTCTTCCGCCAGCACGTCGAAATATGGCGGCTTACTCCAGCCAAAGCGGCGCTGGTCAGCGCCGGCACGTCGCCAGGGGTGGCCAGGCTCCAGGTACTCGGCCCGCTCCCACCCGTGCTTGGCGCCGAAGACCGCGCCCTGGTCCTGCAGCCGCTCGTGCAACGGGCTGGTGCGTTTGGGGCGCCCCCATTCATCGGAGTCGAATGGATAGCGAAGGTAGTAGTAATAGCGGTACGACTCACGCGCGAGCTCGGCGGCGTAACGATGGTCGCGATGAACAGGCCCAAACCGCCAGGGCCTGTACGGATAGAGGTCGAGCTCGGTCTCGCCCGTCGTGATGAGCTCGGCCAGCGAACGGCCGATCCCACCGGCGCCGCCGAATCCGTTGAGCGACAGGCCGGCAGCCACGTAGAGGCCCTGGACGCCGGGGACAGCACCCACGAGTGGGTTCGCGTCCGGCGTCATCGCGTCGGGGTGGCAGACCAGCTTGACGATGCCTGCCTCGCCCATGAATGGAAAGCGGCGCGCGGCGCCGGCGAGGAGCGGCTCGAACCTTGCCTGGTCGGGCGGCAGCGAGGTCCCGGCGTGGTTCCACGGAACGCCGTCGATCCAGCGTGCCGCGGGGTCGGCCTCGTATCCACCGAGCACCACGCCGCCGGCTTCCGACTTTCCGTAAATGAGGTTGTCGGGGTCGCGGAAGCACGGCATGTCGTGAGGAAGGTCGTGGCCGGGCACGGCGAGCAGGGCCGCGTGCTGGTGGTCGACCGGCGTCGAGACGATGAACGCACCGGCCATGGCCGCGACCTGCGGGGCCCAGATGCCGCCGGCAATCACCAGCACCTCGGTCTCGATCGTCCCGGCGTCCGTTTCGACCGCCTTCACCGCGCCGGTGGGCCCCCGCTGAATCCCGGTGACGCGGCGCTGCGTTAACACCTGGGCGCCGAGCTTCCGTGCGGCCGTCGCCAGGGCGTATGTGGCGGTATGCGGGTCGAGATGGCCGTCGCTCGGAACCCATACGGCTCCCCACAGCGAACGCTTGGTGATCGCCGGCATCAACCGAAGGGACTCATCGGCGGAGACAAGCTCGACGTCGAGACCGATTCCGTGTGCCCGGCTGACGCCCCGCTGCAACTCCTTGAGCGACTCCTCGCTGGATGCGAAACGGAGGCCACCGACCTGTTCGAAAACGCCGAGTTCCTCATACAGCTCGATGCTGTAGCGGCGAAAACGCATCATCGTCGGCGAAGGGTTGAACTGCGTCACGAGCCCGGCCGCGTGACAGGTGGACCCGCTCGTGAGCTCATCCTTCTCGAGGAGCACGGTGTCGCGCCAACCGGCCCTGGCGAGGTGATACGCGACGCTTGCGCCGGTGATGCCACCACCAATGACAACCGCTCGGGCGCGATCCACTGCTGGCAACTCTAATCAGGCAGCGGTGCCTGCTTGGTCTCAGGCAGCAGGAAGAGCAAGAGAGCGCCGGCGATCGCGGCCACGCCGCCCAGCTCGATGGCGCGGCCCAATCCCCACGAGGGGGCCAGGTAGCCGACCGCCTGCAGGCCGGCGACGCTGCCGACTGCCGCGGCCAGCGATGCGGTCAACTCCGCGGTGGCGCGCGCCCTGGTCGGAAACAGCTCCGCCGTCCACGCGCCGAAGACCGGCGTGGAGGCGCTGGCGAATGCGCTCCACAGGACGTTGCCGAGGTAAAAGCCAACTGTCGCCGTGGCAAAGCTGAGGCTGGTCGAGAGCGCGGCGGCGATCGTGAGCACGATGGCGGGACCGCGCCGTCCATACCGGTCGGTGAGATAACCGCCGACCAGGTACGACGCGGCGCCGGCGACCGCGGAGACCACGATCAGGACGCTGATCGCCTCCGGAACGAGGTGCAAAGCGTCGGTGGCGTAGACGGTGAACAAGAGACCCGCGGGCTCGAACAGGACAGCAAGCAACGCGGTCATCGCAGCGATGACCGCGACCCTGCGCCGCCACGCCGGCTGCAGCAAGAGGCGTAGCGCCGAACCGCTGACTCGTGCGCCAAGCCAGGTCCTGCCTTCAGGAAGCTGCCACCAGATCAGCGGCGCGACGAGCACGCCGAGCCCCCCGGCCAGAAACAGCCACCGCCAGTGCGGCGCGACCAGCGGATAGCTGATGACGGTGATTCCCGTGCCCAGGCCGCCAAGCAGTGCCAGCACGCTCACGGCCTGGCCGCGTCGCGCCGGAGGAGCCTCCTCGACGATGAGAGCGGTGGCGACGCCGCCCACCAACGTTTCGAAGCAGACCGCGACCAGCCTCAGCAGGGCCAGCGCCTCGAGTGAGGGCGCAAGACCGCTCGCGAAGTTGGCGACGGAGAAGCCTGCAACCCCGATTGCGATCAGCCTTCGACGACCGAAACGATCCGCCAGTGCGGCCAGCGGCAGCGCCCCCAGGGCGCCGATCGCGAGCACAGACCCAAGATTGGAAAGCGCGGGTGTATGGGCGTGGAAATCAGAGGCGATCGCCGGCAGGGCCAGGACGAGCACTGAGCCGTCGAATGCCGTCAGCACGACGGCCAGGCCGGCCCAGACCAGGGTCCGGCGCTGTTGTTCGTCGAGGATCACCAACGGGCTAGACCAGGTTCAGTCGTTTCAGCAGGTAAGGTCCCGGGCCGAGGAAGCCACAGGTTGCCGCGATGTGGGCGATCGAAACGCCAAGCAGTGACGGCGGGCCCGGCAAGAGCCAGAAGGCGAGCCCGAGCGGCACGCCCACGAGCGCGGTCGCAAAGGTGTCAGACCACGTCCAGCGGCCGAGCCGGTGATAGAGGACGTAGACCACCGTGGCGACGACGAAGCCGGCCGGCTCTCCCCACAACAGGCCGAGCCCGCCCTGCATCAGGCCGCGAAAGAAGGCTTCCTCGACCGGGCCGTTGACCACATAGAAGGCGGCCTGGAACCAGGCGTCTCGTGCGCTCGCAGGTACGCTCAACACTCCACGCCGGTGGGTCAGCCACAGCTGGACCCTGATCGCGGCGGCAAACATCAAAGTTGCCCCCACCGCAGCGAACAGGAGCTGCACGCCCAGCCATCCCGCGCTCAAGCCGAGCGCGCCGCGGCGCGACACGAGCTCGTAGGCGATCGCGAACACCACCCCGAAGGGCAGGATGCGGACCAGCAGGTCGGTGCGGATCCAGGCCCAGCTGTCCGGAATATCCGTGAGGACGAGGCGTGGCGAACGGCCGAGCGTGGTGGACCCTGAGGTCATCCGGTGCGCGGTCTTCTATGACAACTTCTGCCTGTTCGTCTACCGCGCATCGGTCTTGCTCCAGAACGTGGGCCGGTCATCGGCCTTCAGGTTTGAGGTCACCTGGCGGTGCTTCTCGCCGGCCGAGGTGAACTCCAAGGATGACGGGTGGGCCGCCTGGGAGGCGCCGGAGCCTGAACCCGTGAGCGGCCAATGGGCTCCTAGTGATCGGAGCCGCCGAGCCGTCGATCCCCGAGATCAAGGGCTGGGCGGCCAGCTCACGATTAAACTTTCTCGGGTCGTTTGAGGCTGCCGGGCGTTCTGTGTTTAGCGGAGTAAAAGAATGTCGATTTCCGCGCCCGCAGGCGTGAGCCACGTCGTTCCTACGGCCGCCAGCAGCTCCTGGCGTACCTGGCTCATGACCGGGATCCGGCAAGGGCCGATCTACCGACGGCGGGTTAGGGGCGCTCACAAGGGCCTCAAGCGAATCCTCGTCGAGGGGATGGGCGAGGGCGGCCATCCGCCCGGTAGCTGGAGAGGATTCTCTGGCGCCATGGTGCGCCAGGCGGTCGGCGAGGCTGTCGGATCGCTGCCCCCGCGCCAGCGACAGCTCATCAAGCTCGCGTATTTCAGCGACCTGTCGAACAAAGAGATTGCGGAGGGCCTGGGAATCACCCTCGGCAGTGTGGAACGAGGGTTGCGCCAGGCGATCGCCCGCGTCAGCGAGCAGGTCGAGCGCGGCCGGACCGCCGGTCGGAGGGCCATCTACGCGCTCGCCTTGTTCCTGGGTGGACGCTGGCTGAGCGGAGCGCAACAGGCCGCCGGGACCAGCGCCCCGCCCTGGGTCAAAGCGGGGACTCTGCTCCTCGTCACAGTAACCGCGGGAGCAGTCCTGACCGCCCAACCGGCCTCGCCGGGTCACCGCGCGCACACCGAACAGGCGGGTGTTCCGGTCGTGGTGTCCGAACCAGCTGACCAGCTGCTACCGGCGCAAGTTTCCTCAATGCGTCACTCGACCGACGGCGGTGCCCAATCCGCCAATGTGACGACGCCAAGCGTCCCGGAGATCACTGTCGCGAGGCCGACCGTTGCCATTCCGAGCGTGCCGCTGCCGGTCAGCGTCGAGCTGCCACAGCTACCGGTCCCTCAAGGGGTGCCGGCGCTGCCAGTCCCCGTTCCGCCAGTCGTTCACGGGCTGTTGGGCGCGTAGATCACGACGCCGTCGACCGTGGCCACCACGTGGTAGCTGCTGTCGACCAGGTTCGCCAGCACGGGGTAGTCGTGCATCGGGTACATCGAGAAATCGCTCCAGCCCGCTGACGCCGTGTCGACGATGAGCGCAGGCGGATGCGCTGTCAGGTCGGATTGGAGTTCGGGCCACACGTCAGGCGTGGTATCCCAGTTGTTGGGCGCGACTCCTGAGCCACGGTCGAAGCCTCGAAGAAAGCCCGGAAAGCGACTCGCCATGAGCCGGTCGGATTCGAGGTAGAGAGCGGGCCAGTCGCCCCACACAAACACGCGCTGACCGGCCGTCGTGTGGTCGTGGATATAGCTGGCCACCAGCTGGTGCTGGGGCACGGGCGCGCTGAAGTCATAGGTCAGCGGATCCGCGCCCAGGTCATAGGCCCACCAGCCGAGGCAGGGAATGGCGATCCCGATCGCGGCCACGGCGCTGACTTGTCGGCGCAGCGAAAAGTGCGAGAAAAACAGCGCCGCCGCCAGCGCGAGAGGTCCCATCGCCTGGATGAAGTAGTGCCACGAGAGATGGCCCGCGACGACCGATCCCACCATCGCAACGACCAACCACACGAGGACCAGCCTCTCGAGCCGCTCGATGCGCCGCCAGCGTGTCGCGAGAGCGATCGCCGCGACCCACAGCACCCACATGTCGACGACGAATGGCACCAGGCTGTCCCCGGCGCGCTGCAGGACGTAGCTTGGAATCCAGGTGGTCGACGCGTATCCGTAGAGGCTCCCCACCGTCCACCGCCAGAAGCCGGCGAGCGATCCGGTCAGCAGCAACGCAAGCGCACCCGCGCCGAGCGCCACCGCGACCCCACCGGCGAGCATCCCTGCCGAGCGCCATCGCTGACCCGCCGGCTCGAGCCACAGGATCCCGACGACGGCGAGCAGCAGATTGACGGCGGCGACCTGCCGGAACGCCCCGGCCAGAACCATTAGCAGCCCTGACCAGAACCAGCGGCGCCGGAACATCAACAGAACGGACGCGGTCAGCGCCAGCTGCATGAAGATCTCCGTGTTCGCGGCCAGCAGGCGCGGATTTCCGGCGGCCGTGAGGATGCCGTAGAAGAGGGCGGCCAGCAAGCCGGTCCGGACTCCCCCCAGGTCGCGGCCGATCACGAAGAGCAGCACGCATGTCGTAGCGATCACGGCCAGCCCGACCGCATGTATGGCGGTCATCTGGTAGGTGCCGAACGCGCGAAACGTCGCTGCGTACACCCAGAAAATCCCGGGTGGCTTGTTGTCCACCCCGCCGGGCCCGTACAGATCTCCGCCCGTGTTCAGCAGCGCCGCAATCGAGCCGTAGATCGCCTCGTCTCCGTCGAGGAGCCGGTGTAAGAACGAAGGCAGGTGGGCGATGAAGACCGTGACCGCGATCACCCCGGACCAAAGTGCAAGCTGCCTCCGGGTCATCGACCAGTGACTTTAACCTCGGTGCGCTAACGTCAAACCGTGATGAAGACTCGCCGGGCATGGCCGTGGATTGGTCTTGCCGTGGTCTTGGGCGCGCTTGTGATCGACCTCCTGAACCACCCTCAGCACGTCAGCATCGACTTTCACACCTACCTGGCGGCCGCGACGGTCGGCCTGCAGCAGGGCTGGTCCCACGTCTACGACCAGTCCCTGGTGGCGGCCGCGCAGAAGCGGCTTGTGCCCGGGCAGTGGGCCCAGCCGTTTCTGAGCCCTCCGACCGCGGCCTGGCTAGCGGCACCGCTGACGGTGTTTCCGTACTGGACGGCCTTTGCTGTCTGGGCCGTGGCCGGCTTCCTCGCCTTCGGGGCCGCGCTCGCCTGGGCGGGTGTGAGCACGGGCGTCGGCCGGTGGATCGCCGTGATCGGAGCGCTCACTCCGTGGTGGGTGCTTCACGCGGTCAACCTTGGACAGATCGTCCCTTTTGTAGCAGCCGGAATCGTGGTGGCGTGGCGCCTGGTGCGTGATGACAAGGAAATCGCCGCGGGCGTAATGCTGTCGGTGATCTTGCTCAAGCCGAACATCGCGATCCTGGTGCCGGTGGTTTTGCTCGCCGCGGGTCGATATCGGGTCGTCGCGGCGTGGCTCGCAGCCGGAGCCGTGCTGGTTGTCATCGCCCTCGTGGTGATGGGGCCTGATGGCCTGGCGGGGTATGTGAACCAGCTGCGCTCACCACTGCCGAGCGGCGCGGAGGCGTTGACCCTGAAGGGCGCGATCGGCGTAACCGGCGTGGTCGCGGCCGTGCTGCGCGTGCTGATCGTTGGTTTGGTCCTGGCCACGGCCTACAGGCTGCGAGCCTTGCCGGGTCTCATCATGCCCATCGGCATCGTGGGTTCTCTGATCGTCTCTCCGTACCTGCACGCGTCAGACCTGTGCTTGCTGGCGGCCGCGGCGTGGATGGTGTGGGAGGAGCGCACCACGATGGCGTGGCGCATCGCCCTGGCCGTGGGTTGGTTGGTCGCAAGCCCGTTCCTCTTCCTTCCGAGCGGCGCTCCGGGTTTGAACCGATGGCCATTGATCGAGGCGGCCCTGCTGCTGGCCCTTGCGGTGACGGCCTGGTGGCCTTTAACGAGCACGGCTGACTTGAGGACCCGGGCCCCCGCATAATCAGGACGCCCGCGCACCACTCAAGGAACCCATTTGCCACTCGACATCCACGAAATCGACGGACCAGTGCGCGTGCTCGCCGGACCGGGCACCGGAAAGACACACGCGCTGGTCGACCTCTACGAACAGGCTGTGCGCGAGCGCGTCGCCGGTCGCGGAGAGATCCTGGTGCTCACCTTCTCGACCAGCGCCGCGGCCGAGATCTCGGGGCGCATCGACGAGCGCCTGCAGGACGAGTACGGCGAGGCATGGATCTCGACTTTTCACAGCTTCTGCGCGCGCCTGCTTCGCGAGCACTCTCCCGATCGCGATCGGCTGCTGCTCAACGGTTTCCAGGAATGGCTCGTCATGCGACGCGTCCTGGAGGAACTCGATGCAGAGCTGCTCGGGCCGCTCGAAGGAGTCCGGCGGTCGGACGCATTCGCACAAGACGTACTGACCTTCGTTGCGCTCATGAAGCAGAACCTCGTGCATCCATCCACGCTGCTGCTCGCCGCGGAAGCGAGCGCAAGCGAGCGGCTCCGCGTGCTGGCCGCCGTCTACCAGGCGTACCAGCGGAGAATGCAGAACGCGCGGATCGTCGACTTCCGCGACCTCATCTCCGGAGCGATCGAGCTGTTGCAGTCGAACGCATCGCTGCGAGACAAGCTGCGCACGCAGTTCCGCTTGATCCTCGTCGACGAGTTCCAGGACGTGGACCCAGCGCAGTTCGAGCTGCTCCAGCTCGTCGCCCCTCCCCAGGCGCGCCCGCGACTCGTCGTGGTCGGCGACCCCGACCAGTCGATCTACGGATTCCGAGGCACCGTTCCACGCTTGCTCAGCCACGACTTCGCAGCCGTCTACGGCAGCGCCACGCAGCGCCTGGAGGATTGCCGGCGCTGCTCGCAAGAGGCTCTCGACGGCGCTGAGCGTCTGCTCGTTGCGACGCATCCGGGGCGCGAGTCGCGACACATGCGCACCATGGCCATCTCGACGCTACCCGCGGTCGTCGTCGCCCATGAGAATGACCCTGTCGACGAGGCTTTTTTCGTCGCCCGCGAGATCAAGCGACTGCACGTCGAATCGCCGGTCCTCCGCTACGGCGACTTCGCGATCCTCCTACGCAGCACGACCTCGCTCGGCGCTCCCTTCGAAGAGGCGCTGCGCGCGCTCGCGGTGCCTTACGAGGTGCGCGGGGCGGGAGCGACCTCGCGCAACGAGGTCGTGCGCTTCCTGGTCGGCTATCTCGAGTCCCTGCGGCGGCCCGATGATGCCGAGGCGTTCGAGGGCGCGCTAGCTTCGAGTCTGGGCGGGGTGGGGGCGCGAACCCTCGGTCGACTGCGGGCGTCGGCTCACGAGCGGGGCCGGCCGCTGCTACGCGTGATGCGCCGTCTGATGTACGCGCTCGCGGCCCGCGACCCGCAACGCTTCCCGCTCCCGTGGGGCGGTGATGCGCCCTCGGAAGCGCGTATGGAGCCGGACTACATGGTCTTTCTTTCCGAAGAAGAGCTGACGATCCTTCACGCGGCGATGGTCGCGCGCCAGCATTTGCTGGACCGTGTCCCGAGGCTCTCGCTCGCCGCCCTCGCGTACTCGGTCCTCATCGAGGACGGCGCCATGCGCCGCCTCCTCGACCTCGACCTGCCGGATGACCAGCGCGTGGAAGCGATCTCAGACCTGCGCGCGGCGATCGAGGGGCTGGAAGCCATCGAGGCCGTTCATGAGCGATTGACCGGGGCCAAGCCGATGCTCTCTGATATCTCGGGATCGCTGGAAACGCTGCTGGCGGCGGCTGCGGACGACAGCGAAGCCGCCTCGGGTCGCGGCGATGCGGTCCAGGTGATGACCGTGCACCAGGCCAAGGGTCTCGAGTTCGAAGTCGTCTTCTGCTCGGGTTTCGCGCACGGTTTGTTTCCGCTGCCGGTGCGGCCGCATCCCCTGCTCGACGAGGAGGATCGAGCTTGGCTGGAAGGATTCAAGGTCGGTTTCATGCCGTCGTGGCCTTCGGACCCCGACGGGCACCTGGCAGAGGAAGCGCGGCTTGCTTACGTCGCGATGACCCGCGCGCGACGCCGCCTCTACGTGACCTACGCCGATACCTACCTGCGCCAGTCGGGTCCCTCCGTGTTCCTCGACATGGCTGCGCCGGAGGCGGAGGTCCGGTCCCTCACGCGAGGATCCTCACGGCTCCTGCCAGGTGACGTGCTCCTGTCGCGCGAAGCGGAGGTCTTGCTCGCATCGCATCCCTCGGCGCTCACCAACGGCGTTTCCGCGCGCGCTGCGGCGCTGGGTCTCGACGTTGCGTTTCTGACCGATCCCGACTCGGGCGAACCCTTCGAGAGCTACGGCGGCGATCGCAATCCGACCACCGTGCAGATCGACCATTTCAGTCCGACCACGCTCAACGACTACCTGAAGTGCCCGCGCCTCTACTGGTACAACCACCATCCCGGCCTCGTCGAGGAGCCGCGTTCGGTCGCCATGGAGCGGGGAGGGTTCCTGCACAAAGTGCTCGAGGACTTCCACGCCAAGGAAGCCGAGTGGAGGCCGCTCGATTCCGAACATCAGAAGGAATGGCTCGAAGCCGCGCTCCAGGGCCACCTCGAGGGCTACCTCGTTCAGATGGAGGGTGTGCTCGACCGCAAGCGCGAGGAGCGCCAGGTCCGGTCTCTGCTGACGAACTACATCCGCTTCGTGACCGGTCTGCAGCAGATCCGGCGCCTGGGGACGCTCGCGACCGAGCGCCGCTTCCGGCTGCAGCTCGATGGATCAGACATCGTCGGCAAGATCGACCGCGTCAACGACGTCGGCGACGGGGAGGTCGAGGTCGTCGACTACAAGACCGGCGCCGGCAAACCCATGAAATACGCCTACGAGGCGTATTTCGGACCGGAGCTCTACGACGTGCAGCTCGCTCTCTATTACATCGCCTGCAAGGAGGGATTCGACGAAGAGGGCAAACCTCTCGGATTCCAGCCCAGGTTCCTGTCGCTGTGGTACCCGAAGGAATGGGTCTGGCGGGACATGCGGCAGGTCATCTTCAGCGTGGGGCGTGCCGCCGGCCTCAAGGACTATCGCGAGAGGCTGCTCACGAATGAAGACCTCGACCGCAGCCGGGCCATCGTGGTCGATGCGATCGGGCGCATCAAGGCCGGTCACTTCGAGCCCGCTCCCAGGGAACTCGCCGGGACCTGCGTCACTCGATTCGGCAGCTGCCCGCACGCCGCCGTGTGCCCTTACGGAGGCGCTCCACCCGAGTGAGCGCAACTCGCCTCCCGAGCACGATCGAGCTGAGCCCCGAGCAGGCGGCTGCAGCGCATGCCGGACCGCAAGGCGCGTTTCTCATCGCGGCCGGGCCAGGCACGGGCAAGACCTTCACCGCGACCGAGCGATTCTGCTGGCTGGTGGAGCAGGGCGTCGCCCCGAACCGGATCCTGACCGTCACCTTCAACGACCGCGCCGCCGAAGAGCTCAGGCAGCGCATCACAAAGGAGCTGGGCGCTCGCCGGCCGGAGCTGGGCCCGGAGGTGTTGGACGGGGCATGGATCGGCACCTTTCACGGCACGTGCGCCAGGCTGCTCGACGAATTCGCCTACCTCGTCGGCGCGCCGCGCGAGCTACACGTGCTCGATGAAACCGGACAGCGCCTGTTCGAGCAGAACCTGCTCGCCGGCCTGCGCAGCGGAGCGGCGGCGCCGTTCGACCCGGACTCCTTCGCAGCGCTCGCGGTGGAAGACCTGGACGACCTCCTGCGGTCCGGGCTTCGCTTCCTCCTCAAACTCAAAGGCCGCGGAATCAGTCCCTCTGGATTCCGCGACCGCGCCCTGGAGCTTCACGCAAATCACTGGGGTGCCCGAGCGAACGCCGATGCGGCGAACGGATCCGGAGGGCCCGATCCCGCGGGCGCCGAGCTCGAAGCGATCGAAGTGTTGTTCGTCATCTACAAGACTTACGAGGACGCCCTGCGCGCGGCCGGCCTGCGCGACTTTGACGATCTCATCCTCGATGTGATCGGATCGCTCGAACGGGTGGCCGAGTTTCGAGCGCGCTGCCGCGAGCGGTTCCGCTACCTGCTGGTCGACGAGTTCCAGGACACCAACCGCATCCAGCTCGACCTCATTCGCCTCCTGGCCGCCGACAACTTCGGGAACGTCGCGGTGGTCGGCGACGCGAAACAGTCGATCTACGGTTGGCGCGACGCCGAGATCGAGAACATCCGGAGCCGGTTCCCAGGCCGGCGGCTGCCGCTAACGCGCAACCGTCGCTCGTACCAGGGCATCCTCGACTGCGCCACCGATTTCATCCGACGCGACCCGGATTTCGCCGGCGAGCCGGACCTCGTCGCAACGCGCGGCTGGGTGGCGCAGCCGGTGACCGTGATCATGGCGCCCGACTCTCGAACCGAGGCCCGGTCGATGGCGCAAACAATCCGGCGCCTGCACGTCTCGGGCCGGGCGTTCGCCGACATCGCAGTGCTCGCCCACTCGATCCGCATGCTCCCGCGCGAGTTCGAGGACGAGCTCCGGCGGCAGGGCATTCCATACGTCACGAGCGGCGGGTCGGGTTTTTTCGACCGGCAAGAGATAAAGGACGTGCTCGCGCTGCTGCGACTGACCGACAACCCGATGGACGACGGCGCGTTCGTCCGCATCCTTCAGGGCCCCATCGTCCGGCTGCCCGACCACGGCATGTACAGGCTGGCCGCCCGCAGGTCAGGCCGCTCGGGGATGCGGCTGCGCGATTGCTTCGACGAATCCGCAAGCGAAGGGTTCCCCGAGATGGATCCGAAGGTCGCGCGCCAAGCCGTCCACCTGGTCGAGCTGACCGACCGGCTCGGCCGGCTCCGGGACGCGCTGACCGTGGCCGACATACTCAACCGGCTGCTCGAGGAGAGCGGGTACCTGCGCTGGGCCGAGCTCCGCGCCCAGCGTGATGGCAGTCCACGCGCCCTGCTGAACCTGCGCAAGGTCTTCCAGCTCGCAGGGCGTTTCGAGCGCGACCTCTCGCTCGCTGGGATCGGCGATTTCGTGCGGCACCTGGACCAGGTGATCGACGCCGAGCTGCCGGTCGGTGAGGCGGCCGAGGAAGCCGCGAGGGCGGAAGCGGTCTCACTGCTCACGATCCACTCGGCGAAAGGCCTCGAGTTTCCAGTCGTTTTCCTGGTCAACCTGCGGCCACCCCGGCCGAGGGACACCGAGCGCCTCTTTTTCGACCCCGACAGCCTTGGCTTCGTGATCAAGAACTGGCGTGGCGAGAAACATCCGCGGTACGTGGAGACATCGCCTGGCGCCCCGGCGGTCGCGCTGGCCATCGGCGAGCGCCGCCGCATCGTCTACGTTGGCTTGACGCGGGCCAAGGATGCCCTGTACGTGACGGCTACGCGCGAAGAACCGACCGCTCGCGAGGTCGGGGTCAACGGCCTCGACGACCACGATCACTTCGCCGAGATCCTGAGCTGGGCGCTCGCGAATCCAACAGCCGCCTCTGTAGTCGAAGCCGAGCAGTTGGAGCTGCCCGTCATGCGCGCAGCCAACGGCCAGGTGGATGGAGGGCCATCGGTGGTCGCCGCGGTCCTCGACAGGCTCGAACAACTCCGCCCTGCGGAAACCGATCCCGAGTCGAAGCCGGGCAGAGATGTGGAGCTCAGCTTTTCGCAGCTTCACGACTTCGAGGTGTGCCCGGTGCGGTATCGATTCAGCCACGTGTGGCGCGTGCCCGCGCCCCCGGATGAGCTGCAGCCTCGGTTCGTGCAGGCCATGGGTTCGACCGAGCTTGGGTCGTCGGTGCATGCGGCGCTTGCCTCCTGGCATGTGGCGGGAGGAGATGTCCTGGCCATTTATGCGGGACCAGAGGCTGGCCGCGAGATCCTCGCCCGCTACCTCGCCCATCCGCTTGCCCGTGCGAAGACGCTGGCGGTCGAGGTTGGGTTCAACATGAGGATCGGCACGACGCGCGTTCGAGGGCTGGTCGACCGGGTCTGCGAGCTTGACGGCCGGACGGTCCTCGTCGACTACAAGACCAACGCGTCTCTCGACACGCCGCTCATCGAGGCGTACTCGGTGCAACTGCGGCTCTATGGCCTCGCCGCCCGCCGCGGGCTCGTGCCTGGGGGCGCCCACCCGCGCCTGCTCCTTTTCGATTTGCGCCGTGGCCAGGTCATCGAGGTGACGCCTGATGACGACGGCGTAGAGGCTCGAGTTGAGGCGGCCGCCACGCTCATCGCCGCGGGCGATTTCGGCCTCCGCCCACAGCACGCGCAGCGTCCGTGCACGATCTGCGCGTTCCGGCCGATCTGCCCCGACGCCCGCCCACGATCCTGATTTCCCGCCAAGGGCTTTCGGACACAAACGATCGTCTGACTGATTGAAATCACCGATTACCCACGGGGCAATTCGGGCACAGTTGGTCGTATCCATATGGATGGTGAGCTGCAGGAACGCTACTTCGAGCGGCGGGAAATCAAGGCCGCGATTGCATTCGCTGAAGCCGGCGGTATCGCGATTCACCGCAACTTCGACTATTACCACGGCTCGACGATTCGAGGCATGGTGCGCGAGAAGCCGTTCCTGCACATCATCGGGCTGCGCCAGGTGCTCGAGGAATGGGGCCGGCAGCATGGCCTCCGACCAGAGTGGATCCAGCCCGAGAAGCGCCGCAAGGTCGCGCACTACGACGTCTTCGGCGCGCCGGCCAAAGCTCTGATCGCTCGCCTCCGGCCCTGACAGTTTGACTCGAT
Organism: Candidatus Acidiferrum sp.; assembly: GCA_035571315.1. Lineage (GTDB taxonomy): Bacteria > Chloroflexota > Dormibacteria > Dormibacterales > Dormibacteraceae > Palsa-870. The sequence continues at coordinate 16,401 of DATMKM010000046.1, forward strand.
TGACGCGATGCGTTATAATGCGTTAGTCAAGACAGAAAATCAAAACAGCTAGGAGGCTGAATCAAATGAGCACTGAGATCAAATTCGGAGATGCCGCAACCATGGTGGAGGAAGTCGCAATCGGAGCAGCCCAGACCGCGGCCAAGGTCGCGTCGGACCCGATCGGATCGGCCCGCAAGTCGGTTCGGGGATTCGAGAAGAAGGGCGCGCCGACCGCACGCAAGGTCAACCGCCGGTTCAACGCCCGCCTGAACGCCATCCTTCCCGAGAAGGTCACCCTGTGGGGAATCGAGGTCAACGAGAAGTTGCCCGAGAAGGTCGCGATCAAGGGCCTCCACCTGGTCAAGCTCCAGGCGCGCCGCCAGGACATGGTCGGGGATGTCGCCAAGCGGACCCTGCGCATTTTCAACGGCTCGTTCAAGACGATCGCCCGTACGGCGACCCGACTCGAGCAGGCCACCGAGATGACCGCGAGCAAGCCGGTCGCAGTCAAAACTCGCCGCACCGCGCGTCGGACCGCCCGTCGCCGCGCCGCCTAACTCGATTCCAACCGAAAGGGCGCCCGCGGCGGGCGCCCTTTTTCTTTTAGCCTTGGACCGTGTCTGATCGAAGTGCCTGCGGCCGGCCCCGATGACGGTCGTCTGCACGGGGTCGATCGCTTACGACTACATCCTTACCTTCAAGGGTCATTTCAAAGAGCACATCCTGCTCGATAAGACACACATCCTCAACCTGAGCTTCCTGGTCGACGACCTCCAGAAGCGGCGCGGTGGGGTCGCGGGCAACTATGCCTACACTCTCGCGCTGCTCGGCTACCCGGCCGCGGTCCTGGCGACCGCCGGCACCGACGCCACCGAGTACCGGGACTGGCTTGTCATGCGAGGGATCGACTGCCGCGGGCTGCGGTTGCTGGAGGGCGAGCTCAGCGCGACCGGTTTCACAACGACCGACCTCGACGACAACCAGCTCACCGGCTACTACGGCGGGGCGATGTGGCGAGCCGCCATGCTCGGCCTCGATGACGGGCCACCGGAGGTGGAGGCGGTGATCATCGGTCCGAACGACCCGGGCGCCATGAAGCGTCTCGTCCACGAATGCCGTGAGCGCAACATCCGATTCGTCTTCGATCCCGCCCATCAGCTGCCCATGATGTCGGGCGAGGACGTCGTAGACAGTGCGCGCGCGGCCTGGATCGTCATCGGCAACGACTATGAACTCGAGCTAATCCAGCAGCGGAGTGGCCTCGACATGGGCGGGCTGCTCGACCTGGCCGACATCGTGGTCACCACGCTGGGGCGTCAAGGATCGCGCATCGTCACGCGCCTTCAGGCGATTGACATTCCGGCCGCACCACCGGTACGTGAGGCAGACCCAACCGGCGCGGGAGATGCGTATCGAGCGGGATTGGTGGCCGGGCTCCTGCGCGGACTCGAACTTGGTGCAGCGGGACGTGTCGGTTCTTTGGCGGCCACATACGCGGTCGAGCACGTCGGCACCATCGAGCACGAATACACGCGCGCTGAGTTCGCTGTCCGTTACCAAGATGCCTTTGGCGCTGAATTGCCCGAAAAGTTCTGGCCCGGCAACGATCCTAGGTGAACTTGCGGCTTTCCTCGCGGCGATACGCCCACAACGCAACCACGAAAAACAACACGCCATAGCCGACCAGGTAGAGCCAGTCCGTGGTCACGTTCCCGTCGGTGGGCGCTCCAACCGCGTCCCACCCCAGCTGACCGAAGAAGTGGAGCGGCAAGTACGGCGCGATCTGCTGGATGAATTGCGGCAAGAGTTGTTTCGGAAAGAAGAGGCCGGACGCGAATGCCGTGGGCAGGTAGATCAGGTTGACCACGGCCACCGCTGAGTTGGGGCCGGAAAGATAGCCGATCGCGAAGCCGAGAGCGATGAAAGGTATTGAACCGAGCAGGACCCTCGAGGCGAGATTCACCCAGGCTGACGGGTCGAGCCTGACATGGCCGGCGACGTAGGCGAAGGGAAACAGAACGACCAGGGTCAGCGCGGCGAAAAATAAGGCCGTGATGCATTTGGAGAGCAGGTATATGAGCGGTGGCATGGGCGTCGCGCGCTGGAGGACGTCCATCTTCATGCCACGTTCGGTCGCGACAGAGATCCCGAAGCTGAAAATCATTACGTTGGCCACCGAATACACAGCCATTGACGCCAGGAAGTAGGCGCCGAACGTCACGTTCGGGAAGATCTTCTGGGATGCTTGGCCGACCCCGATGAAGGCGTAGAACATCACAGGCAGGAAAAGCGAGGTGAGGGTGAACGCCGGCACCCGCCACAGCTTCAGAAACTCGGCCCACGTCTGAAGTCGCAACATCGGCCAGACGGGCGCGCGACGAAAGGTTGCCACTGCCATCACTCGTTCGCCTTGTGCGTGGTCAGCGAGATGAACGCATCCTCGAGGTCCGCGCCAGCGACCTCGAGGTCGGAAACCTCGACGCCTCTTCGAAACAGCTCGCGCAGAACAGATTCTGGCTGGTTGGTCAGCAGCTGGACCCTGTGGTCCTGGATCGTCGAGGCGCTTACCGGCAGGCCTTCGAGGTCCTTCTCAGTCAATGCGGACGCGAAGCGCACGCGCTTGCCCGCGACCCTGGACTTGATTTCCTGGGGAGAAGCGTCGGCGATGACGACGCCGCGATCGATCACGATCACGCGTTTGGCGAGCTGGTCGGCCTCCTCCAGGTAGTGCGTGGTCAGAACCACGGTGCGTCCCATTTGAATGAACTCCGCGATCCGCTCGATGAACGACCGCCTACCTTCCACGTCCATCCCCACCGTCGGTTCGTCCAGGAACAGGACGTCGGGATCTCCGCATACGGCGAGGGCGAAGTAAAGGCGCTGCTTCTGTCCACCGGACAGCTCCTTCACCTGGGCGTTGGCTTTCTCCTCCAGGCCGGCCATTGCGATCGCGCGATCTCGCGTCATCGGTTTTGGGTAATACGAGCGAAAGAGATCGACGAGCTCGCCCACTTTGAGCACCGTGGGGATCCCGGACTCCTGGAGCATGACTCCGACGCGGCTGCGCGCGTTCAGGTCGTCGGGTTTCAGACCAAGTAAAAGAGCCTTTCCAGAGGTCGGCTTGCGCAGACCAAGCAAGAGGCTGATCGACGTGGTCTTGCCCGCGCCGTTGGGTCCGAGCATCGCGACCACCTCACCGAGCTCGATGTCGATGCTGATGCCTCTTAGGGCCTCTACAGACCCGTACTTCTTGGTTGCATCGATCAGTTGAGCCGCCGGTGGCATGCCGCAAGGCTAGCGCCTTAGTCTTTTCGGTGGATGGCGACGGTCTTCACGCTGATCATCGAAGGGAAGCTGCCGGCGCGGTTCGTCTGGAAGGACGATTCGTGTGTCGTGTTTCTCTCCAACCGGCCGCTCCGCGCGGGCCACGCGCTTGTTGTGCCGAGGGCCGAGATCGACCACTGGCTCGACCTCGACGCCGCACTGCTGGCTCACCTGTCCGAGACCGCGCAGGCGGTGGGCAGAGCGCAGATGGCCGGCTTCAAGCCCGCCCGAATCGGGCTGATGCTGGCGGGTCTGGAAGTGCCCCACTGTCATTTCCACGTGGTGCCGATCCGAGGCGTCCACGATCTGGACTTCGGCAACCAGGATCCCAACCCGGATCCAGCTGTGATGGACGAAGCCGCCGAGACGATCCGGCGCGAGCTGCGAAGGCTGGGCTACTCCGAGGTCAGCGACTGATCGCCCCAGGCGCACCCCTGATCTTCATCTAAGCGAGAATCGAACCATGTGCTATTCAGACGACGCTCGAGTACCCCTGCCGCCGGTGAGCGGCGCCGCCGCCGACCAGGGTGACCTGGTGCTGACCTCATCCGATGGCACGAAGCTCGGGGCGTACTTCGCCCGCGCCGCGAAGCCGACGGGAGCCGGGATGGTCGTCATGCCCGACGTCCGCGGCCTGCACCAGTTCTACAAGGAGCTCGCGCAGCGCTTTGCCGAAGCGGGCATCGACGCGGTAGCCATCGACTATTTCGGCCGCACCGCCGAGATGGACGAGCGCGATGAGAGTTTCGACTACAAGCCTCACGTCGAACAGACGACACAGGAGAACATCGCCAACGACGTGTCGGCTGCGGTCGCCTACCTCGAATCCCCAGAGGGCGGCGCGGTCAAGTCAGTGTTCACTGTCGGCTTCTGCTTCGGAGGGTCCAGCTCCTGGAACCAGTCCGCGCTGCAGCCTCATGTGAACGGGGCGATCGGATTCTACGGGCGACCGGAGAGGACCGAGCCATTCATCTCGAAGATGAAGGCGCCCCTGTTGCTGTTGATCGCCGGAGCGGATTTCACGCCGCAGGAAGCCTTCCAGGTCTTTGACAAGGAGCTCACCGCCGGGAATGTCTCGCACGAGATGCACACCTACGAAGGAGCGCCGCACAGCTTTTTCGACCGCAGCTTCGAGCAGTGGAAGGACGCCTGCGACGACGCCTGGCGCAGGATGCTGGCCTTCGTCAAGAAGCACAACTGACGAGTAACCTCGACCTGGAGTCCTAAGTCCGGACGGAGCCGTATAGTCGGTTCCATGGCAAATGTGGCCGTCAAGTCCAAACTGGCCCGGCCGCCGAAAGCCGCCCCCACGCTGCCCGACGCGCTCCTGGCGGAGCTGCAGCGCCGGCGCTCGGGCATGGCCAGACACATGGCTCGGGCCGTGGTCAGCCTCGTGCGCTGGGACGACTCGACAGGGGTGCCTCCGCAGCGCTCGGCCATTGCCCGCGCGTGCGAGGCCGGCCTGGACCTGTTCCTGGCCACCGCGCGTGAGGCGCGCCCGGCGACCAACGAGGAGCTCCGCCGCGTCGCACAGCTGGGCATCCTCCAGGCGCGCAGCAGCCAGTCGGTCGAGCCCATCCTGGCCGCTTACCGCATCGCGGCCCGCGTCGCGTGGGACGAGATCCTGCGCGCCTGGCGGGGTCACCCTGAAGCGACTCCCGAGGCGATCATGCTGACCGCGAACTACGTGTTCGCCGCGCTCGACCAGGTCGCGGCCGAAGTGACCAAGACCTATCTGCACGCCCGCGAGCAGCACATGCAGCGGGGCACCCGAGCGCACGCGCGCCTCTTCCACGCCCTGATCAGCGACAACTTCGACTCCGAGCTCGAGCTTCAAAAGCAGGCGCTCGCCCTCAACATGCCGATCGTTCCCACCGGTTACGTGGTGGCGGTCTGCAAGCTGGTCGTCGGCAACCGCGACGGCGAGCGGGGCGGCCAGGCGCTGGCCGAAGTCGCGGCCTCGCTCGAGGTACCGCGCGGCGCGATCAGCCACGCGACCGATCCGAGCACTCTCGTCGTGCTCTGGCCGGCCGAGTCCGTGGCCCACGTCGAGGCCGCCGGCCAGTTTGTCACCCAGCTCCAGGATGAGGCGATCAAGCGCTCTGGCACAGCCCGGGCTCGCGTCCGCGCGGGCATCGGCGGTTATCACCCCGGCCTGCGAGGCATCTCGCGGTCGTATCTCGAGGCGCAGCAAGCGATCGAAGCCGGGCGAAAGCTGCGCCCGGACGGCGTGGTCCACCGCCACGACGAGCTCATCCCCCACCTCGTGCTGACCCAGAACCCACGTCTGGCTGAGCGCTTCGTGGCCCACAGCCTCGGACGGCTGAGCGACCCCAAGGTGCGCAATCGCGCGCAGCTCCTGGAGACGCTCGAGGCCTACCTCGTGCGAGGATCGGTGAAGGAAGCCGCCTCCGCTCTCGGGCTCCACCGCCACACGGTCCTGTATCGCCTCGACAAGCTGCGCGAGCTGCTCGGCGAGGACCTGGAAATTCCGGCGACGCGGTTGCGGCTGCAGCTCGCACTGGAGATCAGAAAGCTGCTGTAGTTGCGGAATTTGGCACAGATTTGGACACAATGTCCAAGCATGGAGCCTAGTTTTCTCACATGGTGCCAATGTGGATTGGCCCCGGCGTCCGTATGCTGACGGCATGACATCCAACTCCAACGGTCGTCGCGTGGCCGTCACCGGCATGGGCTTCATCACCCCGATCGGAAACGACCTCGAGACGGTCTGGTCGAACATGATCGAGGGGGTCTCGGGAATCGGCCGGATCACCCATTTCGACACGGCAATCTTCGATTGCAAGATCGCGGGGGAGGTCAAGGGCTTCAATCCCGAGGACTACATGGACCGCAAGACCGCTCGCCATATCGGGCGCTACTGCCAGTTCGCGCTCGCAGCTTCCAAGCAGGCGCTGGCGCAATCGGGGCTCGTCCCCGGCGAGATGGATCCAGACGACGTGGGCGTGATCGTCAGCTCGGGCATCGGCGGCATGGAGGAGATCGAGAAGAGCCACACCCAGCTCATGGAGCGTGGCCCCAAGCGAATCAGTCCCTTCACAGTCCCGATGATGATTGCGGACATGGCGGCCGGCATCGTCGCCATCCACACGCACGCCGGCGGGCCGAACTACGCCATCGTCAGCGCTTGCGCCTCTGGCTCGCACGGCATCGGCGAAGCCTCGGAGATCATCAAGCGCGGGGATGCGGTCGCGATGCTCGCGGGGGGTTCGGAAGCAACCATCACACCCTTGACGATGGGCGCCTTCAGCCAGATCAAGGCCGTCAGCGAGCGGAATGACGAGCCGGAGAAAGCGTGCCGGCCGTTTGACCTCAATCGCGACGGGTTCGTCATGAGCGAAGGCGCCGTGATGTTCGTGCTCGAAGACATGGAGCACGCGAAAAAGCGTGGAGCCAGGATCTACGCCGAGATCGCCGGGTACGGCGCGAGCGCCGACATGTACCACTTCACGGCGCCGCAGCCCGAGGGCAAGGGCGCGATTCGTGCCATGCGCCGCGCGCTCGAGAAGAGCGGCGTCGAGCTGTCGGACGTCGGCTACATCAACGCGCACGGCACGTCCACCAAGCTCGGTGACGTCGCGGAGACCAAGGCCATCAAGGCCGTCTTCGGCGACCACGCCTACAAGCTCGCGGTCAGCTCGACCAAGTCGGTGCACGGTCACCTGCTCGGCGCCGCCGGGGCCATCGAAGCGGCCGCCTGCGTGCTGGCGCTCGACCGCGGCTTGCTGCCGCCGACCATCAACCTCGACGACCCCGACCCGGAGTGTGACCTGGATTACGTCCCCAACAAAGCCCGCAAGTCGGACATCAAGGTGGCCCTCTCGAATTCGTTCGGATTTGGCGGCCACAACGCCGCGCTCGTGATCAAAGGCCCTGAGGCCAACTAGGAGAATTGCCGATGGCAACCCAGCTCGATTTCAAAGAACTGCAGGACCTCGCAGGTGAGATCCTCGGCGTCGACGCGGACCAGGTGCAGCTCGACAAGAGCTTTGCCAAGGACCTCGCGGCCGACTCGCTCGACCTCGTCGAGCTCATCGCGGCCGTGGAGGACAAGTACGACGTCGAGCTGCCCGAGGAGGAGCTCGAGAAGATGAAGCTCATCGGCGATCTCTGGAGGTTCCTGGAGCAGAAGACCGCCGAGCGGCTGGAGGCATAGCGTCATGGCGATCACCAGCGCCTACCGCACGCGCTCCGACGCGGTTCCGCTGCGGAGTTTCAAGACCAAGGGCCGCCCGAGCGCGATCGCGGGCGTCGGTGTTTACGCGCCTGAGAAGGTCATCACGAACTTCGACCTTGAAAAGCTCATGGACACCTCGGACAAGTGGATCACGGAGCGCACCGGGATCCACCGGCGTCATATCGCCGAGCCGGGCACGACGACGCTCGAGCTCGCCACCAAAGCCGCCCGAGCGGCACTCGACGCAGCGGGCATCACGGCCCACGACCTCGACATGATCCTGGTGGGCACTTCATCGCCGGACGGCCCGTTCCCGTCGATCGCCGCCCGCATCCAGAACGAGCTCGACGCTCCGGGCGCGGTCGCGTGGGACACCCTCGCCGCGTGCACGAGCTTCATGTACGGCCTGTCGATCGCCGACTCGTTTATCGCGACCGAGCGCGCGGACAACGTGCTGGTGATCGGTGCCGAGGTGCTCTCCAGGATGCTCGACTACTCGAACCGTGGAACAGCGGTCATCTTCGGCGACGGCGCGGGCGCGGCGATCGTGCGGCCGGCACCGAAGGGCGCCGGCTTCCTGAGCTGGTGCCTTGGCTCGGACGGCCGCGGCTACTCGCAGGTGACTTGCGGCAACATCGAAAAGGGCGCCTACGCTTCCAACGACCCGCACCCGTACATCGAGATGGTCGGACCCGACGTCTTCAAGTTCGCGGTCGACATCTTCATCCGCCAGGCCAACGAGGTCTGCAACACGGCGGGCGTCGCCCTCGAGGACATCGACCTCTGGGTTCCGCACCAGGCGAACTTCCGGATCATCGATGCGGCCGCGCGCCGGATCGGGTTGCCGCTCGACCGGGTGGCGATCAACATCGACGAGTACGGCAACACCTCGAGCGCTTCCATCCCGCTCGCGCTTGAGGAGGCGATTCGCAAAGGCCGGGTCAAGACCGGGGACCACGTGCTGCTGGCCGGGTTCGGTTCCGGCCTGACGTGGGGAGCCACCCTCATGAAGTGGGCATAGCGAACATGACATGGGCGTAAATCTCGTCGGTCCGATCGCGCTGCTTTTCCCGGGCCAGGGAACCCAGAAGCCTGGCATGGGAAAGAACCTGCACGACCGCTACCCAGCGGCTCGCGCGGCGTTCGAACGCGCCGAAGAGGTGCTGCAGATGCCGATCCGCAGGCTGTGCTTCGAGGGCCCGGTCGAGGACCTGAATCGCACGGACATCATCCAGCCCTGCGTGATGACGGTTTGCTGGGCGGCCTACGAGGTGTGGCGCGAGAGCTACGGATTTGAGAATGTCAGCGTCACCGCGGGCCACAGCCTGGGAGAGATCGCATCGCTGGCGGCGGCGGGCTCGATCCCGTGGGAGACCGCGCTGCTGCTGGTCAAGGAGCGGGGCCGCATCATGGCCCAGGCGTCGCACGAGCAGGCGGGCGGCATGATCGCGATCGTGGGACTCGAGGAGAAAGAAGTCGAGCGCATCCGCGAGGAGGCATCCGCCCTCGGCAAGCTCTGGGTCGCCAACCGCAACGCGGACGTCCAGTTCGTGCTGTCGGGCGAGGTGGCCGCGGTGGAGGAAGCAGAGAGGCTCGCCCTGGCGGCAGGCGCCCGCCGCGCCCTCATCCTCACGATTCCCCTCGCCGCGCACACGCCGTTGATGGCCGCGGCCGCCGCAGCCTTCCGCAAGGTTGTGGACAAGCTTCCGATCAAGGCGCCGTCGATCCCGATCCTCGCCAATGCATCAGGCGAAGCACTCCGCACGGTGGCGAGCCTCCAGGACGAGCTGCGGCTCCAGATGCTGCGTCAGGTGGATTGGGCGCGCACGATGGTGTCGATGCGAGCCATGAAGGTGAAGACTGTCGTTGAGCTCGGACCGGGCCGCGTGCTCGCCAGCCTGGCTGCCAAGCACATACCAGGCGTCGACACCTGGAACGCCGAAGAGCTGTTCATCGATTTCGCCGGCCCGACCACGGCCTGAGCAATGGGCGACCTCGACGGCAAAACCGCGCTTGTCACGGGCGGCGGTAAGGGCATCGGTCGCGCGATCAGCCAGGCCCTCGCCGGCATGGGCGCGCGCGTGGTGGTGAACTACCGGTCGGACCAAGCCGCTGCGGAAGAGACAGCCGCGTCATTGCCGAACGCGAGCGCGCACAAGGCTGATGTCGGCGATCCTGCGCAGGTCGAGGCGATGGTCAAAGCGATTGGCCGGGTCGATGTGCTCGTGAACAACGCCGGCGCCGTGCGCGACAAGCTCCTGATCCAGATGGCGCCGGCCGATTGGGAAGAGCTGATCCGCACAGACCTCATGTCGGCTTTCGCGACGACGCGGGCCGCCATCATGTCCGGCATGATGCGGGCCCGCTGGGGCCGGATCGTCAACATCTCGTCGATCGTCGGGTTGACCGGCAATGCCGGCCAATCCAACTACGCGGCCGCCAAGGCCGGACTCATCGGTTTCACCAAGTCGGTGGCTCGCGAGTACGGGTCGCGCAGCATCACCTGCAACGCCGTGGCGCCCGGCTACGTGCGAACCGAGCTGACCACCGGGTCGCTTACGGATGAGATGGTGGGCGAGCTGGTCAAGCTGACGCCGATCAAGCGCGAGGGGACGGCCGATGACATCGCCGCGGCGGTTGCCTTTCTCTGCTCGGAGCGAGCCGGGTTCATCACCGGGCAGGTGATCGCCGTCGACGGAGGGCTGTCGCTGTGAACGCGCTGGCCAAGCCCACGACCGAGCTGCGCATCGCGGGAAGCAAGCTCCCGGAGATCCCGTTGCCGACCAACTGCCCGGGCTGCGGTGTCGCGCTCGAGCTGGAGGCGATGCGAAAGCACAACTACGTCTGCATCCAGTGCGGTCACCACTTCCGCATGGGCGCCGACGCCTGGATCGCTTTGATCGCCGACCGAGGCTCGTGGAAGGAGCGATGGGGTGACATTCGATCTCACGACCTTTTGAACTGGAAGGTGCCGAAGCCTTACCAGGAGGTGGTCGAAAAGCTCATGGAGGATGGGCTGAACGAAGCTTTGCGCACCGGCACCTGCACCCTCGCGGGACGTCCGATCTGGCTTGCGGCTTTCGACTTCCGCTTTGTTGGCGGAACGCTGTCGATCGTCGCCGGCGAGCGCCTGGCGCGCGGCATGGAGCAGGCGGCGAGCTCAGGCATCCCTTACGTGCTGGTCTCGGCCTCGGGTGGTGCCCGCATGCAAGAAGGCGTGCTCGCCCTGATGCAGCTGGCCAAGGTGAACGCAGCGGTCGGCAGGATGCATGCCGCGGGCGTGCCGTACTTCTCCGTCCTCACCGACCCGACGTTTGGCGGTACGGCGGCATCGCTGGCGCTGCTCGGAGACATCAACATCGCGGAGCCGGGCGCCGCGATCGGCTTCACCGGGCCGCGCGTGATCAAGCAGGCGACGTATGCCGACCTGCCACCCGGGTTCCAGAGCGCCGAGTTCCAGCTCGCGCACGGGCAGGTGGACATGGTCCTTCCGCGCACCGAGCTGCGCCGCCTCCTGGCGCATCTGCTCGAGATGTATCCATGACGCGTCACGGGCGCAAACCAGACGAAACGACGCTCAGCGTCTGGCAGGTCATCGAGCTGGCCCGCCACCCCGAGCGGCCCTATTCGCTCGACTACATCCGTCGCCTGGCGCCTGATTTCATCGAGCTGCACGGCGATCGCCTGTCAGGCGACGACCCCGCGCTGGTCGCGGGCATTGGCACCTGGCACGGCCGCACCACCATCTTCCTTGGACACCAGAAGGGCCGCAGCCTCAAAGAGAGGGTGGCGCGGAACTGGGGCATGATGCACCCCGAGGGCTACCGCAAGGCGATCCGCCTCGCGCATCATGCGGCGAAGTTCCGGTTTCCGATCGTGTCTTTGATAGACACCCCGGGCGCTTATCCGGGTGCGGGGGCCGAGGAGCGGGGCATCGCGGCCGCCATCGCCGAGGCGATCATGGAGTGGTTCCGCATCCCGGTTCCCATCGTGGCGGCGGTGATCGGCGAAGGTGGAAGTGGTGGAGCGCTTGGAATGGGAGTCGCGGACCGGGTGATCATGCTCGAGAACTCGATCTACTCGGTGGCCTCGCCCGAAGCTGCGGCCTCGATCGTGTGGCGCGACAACAACCGCAAGGTGGAGGCCGCGGAGCAGCTGCAGCTCACCTCACGCGATCTGCTCGCGATGGGCGTGGTCGAAGAGGTCGTGACGGAGCCGGTGGGGAGCGCGGGCGCGGACTACGACGCGGCGGCGGTCGCGCTGGATGAAGCGCTCCACCGCCACATGCAGTCGCTCTTGACGCAACCCACCGACGAGCTGTTGCAACACCGGTATGAGCGATTCCGCTACATCGACTCCCTCATCCACGCCGAGCCCCACTTCGGACCAAAAGTCTGAGGGTCGTCGCGCAGCGCGTGGCTGCGGGCTCGGTGAGCTGGGTCGAGGGAGGTGCGGAGCGCCGCGCAACCATCGGGCACGGTTACGTTTTGTTGGTTGGTGCGGGATCAGATGACGACGACAACACTGTCCGAAAGCTCGCCGACAAGATCATCGACCTGCGCGTTTTCGCGGACGAGGCCGGCCGGATGAACGTAAGCCTGGTCGACGTCAAGGGAGCCGCGTTGATCGTTTCCCAGTTCACCCTGTTCGCTGACATGAGTCGCGGCCGGCGCCCGAGCTTGCTGAAGGCGGGCGATCCGCAGCGCGCCGAGCAGCTCTACGAGGCGTTCGTTCAGCAGTTTCGCGAGCGTGGAATACCGACCGAGACGGGCAGTTTTGGTGCTGACATGCGTGTGGGCATCGAAAACGACGGTCCCGTCACGCTCGTGATGTCAACCGACCAGTGGCCTACCCGTGTCTAGCCTGAAGCCCTACTTGGCGCTCGCGGGCCTCGCGATGATCTGGGGCGCCTCGTTCCTCCTGATCAAGGTCGCCGTGCATGACATGAGCCCGACCGTGCTGCTCCTCATACGCTCGACTTCGGGATTGATCGCCCTCGGCGCGATTGTCAAGCTCACAGGCCGACCGCTCCTCGGTGAGGGTTGGAAGACGCGATTGGGCTCCTTCGCGATCATGGCGATCACCAACGCCATCGTGCCCTGGGTCGCGATCGCATGGGGAGAGGAGCGGATCACAAGCGGCCTGGCGAGCATCCTGAATTCGACGACCACGCTCTGGACGGCGGTGCTCATCTTCTGGGCGATGCCCAGGGAGCGGCCCAGCAGGATTGGATACCTCGGCGTGGTGGTCGGATTCGCCGGGGTCGTGATCCTCGTGCTGCCGGACCTCCTGGCTCACGGCGTGTCCGGCAATTTCTTCGGGGCGATGGCGGTGCTGGTCGCGTCGCTTTCATATGCTGCTAACGCGATCTATCAACGCCGGAAGATGCGCCACGTCAGCATCTTCGATGTGAGCATCGGACAGCTCGCGGCGACGGTGATCTTCGCCCTCCCTCTCGCCGCCCCGTCGTTGTCCCACGTTCACGTGGCTCTGAAGTCGATGGCCGCGGTTATTGCGCTCGGTGCAGGAGCTACCGGGATCGCGTACCTGCTCTACTACTACGTCATGAACTCGCTGGGGGCGGTGCGCGCCGCAGGGGTGACGCTGCTGGTCCCCGTGACCGCCGTGTTCTGGGGGGTCGTCCTGCTCCACGAGGGACTGACCTGGACGATCGTGATCGGTATGGCCGTCATTCTCGCCGGCACCGTCCTAACCAACCTCAGGCGGCGGGTCCACCGTGAGCCCTCGCTCACGCGCGATTCCGCGGCAGCTTGACCGCCTTTCTCGACGAGCACGCGGCGCAGGTTCGCCAGGCGGCGGATCGCATCCACGGCTACGTGCGCCGGACGCCCTGCCTCACGACCGACCTCTCGCAGGACCTGCGGCTCAAGCCCGAATGCTTCCAGGTCACCGGCTCGTTCAAGGTCCGCGGCGCATTCAACGCCATCCTGACTCTGGCCGGCCGCGAACCGCGCCCCGCGGGCGTGATCGCGGTGAGCTCCGGCAACCACGCGCAGGCGGTCGCGCTGGCCGCAGCGACCGTTGGTCTTCCGGCCCTGGTGCTGATTCCCGAGGACGCAAACCCGGCCAAGGTGGCGGCGACGCGCGCACTCGGAGCCGAGGTGATCCAGGAGGGCATCACGTTCGCCAATCGCGAGGAGCGCCTGCATGAGGAGATGGCGGCTCGCGGATTCACGCTCGTCCACCCTTTCAACGACTGGAATGTGATTCACGGGCAGGGCACGGCGGCGCGAGAGCTGCTGGAGGACGCGCCGGACATCGAGGTGATCGCAACACCGGTGGGAGGCGGCGGCATCCTGTCGGGCACCGCGCTCTCCGCGAAGCATCACAATCCCTCGATTCGTGTGATCGGCGTCGAGCCCGCCGTGGCCGACGACGCCTATCAAAGTTGGAAAACTGGAAGCATCCAGTCCCTTGCTTCTGCGCCGGCAACCATGGCCGACGGCGTGCGGACAACCTCGATAGGGGAGCGCACGTTCGAGACCATGTTCGCCAACCGGCTGGTGGACGAGATCGTGACTGTGTCTGAGGATGAGATCGCGGCTGCGGTGCGAGTCGCCTGGTCGCGGATCCACTTAGCCCTCGAACCGACGGGCGCGCTTCCCCTCGCCGCGTACCTGTCCGGGAAGCTGCCCAACGGACGGACCGGGTTGATCCTGACCGGTGGCAACGCCAACTTTGAAACGGTGGCTACACTGCTCCGACACTGATGATCCCGGTGAAGGAGGTGATGACGCGGAACGTGATCACGTTCCACGAGGACACTCCGCTCGATGAGATAGCGACGACGCTTGCGTCCAAGCGGATCACCGGCGCGCCGGTTGTGACGGGAGAGGGCCACGTGGTCGGCATCATCTCCGAGACCGACGTGTTCTCGAAGAAGGGCAAGGTGGCGCGCGACATCATGAGCCCGCGTGTGATCTCGGTTACAGAGGACACGGGCATCGACGAGGCCGCGCGATTGCTGATCGGCGAGCGCATCCGCCGCGTGCCGGTGGTCCGCAACGGCAAGATGGTCGGCCTGCTCAGCCGCTCTGACGTGCTCGAGTTCTTCGCCAAGACGCGGTGGACGTGCAACGTGTGCGGTTGGTGGGAGCGCAGCCTCGAGAAGCCGGAACGCTGCCACTCCTGCTCGAGCACGGACCTGCACCTGGAGCGCGCAGACCCTGGGCATTAGCCGGCTCTCCATAAAGGCCCAGAGCTTCACCGAGTCCGTCATCCGCGAGATGACGCGCCTCAACCTGGAGCTGAATGGCCCCGAACGCGCGGTGAACTTCGCCCAGGGGTTTCCGGATTTCAGCACTGACGCGCGGATCCTCGACGCGGCGGCCGCCGCGCTTCGTGACGGGTACAACCAGTACGCCACGACCTGGGGCGCACCGCAGCTGCGCCAGGCGGTGGCGCGCAAGCAGTCCGCTGCGTGGGGACGCGAGGTCGATCCCGAGACCGAGGTGACGGTTTCGTGCGGCGCCACCGAAGCCATGATCGCCGCGATGCTGGCCGCGATCGACCCCGGCGACGAGGTCATCGTGTTCGAGCCGTTCTACGAGAACTACGGACCGGACTGCATCATCAGCGGCGCAATTCCGCGATACGTGACGCTGCGCGGCGGCGACTGGTCGTTCGATCCCGACGCGCTGCGCGCGGCTTTCAACAGCAAGACTCGAGCCATCGTCGTCAACACACCGCACAACCCCACGGGCAAGGTGTACTCGCAGGCCGAGCTGGAGCTCATCGCCGAGCTATGCATCGAGCACGACGCGATCGCGATCACCGACGAGATCTATGAGCATCTCATCTATCGCGGACGCCATATCAGCCTCGCCACGCTGCCGGGCATGCGGGACCGGACGATCACGATCAGCGGAGCGAGCAAGACCTACTCGGTCACCGGCTGGCGGATCGGCTGGCTCGTGGCACCGCCTGGTCTGACCGCGGGGATCCGCAAGGTTCACGACTTTCTGACTGTCGGGGCCGCGCACCCGCTGCAGGTCGCCATCGCGACTGCGCTGGAGCTGCCCCCATCCTTCTACGGGGAACTGCTCGGAGACTATCGAGAGCGCCGCGACGCGATCGTCACAGGACTGGAGGAGTGCGGCTTCGAGGTCTCCGCCCCCGACGGCGCGTACTACGTGATGGCGGGAATCGCTGCCTTCGGCTTCGCCGACGACGTCAAGTTTGCGAGGCATGTGATCGAGAAGGCCGCTGTTGCAACGGTGCCGGCGTCGAGCTTCTATCACGATCCTGCGGCGGGCCGCGGCCAGGTCCGATTCAGCTTCCCGAAGAAGCTCGAGACGATCGAGCGCGGGCTGCAGGCGCTCCGCGCCCTTCGGATCTAGCCGGCGCTGTTCTCGACCAGGTCGAGCGGAGGGTAAAAAGGACCGCTGGCCGGGTCTTTGAGCGCTTCCTGAAAGGTCGTGCCGTAGTCGCGCTCGATATCACCTAGATTCCAGGATTGGCGTTTGTACGTCCAGTTCTCAGGGCGAAGAGCCTGTGCTCGCTTGAAGTGGACAAGTGCATCGGCCGCATGGTCATGCAAAGCGAGGTATGTGCCCAGCTGGAAGGATGCTGCCGCCGCAACGTCGTCGAACTCCAGGTCGGGCAAGCGAGAGCCGAGGCGCCCCTCGTCCATGAGAAAAGCGCTCTGCGCGCCGTTCGCGACCCAATCGCGCACCGCATTCAGGTATTCCTCGTTGATCGTGCTCTCGCCCGTCTCGCGATTCCTTCGGAGCGCATACACCGGGTCGTTGGCGCGGACCATTCGGCCGCTCTCGTCGATCCAGAAGATGGAGGGCACGTTGCGAACGTCATAGAGCTCGGCGACGCGCAGCTTCTCGTCCAGCAGGCTCGGATGCTGCTGGCCAGCGGCGGTGATGAAGGGTTCGACCGCGGCGCTGCCTTTGGCGTCGCACGCGATCGTCACCACCTCGAAGTTGTGGTCTTTAAGCTCCTCCCGCAGTCCCTGCCAGACCGGCAGGTCAAAACGGCAGCTTCACCACGAGGCCCAGAAGAGCAGAAAGACCTTCTTGTCCTTGAGCTCAGAGAGGGCGTGCACCTGGCCTGACAGATCGGGCAGGACAAAGTCGGGTGCCACTCGCGACGCCAGCCGGCTCTTCCATGCCCAGGCCGGCGGCCCGAAATACCAGACCTTGGTGTTTTCGTCGTGGGCGACGGGCTGCTCGATCAGGCCGGCAAATTCCGTGAGGCTGAACTCCTCGTCTCGAATCAGGGCACGGCGCCGGGTGTCCGGCACCGGCACACAAACCTCGTCTTTGCAGACTCCCTCCGGCTTGAGCTCCCAGCCGCTGACGGCCTTGAGCTCGGAGAGGGGAACCCACAGCCCGTCGTCGCTTGAGCGGGCAGCCTCCGAGCGGCTCTCCTGATCCTGGTACAGGACCGTAGTGGTGGTCACGGAACTAACAACCGGCCGGGCGGCTGGAATCGTCCATCCCCGGCACCGGTTCTACGTCTCGTGATCGATTTTGGGCCGCTGCGCCGTAAAGAGGTCAGCCTCCAGGATCTCGCTGCGGGCCTCGGCCAGGACGACCTTGCGAGGCTCACACGCGAGATGTGCATCGCGCAGCTCTCCGCGATCGAAGACGCCACAGACCCGGACGTGGTCATGGTGCCTGACGATCCGGAGGCCAACGACACTTTCGCGTCTAACACTGAGGATGTCGGACTCTCGTGGACGCTTGGCCATGTTGTCGTCCACACGACGGCCTCGTCGGAAGAATCCGCTGCCTTGGCGCTGACGCTGGCCCGCGGACTCCCGGTCGAAGGACGGTCCAGGTACGAGGTGCCCTGGGAGCAGGCTCGAACGGTTGCGTTCATCCGCCACCGCATCGAGGAGAGCCTGCGGATGCGGCTGGCGATGCTCGCCGCGTGGCCCGACGGGCCTGACCTCGACAATTTCTATGCCCCGTACGAGGGCCGCCCACCGATGAACGCGCTCGGCCGGTTCATAGGCGGACTCGCGCACGACGATTCGCACCTGGAGCAGCTGCGCAAGATCATGGTCCAGGCTCGGAGCCGCCGGGCGGCCGCATAGGGCGTTAACCCGAAAATAACCAGCTCAGGCTGAGACCTCCTCTAGCGTGACCGTGTAGCCGAGGGCTTGGAGGCGGCGCACAGCACGGTGCGTGATTCGCTTACGGTCCAGCTCATCGAAGTGGTGGGGGCCCAAGTCTTGGTAGATCGTCCCGTCTTTGATTAGGTGGTAGATGGCGATGAGCATGCTGTGGGCAACGGCAACTGCCGCCCGACGCTTGCCGCGCCTCGGCACCAAACGGTGGTACTGGGCAGCGAAGTAGCTGTTGCGGACCCGAGATGCGCTCCAGGCG
>DATMKM010000047.1:0-61509 GCA_035571315.1 Candidatus Acidiferrum sp.
TCGCAACCACCAGGGCTCCAAAACCAAAGGCAACCTGAAGGTAGCGCCGACGCCGCTTCGGATCGAGCGCCAAGGCCGAAACGGTCACCGTCGCCAGGGGGGCCGGCTCCTCAGGTTCGCTCTGGTGGGGGGCCCCGTGGGGGGATGAACGCACGTTACGCAATCACCGCAGTATGACGAGGTAATCTGCCCCAGGAGCCGGCTTTAAGTCTTTACTTGCGACTGAGCTCCGGCCGTGCGGAGAGTGGCCTCCTCATAGGCCGCCCCGTGAAGGGGATTCGTGGTACTCCGCCCAGCAGCGATGGCATACATCGCAAGGAGAACCAACCCCACCCCGAGGACGCCGTAAGCAAAGAGCGGGCTGTAGGCCGCGGTAATGAGGCCGCCCGCGGCCGCGCCGATGACGGTGGCCGTTTGCGTCAACCCAAATCGTGTGGCCATCACACTTCCGCGGTTGGACGGGTCGGCCGCCTCCAAGATGGCGGTTTGATTGGCGACCGCGTAGATCGGATTTCCGATCGAGGCGATGAATAGAGCGATTCCGATCCACATCACTGGGGGGTTCATCGGCAACGAAGAACTCATCGCAATCGCGACCGAAAAGACGCCGGTGAGAAACAATCCCGCACCAACCGTGCGCATCGTCCCGATCGCGCTCAAGCGAGCCACGACGATCGAGCCGACGAATATGCCGACCGAGATCACCAGTTCCAAAGTCGAATATGTCTGGCCTCCATTCACGGCAGCTTTCAGTCCGACGATATTCGCTTGATAGGCAAGCGCAAGTAACGCGGGATAGCTAATCGGAATGAAGAATGCAGCTAGCGTTCCGATCACGAGGTGTGGTCGGGCAGCGACTATCGACCACGACCGCCGCAACGCCCCCGACACCGAAGCTTGCGAGGTTCCCCCTCCGAGGTTCGGAATACTGAAAACGATCGCGGCCGCAAGCACAAATGTCATGGCGTCTGCGATGAAGAGCATGTTGGGAGTGGACCTTGTAGGTGAGAGCGCCAAGATTGCCCCCGCGACGCCGAATCCGATCGCGCCAGCGAGCATTGATGTCGCGGCAACGATGGCATTTGCCTTCCCAACCTGTCCTGCGGGCACGAGGTTAGGTATCGCGGCTTGACGCGCGGGCTGAACGATCGCGTTGACGCAGGCAAGGAAGACGAGAATCGGATAGATGAGCCACCACCTTGAATGTGCCCCGATTAGGAACGGCGTCGCCAGCAACATCGCCGCTCGAGCCAGTTCAAGCCCGATAACCAGGCCGCGCCGAGGAAACCTGTCAGCCAGGCCTCCTCCGATGCTACTGATGGCAACTGTTCCGAGCGCCTGGACTATGAATGCGAGCGCGACGAATCGAGGGTCTTTGATCGCCAGGTAGATCGAGACCAGCGTTGCAACTTGAGTCAACGGGTCGCCGAGTGCTGATATCCCGATGGAGGTGATCAAGCTACTGAACCCAGGATTTGTCCGGAGAACTCTGAGCGTGGTGACTCGGCGTGGAACGTCGGGTCGATTCACAACCTCCAGTGGCTTCAAGCCGTGCAATTCCCGGAGCGCGTCGACCACGTTGGGGTCGTACCAGTGGTCAGCCCGCCGACTGATGTCCTCCACGCCCTCAATTGGAGTCATCAACGAGGGTCGATACAGACGAGTGCCGGTTATGGTGTCGTAAGAGTCCGCGACCGCCAGGATTCGAGCGCCAAACGGAATGACGTCGCCCTTTAGGCCAGCCGGATAGCCCGTCCCGTCCCAGCGTTCATGGTGGTGCCGGACAATCGGTGCCACCTCCGCGAGCGCAGAATGTTGAGCAATCATGTCTGCCCCGATGTCGGGATGGCGTCGCATGATCTCCCATTCCTCCTCGGTGAGGGGTCCGGGCTTGTTCAATATGTCATCGCGCACACCGATTTTTCCAAGGTCATGGAGCGAGCCGGCAGTTCTAATCAGCTCGCACTCGCGGTCCCCCAGCTCGAGATGCTCTCCCAATCTGCCGGCCATCTCGGATACGCGTATTGAGTGTCTCTCGGTGTAGCGGTCTCGGGCATCAAGGGCTTGAGCCGCCAAGTCCAATGTCTGATCCTTGAGAAGGGTCTGCCTTTGAGCATCCGCAACATTTCCGCGTACCGCCAGAACGAAACCGAATAGACCAGGCGCGATGACGTAGCCTACCGGGAACGGTTTTGTCTGGAGGAGGAGGTAAAGAATTCCTCCAGCGAAGCTAAGTACGAGGGTTGCGAGGAGTGTGGAGACGCCAACGTTCTGTGCGATCGTGTTCCACAATGATGTGCGCTCTATAAACGCATAGAGGTTCGCCGTGATGAAATAGTTGATCCCCACTGAGGCCACGGCGTAGATAGCAGTACGAACCGGAACTGCCCACCAGTCCACGCTGAGGTCGCCGATCGAGGAAACTGCAACCGACGGCAGCACATGGGCGATGGAAAACAGAGCTCGATTGAAGAAAAATCCTCCCCACGTATGTGACTTGCCCGGCACACGGCCATCAAAGATTGCAAGCCATGTAAGCAATCCGACCCCGAAGCCTGGCGAGAACAGCCCAGCCGCAATAAGGAGGGGGTCACCAACAGTCTGCCGGCCCGTTGTCCACGGAATGCCCCTCAAGAAAGCTAGCTGCGTACCAATTCCTAGGTAAAGGAGAGTGCCAATGTCTGATACGGATGGCCGGTGAAGCAACCAGCCAAGCGGCAGCATTCCGATCCCAATCGCGCAGACCAGGATCAAATAGATTCGAGCGGGCCACGGCAGCAGGCGAAGTGGCAGCAACGCGGAAATTCTAGCCCGCCGATTCGGGAGCGAATCCTCCCTAACGAGCCATTTCCAACAAGTACAAGCCGGTTACGCGCCGGCTTGCTTCAATTCGTTCTAAGTGGTCCAACCGCCGACGACCCGCGATCGACTCCCGCCGCGCAGCAATCGCCTGAACATACGCACCATGTCGAGTCCCTCCTAATCCCTGATCTTAAATTCCCTTCTCTGCGGCTCCGTACTTCCAAGTCACTGTCGTGACGTAAGCATCCACATAGGCGCACGGGATAGATATCGTCAAATCCCATGGACGGCTCATGGAAATCCATGGGTCGACTGACAGAGATCTGGTTACATGTCGGCTAGCGTCAGGAGTCCTACCTTCAATGCCGTGCTCACTGCTTCACCGCGGTTGGTGGCACTCAACTTCCGGAATACGTTGTGAAGATGTGTCTCGATCGACGGAGCTGCTAGGCCGAGATCCCCCGCCATTCGCTTGGTCGTGTGGCCCTTGGCGATGCCCCGGAGGATCTGCATTTCCCGCGAAGTGAGCGGCGCCAGGTCACTCTTGGATAGAGGGGTCGATTCAGCCACTCGACGCAGAACCTCCGGGATCATTTTGCGTGGCACTGGACTTTCGCTGCGAAGCGCAGACAGCAGAGCCCGCTGCAGCTCGCCGGGGCCGGCGTCCTTCAATACATATCCCGAGCAGCCGACCTGCATCATTCGTAGTAGATCGTCGCTGGATTCCGATACAGTCCAGGCGACTACCTTGATGTCCGGGTTTTTGCTGAGAACGGCTCTTGCTGTGGCAGGACCGTCCATGTCCGGCATGTGTACGTCCATGAGGATGAGATCGGGCTTCAGAGAGCCGATTACATCGAGCGCTTCGGCGCCAGATGAGGCCTCACCCACCAGTCTGAGATTGGAAGCCGAGCCGAGCATCGCGCGCGCTGCCGCACGCGGAAGGATGCTGTCGTCGACGACGAGCACCCGGTGCACCTTTCGATCGGTCGCAGGCTTCGGGATGGCAGCAGCTTAGCAATATGGGAGTAACCCGGAAAGTTGCGTCCTACGGATATGTAGCACTGGTCTCCGGTGTGGTCGTGTTACTTGATCTGATATCTCGAGCACAGAACAGCCCAGGCACTGATCAAATAGCTGAAGTCGTCTATCTGGTCGTTGCCATCGTCCTCCTTAGTTCAGTTGACATTCGAATTGAGCGAGGCCATCTGAACCTTTCGGGCCTAGCAATAGGCGTCGCGGCCATCTTGCTATCTCCACTGCACGCCACAATCGTGGGCATCGCCTCTGCCCTGGCCCACCGGCGGCGGGGTCGTTGGGAGATTGTGGCCAATGCTGCCATCTCTGCTGCTTACGCGGCAATTGGTGCCGCCGTCGCATCTCAGCTGCGTCTCGGAGGCACGTTGTCACTGGGAGGTCGGTTAATCGTGCTAGTCGCCCTGACTGTTGCTTGCTGGGTTCTCGTGGCGGGAGCTCTGTCTATTCGCACCGCAGAGTCAGTACCAAGTATTGTCAAGCACAACTTCACGCCCTCCTTCTATCTCGCGTTTGGTTATTTCGCCCTTGCAGCGTTGCTGGTCAGCTACGTCCTAGATGGGTCGCTCCTTGGGTACTTCCTCGCCACCGTGGTTTGCGTACTGGCGCTTGCCTTGACCGACACCATTTCTGGACGGCGCGTGCGCCGCGTGCTCGAGTCCGAGCTTTCCGATGCTGACCGCCACCTCTTTCATAGCCGTGCGGTGGAAGGGGTGATACACAACTTGCGGAATCATGTGGCGAACGCGGCCGGTTACTTGAAGGAGATCGACCCGCGCCGGCTTGATCCAGTCGACCGCGAAAGCATCGCGACCGCGACCGCGGCGGCCAACGACGCAGTCACCGTCCTTCGAAGTCTTTCCCAGGGGGCAACGCCCCGTGTGTCGTACGCGATCGAGCCCGTCGACCTCAACGAGCTCATCACACGCGCCCTTGGGATGGCGAGGCCACGAGCCCGGACTAAGGAAGTCCAGCTGGCGCTCCGTGAGTCCCCCGAAGAGGTGAGAGTTCGCGCCGACCCGCTTCTCCTACGAGAGGTAATCACGAACCTGGTCAATAACGCCATCGACGCGGTCGCAGTCAACGGCCATGTCGAGCTGAGTTCCGGCCGACGTGGCAACGGGTGGCCCTACTTCAGCGTCGCCGACGACGGACCGGGCGTGACAGACGACCAGCGCCATCACCTCTTCGAGCCCCACTTCACGACCAAGGAGGGGGGTACTGGGCTCGGTTTGTTCATGTCTTACGGGATTGTGCGCGAGCATCAGGGCCAGTTGATTTACGAAGGAAATCGGCGAGGCGGGGTCTTCACCGTCACCCTGCCACCATTCGCCAGCTCATTGGTCAGAGAGGGGGTCCGTTTGCTCGACTGACAGGCCGCCGATTGGGGTCTATGCCATCGGCGGGGTAGCAAGGGATGGGAGCCAGGACGATGGGAAATCCATCTGAGCCGGGTTCGTCGCCCCGATCCGGGTCGCCACTCCCTTGACAATCTCCGAGCTGGCCCTCGGCCCGATCAGCTGGGGGTCAGAGGTCTAATCCTTCGTAAATAGGCGGATCGGCACGTGGACGGCGGGACGCGGATCGCGTTTCGCCCGGGGGTATTAGATTGTTGTTACTGACCAGTCGGCCGAGTGTGCTTTGAGTGGTCTTTGAGCGTAGCGACATGCGGCTTACTATCCGCTCGGTCCGCCTGATCGGATGTGGTGTCCCCTTGCTCGGTCTCTTCATCATTGGGGTCGGAAACGGCCACCGTCGCTTTAGCCGCATGCGGGGTGGCCGATCGGGCAACGGCAGGGCTCGAAGTGCTCGTGCTCGGGGCTAATGGCCCTGGATTTGGTAAGGATGACCCGGTTGAGCGAGGCATGCTTTGGATCAAACGGGCAGTCGCTGGAGGGGACGCGTGATTGGCGTTCGAAGAGTGGAGGTTGGTCGCCAATAAGCTGATTCCCGCCACGCTCACCGCGCCGACGGCTACGGCCGCTGCCAGCTTGTGGGTCCAGTCCGACGCGCCTGTTTGGTTTGCGAATCGTCCGAGCCTCGCGGACCGGTCGAGTACGTAGACCAAGCCGAGAAGCAGAATTGAAGAGACCCAGGTGCCAGTGTGGCGGACGTACTCGTCGAGATGCTCCAGCGCGAGCCAAAGCCGCCGCCTGACCGTACTCACTGATACTCCCAAAGTGGCCGCGATCTGGCGGTTGGTTCGGCCCTCGAGATAGGCAAGAGTGACGACCTGCCGCTCCGCGGCGCTGAGCCGCGTCAGCGCGTTGTGCAGCGTGTGTCGCTGAAGTGCTGACGCGAGCCCTCGCCAGGCCCCGGCAGCCGCGACAGCTGACGGGCGATCTTCTCCGAGAACTCGCCGTGCATGACCCCGGCCGCCGAGGCGGCGAGGATCGATACCGAAGGTGTGGATTCCTCTGGCCAGCCAGGATCGCATGGCGTCATTCGGCAGAGGATCGGCCGACGCCATGGAGTCCGCGGCGTCGCCAGCACCGTGCCGTTGGTCTTGATCCTTACCTGGGTGTTCCCAGGAGGCTGCCCCCATCTCTTGCCTTGCCCCTACCGCAAGTGAGGCTACACCCTTCGGCCGAAATTGCCCTGGATTGATCCAAATTCGCTCCAGGCGGCGGCTGCCGGACCCCCCGGACCCGGACGATTGACCCAGATCGACCCGCTACAAACTGCCTATTAATGCCGCCGCAGCAAAGGCCCACCATTGGACTTCCACTGTGCAGCCGCAATTAACCGAGATAGCCTTGGGCCGCCGCCGTTGGGGCCGGCCATGACACTCATCGAGCTGCTTGCCCACAGCCGGGTACGTGGTCTGTGTGTGGGCCAATGTGTTGATGGCTCGCCGCTGACCCCAGATGTTTACGCCCACGCTCACCAGTACCCGAAAGACTCCAACCGCGGCTGGATCTGTATCCGCTCGCCCAGGGACGTCCTTAAGCGTGGCAGCCGGGAGCTTTCCGCGACGGTCATGCACGAGTTGGCCCACCTCGTTGCCGTCGCCGGTCACGATGACGACTGGCGGAAAACCATGCGCGAGCTGGGGCAGCCGATCCCAGCCGCCTATCGGAAGCGCAACAAGACCCGCCGTAGACGCTCTTAGTTCATACCAACGGGCGGCCTGACGGGTCGTGGTTTCGCTACTGCGAATTGATTTGGAGCAAGGCGGCCACGTTGCCAAGCTGCCCACTGACCTGCTGACCTTGATAGTCCCATGCGTAAACCCAGTATCCGATCGCTCCCTGTCCCTTCCAGTGTTCGAACTGCCCCTGAATCTCAGTGGGTGTCGGCCAACGCCACGGGCCGCTGCTGAAGTCCTGGATGATGAACTCCCAGTTGGTCACCCGAGCGGCATGGATCTGCTGCACCGCCCGGTCGATCGTGGCGTAGTCGCACGGCCCGCTCTCACAGGGATAGATGTCGAACGCCAGGATGTCCACCGAACCGCTCATCGGCACGCCCTGCTGAACCGCGTTGCCTTCCTGGAACTGGTCGTCGGCCACCCACGTCTTGGCGCTGCCGTCTACTCCATGAACCAGCTGCGTGATGTGCGCGTACGTGGGGGCGGCATTACAGCCGTTTGCGGTTGGCTCGTCTCCGACCTGGTAGCGGAGACCTCGGTGCCCTGCGCTGACGTTCGCCTGGACCAAGCTCGCGATGGCCGAGTCGCTCATCGTCTGGGCGCAACTGGTGTTGTCATATGCAGCGACCCAAACCATTCCAGCAAGTCCGTTGGCCGCCTGTGCATCACCGGCATCCTGGATTCCACCGTCCGTTGAAGCGTTGAAGCCGGCCGCGTGAATGGCAGGCCAGTCGGTTGAGCTGAAGCGAAAGATCCCGCGCGTACCGAATGACGATCTCGCGACTGCCGGCGCGAGTGGGGTTTGAACCACTGGTGTCTTGGATGGCGCCGCGTGTGTTGGTGAGGGCGACTGAGTCGGTGTGGGAGGCGGAGTCGCCGTACGAGATGGCGCCGACGACGAAGTGGGGGTCGCAGCCGAAGTTGAGGGAGTCACGAGACCGGCCTGGGATACCCCTCGGGTTGGAGGGTTGCCGGCCAGCCGACCACCTACTGTGACTCCCGCTAAAAGCGACCCGACGGCAAGTGCCCCAAGTAAGAGCACCGGAATAAACCAGCGCTGCGACGTACGGGCAGCAAATCCCTTTTGCTGGACGGCACGCACCCACGCAAGAAGCTTGGCCAGAAGGCCCAACATACTCCCCGCGAGCTGCCCGTTCACCTAGCGGATGGGCTCGAGTCCCTCGACCGCAGGACGCAAGACCGATTGCGACATTGCCTTCGACGGAGTACACAGAGGGCGGAGGGGCTGAATGACCTGGTTAGGCTGGATTGCAGCGCTCGTGTCGCACATCCTGATGCGACGACGTTTTCGCTGGGTTGAAATCTCGGTCGAGAAAGCGTGGAGCCGGGATATGCTCCCACGCCTCTTCGACGTTAGCGATCCCTAGGGTCAGGCTGGGCGAAACTCCGACAGACAACCAGACCGACTGGGGTTAAGTTGGATTCGGGCACGAGCGTCGGGGCCGAGTTCTTGCAGGTTCGCTCAAGAGCGGGGTGGGGGCGTTCGGTCCATTGCCTCATATAGGAGGATCGCACGCGCTGGCATCAAGGCGAACTGATTTACGAGGGCAACCGTCGGGTGCGATTTTCACGGTGACCTTACCGCCCTTTATAGACTGAACAAAACTCTAGTTGGCGCCGACGACCTTGAAATCCTGGCTAACGAAGATGTGGTGCGGCCAATTGACGCCGATGTTGTGAACCTCGTACTCCCCATTGCTCAGCTGCACAACACGGTCCACGATGCCCCCCGGGTAGGCGGCTAGCGCAGACTCCGTCGCACTATTGGCTGCAGTTCCGTTGACGATCGTTCCCGACCCTTGACTGTAGTTCGCCGGGATCTGACCGACCTGCTTTGACGTGGTCGGCGCACCGGGCTGGAAGGGGATAACCCCGGCCGTCGAGGAAGTCGCTGATCCGTTGCCACCAATCAGTTGCAGGATGACCTGCGTGGCCGTGATGGTCGTTCCGTTGGTCGTCCCAAGTACGAGGACGTCCTGGCCAGTTGTAATGGCACTCGCCGAGACGGAGCTCGTGCCCTTTTGATATGTCGTAGAGGGCGCTTCGGTGACGCTCACCTTTTGACCCGCTGAGGTCGACAGCGAGAAGCCCGACGCGGACATGGTGGCGACCGTGCCGGCTGCACCCCCTGAGGCCGGCCCTGACCGAGCATTAGATCCCGCGCTGCGGCCGGCTGCTGCGGCGGAGGGGGGCGTGGCCGTTGCCGAGGACGTGCCGCATGCGGAAAGCCCGACCACCGAACCCATCAGCACAGCGGCGATGATCCATCCGCGTCTTCTGTTCGACAGCGATCGCCTTACGCCTCGCAGCGGCGTGACAATGGTTGCCGAAGCCGACGAGTCCATGGGAACGGTCTGGTGGGGGCTTGTTAGGTCGTAATCATTCATCGTCGCGTTCCACTTACCTGGTCAACTAAGAAGAGAGCGTGGCGGCCGCCCATTTGAGGTTCATGTGGGCGGCCTGCGAGTGGACTGTGACTATCTCCTCTACGAGGATCATCTACGCGGGCACCAGGGCGGGGTCCTCTACGAAGGCAAGCGGCTTCGAGCAGTATTCGGGGTCACCCTTCCGCCAGTCGCCGGCTGATCGCCTTCACGAGGTCATCCAGCTCAACCGGCTTCACCAGGTAGTCGCTCGCGTCGAGGCTGGCGGCCAAAGCTCTTGAACCTGGGTCGGTGGCTCCCGTGACCACGATCGGGCGCACCGCTTTCAGGGCGGTACGCGCGCTTTGATCGAGCTCATGAGACAGGCCAAGGTCGAACACCACGATCTCCTTGGGCCTCAGGTCTCTCAGGGTGTTCGTCGAGTCGGCGTCGTAGCCCAAGCGCCTGAGTCCGCGAGCGGTGAGCTCGGCGAGCCTTACGTCGTCGTCGACCACGAGCACCGTCACCACGCCAAAGGCCGCCTGCTCGACCTCCTGGAGCAAGACGAGCGCCTCGTTGAGATCACCCAGCAGACGGCCGGGTGTGGCCTCCGCCTCGTCGGACTCAGCCAGCTCGAGCTCCGCCTTCAACCGCGCCAGGCTCGAGCGCAGCCGATGCAGGGCAGGCGCCAGCTCAGGGCTGGGCGACAAACCTGTAGCCGAGTCCACGAACCGTCTCGATCCAGCCCGGCTCTTTCAACGCGCGCCGAATCTGGTGCGCAGCCTGCTCGACGCTGTGGTCGAAACCCGTGTAGGTGGTGCCCCAAACACGCTCGAGAAGCTCCTCACGCCCCACCACCTCACCCGGACGACCGGCGAGGAGCTGCAGCATCATCTGCGGGCGTCGCTCGAGCTTCAGGGCTCGTTCGCCCAGCCAGGCCTCGCCGCTCGCCATGTCGATTCTCAGCCGCCCGCTCGCGATGACTCGCGTCTCCGGAGCACGGTCGCGTAGGGCTCCGCGCACGCGCGCAAGCAGCACCTGCCGGTCAGTCCCCTTGACGATGTAGTCGCTCGCGCCCCGCTCGATGCCGAGCACCTGGTCTCCAGCCGCGTGACGCGCCCCTGTGAGGATGATCACGGGAAATGCGATCCGATCGGCTCCCGACCGCAGCGTGTCGAGCACCTCCGGAGCCTCCATGTCAGGCATCTCGTAATCGAGCAGCATCAGGTCCGGCGAGCTTGATCGAACGCTGGCGAGCGCTGCGGTCCCGCTGCCCGCAATCTCGACCACGTAACCCGCACGCCGCAGCAGCGCAGCGGTCAGCTCCGCGTTGCGTGGCTCATCGTCGACGACAAGCAACCTGGTCACCCCTCCCAAACCCCAGCCGCAACCTATCAGGTTCAAGGATTCTTGAGGAAACGCTGAACCAGCCATGAGGTCGAGGCAGCGGGCCGCGCATAACCTCGGGACATGGGCCAGCTCCCTCAGCTCCAGCAAGCCAGGCGCCGGTTGGGACTGGCCCTAGACGGTCTTTGCCACGACCGTTGGGTCCTCGGCTACCTGCGCGCCGGATGGCTCCAGCCGATCGCCGCCTCCGAGATTTCGCGCCGCTTCCTCCAGGGCCGCCCGCTGATGCCGCTGGCCCGTCGCGCCCTCTTCGAGCAGCGCCCGACGATCATGAACACGCTGGTCGAAAACCCGCGCCCGTCGATGGGGTACGACTGGGAGATGGACTGGCCGGCGCTGCTCTACGCGCCGGTGGGCGAGGCAGGCCAGCGGCCGATCGGCTTGCTCATAGTCGGGTGCCGGCGCGATCACTGGTACTCAGAGGACGACATCACCTATGCCATCAACCTAGGCGCCTCGCTCGCGCCTCTCGTGGCGGCGCTGCGTGGCCCGCTAGGGCGCCTCAACGAGAGCGAGGGTGAGGTGGCTCAGCTGCTGAGCTATGGACTCTCGACGCAAGAGATCGCCCGCGCCATCCGGGTCGACGATCACGCCTCACGCGAGCTGGTCGCAAGCGTCACCAGGAAGCTACAGAGGGTCGATGCCGACGAGCTCGCGCTTCCGCTGGAAGAGATGCGATCGCGGCGCCGGTCGTTCCGGCTCTAGGGGGAGGTGATGCTGATGACCTGGACTTAGGCCGGGCCGAAAAGGAACACCGTTGTTCCACGGCCCTCGGTGCTCACTACCTCGAGGCGGCCGCCAATCCCGGCCGCCCTTTCGCGCATCCCGATGAGTCCATAGCCCGGGCTCTTTCCGTCGATGGTGCCTTTACCCTCGTCGGACACCTCGATGAGGAACGGCCGCGCGGCAAATCCCATCTTGACCCGGCAGATCGAAGAGCCCGAGTGGCGTCGCACATTCGTCAACGCTTCTCGCACCACCTGCGCGACCACCTCACGCTGTCGAGCGGACAGCAGGTCCTCGGTCCCGTTGCTCGACAGCTCGACGCGAATTCCATAAAGGCGCGCCAGCTCATCCGCTTGCTGGCGAAGATCGCCGACGAGACCGTCCGGCGAGATCGGTGGCGGTCGCAGGTCGGTGAGGGCCTCGCGGACGTGCTTGAGCAGGCGCTCCATGATCTCGAACACATTTTTCAGGGTTTGGTCCGGTTGGCCTTTCCTGCCCTCCAGGTAGACCTTGAAAAGCGATATGGCCCCGGCGAGATCGGTGGCGATCCCGTCGTGCAGCTCGCGCGCGATGCGAGCCCGCTCTCGCGCCACTGCGTCTTCGACCGCCTGGTGGGCGAAGCCGTCTCCGGACGGCTTGGCCTTTTCTCGAGCCTCGGTCATCGGGCTCCCGCTCGTCGCCTGGCCAGCGATTCCAGCAGTGCGATCACCAGCGGGTGGCGCACCCATCGCAGGATGCGCTCATAGGGTCGCCACAATCGCCTGGTCTCCTCGATCGCGGTCCGCAGACGTACCAGGTCGTCCTCGATCAAGGCGCGCTGGGCCTCGATGCCTTCCGACAGGGCGCGGGAGCGCTTGACGAGAGACGCCGCCCAGACTCCCGCCAGCACGCCCTCGACCACGATCGCCACCGCGCTGACCACCAGAAGCCAGACGCCGATTGTGGTCAGCACCGACTTACTCTTTAACGTCCTCGTCTTCGATGGCGGCCACCGGGGCGATCGCCACGATCTGGTCGTCCGGGGCGATGCGCATCACGATCACGCCCTGCGTCTGGCGCCCGATACGCGAGATCGCTCCCACCTGGGTGCGAAGCACCATGCCGCTCGCGCTGATGACGAGCACCTCCTCTTCGGGATCGCTCACGACACGCATTGCCGTGAGCTTGCCGACACGATCGGTGACCTTGAGGGTGAACACGCCCTGGCCCGCCCGGTGGTGCATCGGGTACTCGGAGACGGGCGTCCGCTTCCCGTAACCCCGCTGCGTGATGACGAGCAGGTCGCCTCCATGAGTCGCCGCGGCCATGCCGGCCACCGCGTCTCCCTTGCCGAGTTTGATACCAATGACGCCCTGGGTGTCGCGGCCCATCGCGCGCACCTCCGTTTCGCTGAATCGGATCGCCTTGCCGAGCTCGGTCGCGATCAGTATCTCGTCCGAGCCGCCAGTTGGTGTCACCCAGTCGAGCTCATCGCCCTCCTGCAGGTTGATCGCGATCAAGCCGTTGCGGCGCACGTTGGCGTACTCGGCCAGCGCCGTCTTCTTGATGTATCCGTTCTTGGTGACCATCAGCATGTAGCGCGCCTCGGCCTCTGTTTCCGGGCGCACGAAGACCGCGGTGATGCGCTCGTTCGAGTCGATGTCGATCAGGTTGTTGACCGGCACGCCCTTGGCCTGCCGCTCGCGCTCGGGCACCTCGTGCACGCGCAGCTGAAACACGCGCCCGCTCTGAGTGAAGAAGAGCATCGAGGCGTGGGTGTGCGTGGTCAGGAGGTGCAGCGCGTAGTCCTCCTCGCGCGTGCCGCTGGGGGCGTCGCTCCCAGCCGTCGGCTTCGCTCCCTTGAGGCCGACGCCACCCCGTTTCTGCGCGCGGAACACGCGCAGCGGCTGGCGCTTGACGTAGCCTCGGTGAGTCAGCGTGACCACGACCTCTTCTTTCGGCACGAGGTCCTCCGCTGACAGCTCGCTTGCCTCCTGGTCTGTGATCTCGGTCCGGCGGTCGTCACCGTACTTCTTGGCCAGGTCATCCATCTCGTCCTTGATCAGCAGCCGCACCTTCTGGTCGCTCGCGAGGATCGACTCGAGGTAGGCGATGGTCTTGATCACCTCTTCGTACTCGGCGTCGATCTTTCCGCGCTCGAGTCGCGTGAGGCGGCTCAGCGTGAGGGCGAGCACGGCCTTGGCCTGCCGTTCGCTCAGACCAAACTTGCTCTGCAGCTCGGTCGAGGCGATGTCCGGGTCGGCCGCCGCGCGGATCGTCTTGATCACCTCGTCCAGGTGGTCGAGGCAGATCTTCAGGCCCTCGAGGATGTGCGCCCGTTCCTGCGCGCGGTCGAGATCGAAGCGGGTGCGCCGCAGGATGACGTCGCGGCGGTGCTCGATGAAGAGCTGCAGGGCCTGCTTGAGGCTCAGGATCAGCGGACGCCCGTCGACGATCGCCAGCATGATCACGCCGAACGTGGTCTGGAGCGTCGTGTGCTTGTAGAGGTTGTTCAGCACGGTGAACACCCGGGCGTCGCGCTTGAGCTCGATCACGATGCGCATGCCATCCCGGTCGGACTCATCGCGCAGGTCGGCGATGCCCTCCAGCTTGCGGTCGGCCACCAGCTCGGCGATCTTGGCGACCAGCGTCGCCTTGTTCACGGCGTAGGGAAGCTCGTCGATGATGATGCGCTCGCGGCCATTCGGCGCCTGTTCGAACGTGTGCCGCGCCTGCACGATGATGCGGCCGTGGCCAGTGGCGTACGCCGCCTTGATGCCCGCCGTCCCCATGATCTTGCCGCCGGTCGGAAAGTCCGGGCCCTTGATGAACGAGAGCAGGTCTTCGCCCGTCGCCTCTGGATTTTCGATGAGGTGCTTCACGCCGGCCGTGATCTCGCGAAGATTGTGCGGCGGGATGTTGGTTGTCATGCCGACCGCGATTCCGGTCGCGCCGTTGACCAGCAGGTTCGGCAGGCGGGCCGGCAGCACCGCCGGCTGCTCCTCGGTGCCGTCGTAGTTCGGGACCATGTCGACGGTTTGCTTTTCGATGTCGTCCATCAGCTCGCCGGTGATCGCGGACAGGCGAGCCTCGGTGTACCGCATCGCGGCCGGCGGGTCGCCGTCGACGCTTCCGAAGTTGCCCTGCCCATCAATCAGTGGATAGCGCATCGAAAACGGCTGTGCCATGCGGACCAGCGCGTCGTAGACCGACTGGTCGCCATGCGGGTGGTACAGCTTGAGCACGTCCCCGACGAATGCAGCACATTTGCGATACCTGCTGCCGGATGTGGCACCTGCGCGGTGCATGGCGTAGAGGATGCGTCGCTGCACCGGCTTCAGCCCATCACGCACCTCGGGCAGCGCCCGGCTGATGATGACGGACATCGCGTACTCCATGTAGGAGGTCTGCATCTCCTCCTGGAGGCTTCGCGAAACGATGGTTCCGATGTTGTTTTCGTCAGTCACTGGTTTGTCGAATCACTCCTCGTACTTCTTCAAGACCACCACGGCGTTGTGCCCGCCGAAGCCAAAACCATTCGAGATGGCGATGCGCACGTCCTTCCTCCGCGCCTGGTTCGGCACGTAGTCCAGGTCGCACGCCGGGTCGGGGTTTTCGTAGTTGATGGTCGGGTGGATGATGCCGCGGTTGATGGTGAGCAAGGTCGCGATGGCCTCCACTGCGCCGGCGGCGCCGAGCAGGTGGCCGATCATCGACTTGGTGCTGCTGATCGCGACCTTATATGCGTGGTCGCCGAGCGCGATCTTCAGCGCTTTGGTTTCGCCGGCGTCGTTCAGCTGCGTCGAAGTGCCGTGCGCGTTGACGTAGTCGATGTCTGTCGCCTGGATGCCGGCATCCCTTATCGCGAGCGTCACGGCCATCGCCGGGGCCTCTCCGGTCTCGTCGGGTGCGACCTGGTGAAAGGCGTCGCACGTCGTCGCATAGCCAAGCACCTCGCCGTAGATCCGCGCGCCGCGACTCTTCGCGTGCTCCTCCGACTCGAGAACCAGGATGCCCGCGCCTTCGCCGGGCACGAAGCCGTCTCGGTCACGGTCGAACGGCCGGCTCGCTTTCTCCGGAGCTTCGTTGCGCGTCGACAGCGCACGGATCGAGTTGAACGAGGAGATCCCGACCTCACAGAGCGAAGCCTCGGAGCCTCCTGCGAGCATGACGTCGGCGTCGCCGTGCTGGATGATCCTGCTCGCGTCGCCCAGCGTGTGCGTGGACGCCGCGCAGGCGGTCGTCACAGTCGTGTTCGGCCCGCGCAGGTGAAACGCCATGGCCACCGAGGCCGCCGCCATGTTCGGGATGATCATCGGCGCATAGAGCGGGTTGAGGCGTCCTTTCGTGGCGTAGGAGATGGCGCCCTGGGTCATCTCGATGAAACCGCCGATGCCGGTCCCCATGTCGACGCCGACCCGGAAGCTGTCTTCGTTGGCGAGGTCGAGCCCGGAGTCGGCGAGCGCCATCGTGGAGGCCGCGACCGCCATCTGTGAAAAACGCGCCATGCGCTGCGCGGCCTTGCGATCCATAAAGTCCTGCGGGTCGAAGTTGGGCACTTCGCAGGCGAACTTTGTGGTGAGCTTTTCCGTGGGATAACCCTCGGCCATACGGCCGGTGCTGCGTCCTTCGATGAGCCCGTCCCAGTACTCCTCGAGGTTCTTGCCCAGAGGGTTCACGGTCCCCATCCCGGTCACGACCACCCGCGTCCTTGCGTTGGCGCCGTTCTTGCTCACTTACCCACCTCTGCCCGAATCTTACCGACGAGGTGATTCTCCACCGCATCGCGCGTCACTCTGATGGCGTTCTTGATCGCCCGGGCGTCGGAACGGCCGTGGGCGACCACCGCCACGCCGTCGATTCCGAGCAGGGGCGCGCCGCCGAACTCTCGCCAGTCGACTCGAGCGCGCAGGCGCCGGACGTCTGAGCGGATGAGCATGCCTCCGAGCTTGCCACGCATCGTCTTTGGTATCTCGTCGCGAAGGTTGCGGAACAGGAACTCCGCGGTGGCCTCGGCCATCTTGATCGCGACGTTGCCGACGAATCCGTCAGCGACGATCACGTCGGCTTTCGCGCTGTAGATGTCCTTCGGCTCGACATTGCCGATGAATCCCTTGAGCGATGCCTTCAAGCGCCGGCTCGTCTCCTTGACGCGCTCGTCGCCCTTGC
Source organism: Candidatus Acidiferrum sp. (assembly GCA_035571315.1). Classification (GTDB taxonomy): domain Bacteria; phylum Chloroflexota; class Dormibacteria; order Dormibacterales; family Dormibacteraceae; genus Palsa-870. The sequence goes on from DATMKM010000047.1 coordinate 16,594, forward strand.
CCTCCTCTTCCCCGTTGCTGAGCAGCCCGACCCGGGGGTTGGTGCGGCCGAGCATCTCCCTGGCGTACACCGCGCCCATCGCAGCGAACTGGACCATGTACTCGGGTTTCGAGTCGACGTTGGCGCCGACGTCGAGGAAATAAGCGAAGCCGTTCTGCGTCGGCACGATGGAGCCCAACGCCGGGCGCTCGACACCTTTGATCCGGCCCTGGATGAAAAGCGCCGCGGCCATGACGGCGCCGGAGTTGCCGGCCGAGATCCAGCCGTCGGCCCGCCGCTCTTTGCACATGCGGGCGCACACCGACATCGATGAATCGAGCTTCGTTCGGACGGCCTGCGCGGGATGTTCGTCCATCTCGATTACCTGTGTGCAGGGCACGAGCTGGAGGCGCGGGTGAGAATCGAGCAGCGGCTGGACCGCCGACGGCAGGCCGACCAGCGAGATGTCGATTCCATACTCGACGGCGGCTCGGGCGGCACCCTCCACAACCTGGGCGGGCGCGAAGTCGCCGCCCATGGCGTCGACTGCTATTCGCACTGCTACGACTCGCTAGATGTCGAGGTTGCGGACGCTCTTGGCGTGCGCCTGAATGTATTTCTTGCGAGGCTCGACGTCCGGGCCCATCAACTTCTCGAACGTGTCATTGACCGCAGCCGCGTCTTCCACCGTGACCTGTAGCAGCACGCGCGTCGCCGGGTTCATCGTGGTCTGCCACAGCTCCTCGGCGTTCATCTCACCGAGACCCTTCATGCGCGCCGACTCGGCATTCTTGCCCAGCTGGCGTAGGGCCTTGTCGCGGTCGCCTTCGGAATGGCACCAGACGATCTGCTTGCCCTTGAACACCTTGAACAGCGGCGGCTGCGCCATGTAGAGGTAGCCCTTTTCGATCACCGCGGGGAAGTAGCGGAAGAAGAATGTCAGCAGCAAGGTGCGGATGTGGCTGCCGTCGACGTCGGCGTCAGTCATCGTGATCACGCGGTGGTAGCGCATCTTCTCGACGTTGAAGTTGTCCCCCACGCCCGCGCCCATCGCGGTGATCAGGTTGCGAATCTCGTCTGACGTGAGGACCTTGTCGAGGCGCGCCTTCTCGACGTTGAGGATCTTGCCGCGCAGCGGCAGGATGGCCTGCGTGCGGCGGTCGCGGCCGCCTTTGGCGGTGCCGCCCGCGGAGTCGCCCTCCACGATGTAGAGCTCGCACAGCGCCGGGTCGCGTTCGGAGCAGTCGGAAAGCTTGCCGGGCAACGTGCTCGACTCGAGCAAGCTCTTGCGCTGCACCAGGTCGCGCGCCTTGCGCGCGGCCTCTCGTGCGCGCGCCGCGGTCAGCGATTTCTCGACGATGCGGCGACCCTCCGAAGGGTTCTCCTCGAGGTACTGGGTGAGACCTTCGGTGAGCGCGATCGAGACGTGGCCCTGGACCTCTGCGTTGCCCAGCTTGCCTTTGGTCTGTCCTTCGAACTGCGGCTCAAGGACCTTGACGCTGATCACCGCGGTGAGGCCCTCACGCACGTCCTCACCGGTGAGGTTGGGGTCCTGCTCCTTGAGAATGGCAGCCTTACGCGCGTAGCGGTTCAGCACGTTGGTCAGCGCGGAACGAAAGCCCGTCAGGTGGCTGCCACCTTCGATCGTGTGAATGGTGTTCGCGAATGCGATCACGTTCTCGACGAACGTGTCGTTGTACTGGAGCGCGATCTCCACCTGCGTTCCCTCGACTTCGCGGTCGACGTAGAACGGAACGTGGTTGACGACTGCCTTGTCGCGGTTCAGCGCGCGCACGAACGAGACGATGCCGCCTTCGAAGTAGAACGTGGTGGTGAACCCAAGCGGCTCGTCCGCAAGCGCGATCTCGAGGCGTTTGTTGAGGTACGCCATCTCGCGCAGCCGGTGCTCGATGACCTCGCGGTCGAACTTCGTGTCAGGGAAGATCTGCGGGTCTGGCCAGAAGCGGACGATCGTCCCGGTGCGATCGGTCTTACCGACGGGCTTGACCGAGCCCTTGGGCACTCCCCGCTCGTATTCCTGGTGGTAGACCTTGGCGCCGAGATGCACCCACACCTGGAGGCGCTCGCTGAGGAAGTTGACGGCTGACACTCCAACGCCGTGAAGACCTGAGGAAACCTTGTACCCGCCTCCACCGAACTTGCCTCCGGCGTTGAGCCGGGTCATGACAAGCTCGAGGGCGGAGAGGCCCTCCTTCTTGTGCATGTCGACGGGGATGCCGCGCCCGTTGTCGTCGACCTGGACGCTGCCGTCCGCGAAGAGCGTGACGACGATCCTGCTCGCGTAACCCGCCAGGGCCTCGTCGACAGCGTTGTCAACTACCTCGTAGACCAGGTGATGGAGGCCGGTCGAGGAGGTCGAGCCGATGTACATGCTCGGGCGCCGCCGCACATGCTCCCGGCCCTCCAGGACCTGGATCTGCTCGGCGGTGTAAGCGACGTCCGCGCCTAAGGGTTTGGGCCTGCGGCTCTCGGCGCGCGAACGCGCGTCAGGCTGCTCCGGCAAAGGGTTTTTGGCCGCCATTACCGGTAAGTTGGCCCTCCCAGCGTGGAGAACTCGTGGGGATCAACTGGGCAGAGGTTCAGGAGTTAAATTTTACCGGATTTTGAATTCAAAAATGGCCTCCGGAGGGGCCTTAACAGGGGTTATTTCGCGGCCGGTTTCCAGCGCAGCACCGGATCATCGCCCTGGCCCTGCAGGTAGGAGTTGATCTTGCGCGCCGCGGCCACCTCGTCGAGGCGCCCGACGGGCATCTTTTGGGGTGCGTCGTGGAGCGCCTGGGGGTTGGATCTGGCCTCCGCGACGATCTCCTTGATGGCCGCGGCAAAGGCGTCCAGGGTCGCCTTGCTCTCGGTCTCAGTGGGCTCGACCATGATCGCTTCGGGCACGACCAGCGGGAAGTAGACCGTCGGGGCGTAGAAGTCCCGGTCCAGGAGCGCCTTGGCGACGTCCAGTGCCCGGATTCCCTGGGGGGCGAGGTTGTGGGCGCTCGCCACGAACTCGTGCATGCAGGGCCCCTCGTGGGGCATCTCCAGGTCGTCCTCGACCTGCTTGCGCAGGTAGTTGGCGCCCAGCACGGCGTCGTGGGAGGCCTGGGTGAGGCCGTCCCCGCCCATGGCGACGATGTACGAGTAGGCCCGCACCAGCATTCCGAAGTTGCCGTAGAAGCTGCGCACGCGCCCGATCGACTTCGGACGCTTGAAATCGAGCGTCAGGTGGCCGTTGGTGCGCTCCACGGTCGGCGTGGGCAGGAACGGCACCAATTCGGCTTTCACTCCCACGGGTCCCGCCCCGGGGCCACCACCGCCGTGAGGGGTGGTGAACGTCTTGTGCAGGTTCATGTGCACGGCGTCAAATCCCATGTCACCCGGCCGACAGATGCCCATGAAGGCGTTCAGGTTCGCGCCGTCGTAGTACAGCATGGCGCCCGTAGCGTGCACCATCTCCGCTATATCCAGTATCTCCCGCTCGAATAACCCCAAGGTATTGGGGTTTGTCAGCATAAGAGCAGCGACTTGTGGTGAGAGCTTCGACTCCAGGTCGGCCAGGCTGATCCGCCCGTCCGGACCCGATTTCACCTCGATCACGTGGAACCCGCTGAGCGCTGCGCTCGCGGGGTTGGTGCCGTGCGCCGAATCGGGCACGAGCACCTCGGTTCGAGCGTCGCCGCGAGAGTGGTGGTAGGCCTTGATCATCCTCAAGGCGGTCCATTCCCCGTGCGCGCCCGCGGCCGGTTGGAGCGTCACTCGTTCCACCCCGACCACAGAGCAGAGCGCCTGCTCCAGGCGCCACATCAGCTCGAGGGCCCCCTGGACGGTGTCCTCGTCCTGGTACGGATGGAGACCGGCAAACCCCGGCAGCGCAGCCGCCGCTTCGTTCACGACGGGGTTGTATTTCATCGTGCAGCTGCCCAGCGGGTAGAACTGCTCGCTGATCGAGTAGTTCATCGAGGCCAGGCGGCTGTAGTGGCGCATGATCTCTGGCTCGCTGAGCCGCGGGAGCCCCGGTGGGTTGGCACGCAGCAGGTCCGGTGCCAGAACCTGCGAGGACCCCGGTGCGGTCACGCCCGCGGCGGGCAGACGAGGGCCGCCCGCGCTCCGCCGGCTCTTTTCGAAGCTGAGAGGCTCGGTCACGACTCCAGCGCCCCGACCAGCTCGTCGAGCGCTCGCGGGTCATTCACTTCGGTGCAGGTGAAGGTCACGACTCCGTTGAGCTCGCGGAACCAGCGATGGACGTCGAGCGGTCCCAGGATCCCCTTGCGGGCGAGCTTGCGGATCACAGCAGGTCCTTTCGGGACGCGCATCGGGAACTCATTGAGAAACTGGCGATCGGGAAACGCCGGCTCCCAGCCCGGCAGCGCTCCTAGCCGCTCAGCCAGCGCGTGCGCCCGCCTGAAGCCGACCTCGGCCACCTCGCGCATCCCGTCCGGTCCCATGTAGGTCATGTAGACGCTCGCCGCGAGCGCGCACAGCGAGTGATTGGTGCAGATGTTGGAGGTCGCCTTCTCGCGACGGATGTGCTGTTCGCGGGCAGCCAGCGCCAAGTTGAAGCCGCGGCGGCCCTGCTTGTCGTACGCGGTCCCGATCAGGCGGCCGGGCAGGCGCCGTACCAGCTCTTTGCGGCACGAGATGAATCCGACGTGCGGGCCGCCGTAGCTTGGGCTCAGACCGAGCTGCTGCCCCTCGCCGACAGCAATGTCCGCGCCGTATTGGCCCGGTGGCGCGAGGATCGCGAGGCTGATCGGGTCCACACAGGCGATGGCCAGCGCGCCGGCCGCATGAGCGCGCTCCGTAACTGACTTCGCGTCGACGAGGAGGCCGAGAAAGTCCGGCTGCTGAAAGATCACGGCGGCTGTCTTCGGCCCGGGTTCGGTGCCCTTGCGGACTTTGATTCCACGCCCGTCGCTGAAAGCGCGAAGCACCTCCACGTATTCGGGATGCAGGTAACCCGCGACGACGATCTCGTCGCGGCCCGTGTGAACGTGTGCCATCATGGCCGCCTCCGCGACGGCCGTGGCGCCGTCGTAGAGCGAGGCGTTCGCCACGTCGAGCGCCGTCAGCTCCGCGATAAGCGTCTGGAACTCGAAGATCGCCTGGAGAGTGCCCTGGCTCGCTTCGGGCTGGTAAGGCGTGTACGCCGTGTAGAACTCCGGCTTCGATGTGACCGCGGCCACCGCCGCCGGGATAAAGCGGCGATAGACCCCGCCGCCCCGAAAGGTCAGGCGATCGGGGAAAACTCGATTCCGGGCCGCCAGCGACGAGATCTGAGACATCGTCTCGTGCTCCGAGAGGCCTGCGGGAAGGTCCAGCGCCTTGATCCGGAGCGAGCTCGGAATGTCGACCAGCAGGTCGTCCATCGATCTGACGCCGATCGCCGCGAGCATCGATTCGCGGTCTTCCTCGGAATGGACCAGGTAGGGCACCTAGCCGGCCGACGCCTCCGTCACCGCCTTGTAGGCGGCCTCATCCAGGAGGTCCGCGGGCAGCTCGCCCGCCAGGTCCACCTTCATGATCCACCCATCGCCGTAGGGATCGGTGTTGATGAGCTCCGGCTTCGCTGTGAGCTTCTCGTTGACCTCTGTCACGCGTCCCGCGACAGGCGAGTAGAGATCGCTGGCGGCCTTCACCGATTCAATCACTCCGAAGCTTTCGCGCGCCGCAAGCTTCCGGCCCGGGCTGGGCAATTCCAGAAATACGACGTCGCCCAACTGCGACTGCGCGAAGTCCGTGATCCCCATGGTCACGGTCTTGCCGTCGACTGTGACCCACTCGTGCGTCTTGGTGTAGTGGCGCTGATTCGACACTTTTCTATCCTCGCTGATTGCGGCGGCCGGTCAGGTCTTGGCCGGGGCGACTGCGGATCGCGCCGAACCCCGATAGAAGGGAAGCTTCACGATCTCGGCCGGCGCTTCTCGGCCGCGAACCTCGATCGTCACCTTCTCTCCGACTCGCAATGATGGGCCTTCCACCAGCGCGAGCGCGATCGGGTGACCGAGGAAGAAGGAGTGCGTGCCGCTGGTGATGACTCCGGTGCGGCGGCCCTCGTGGCTGACCGCTGCGCCGTGCCGCGGAATGTCACCGGGCTGGGTCTTGAGACCGACGAGGCTGCGGCGCGGCCCGTCTGCTTTGACCTTCGCCAGCGCATCACGTCCGATGAAGTCCCCTTTCGCGAGCTTGACGGTCCAACCCAGGCCGGCTTCGTATGGGTTGACGGTCTCGTCCATGTCGTTGCCATAAAGCCGCAGCGCGGCCTCGAGCCGGGTCGCGTCGCGCGCGCCCAATCCTGCAGGCACCACGCCCTCGCTCCTGCCCCCTGCGAGGATCGCGTCCCATACTTCGCCGACGCGGCCAGATTCGACGAACAGCTCGAATCCATCCTCCCCCGTGTAGCCGGTCCGCGAGATCAGCGCGGGCACGCCCGCGACCTTGCCCGGACGAAACGCGAAATACGAGATGTCGTCTGTAGGCGACGAGTCGTGCGGCAGGAGCGCGTGAGCCTGCGGACCCTGAAAGGCGACCAGGCTCATATCCTCCGTGTGATCGTTCATCGACACGCCGGCCGGAATGTGCTTTCGCATCCACGCGATGTCCTTCTCGCGATTGGACGCGTTGACCACCACGAGAAAACGATCCGGGCCCTCGCGATAGACGACGAGGTCATCGATGGCGCCGCCGTCCTCCTGGCACATCAGCGTGTAGACGGCGTGACCCGGAGCGACAGTAGACAGGTCGTTGGTGAAAAGACTCTGCAGAAAGGCCTCCGAACCGGCGCCCTCGACTAAAAGCCGTCCCATGTGCGAGATGTCGAACAGACCCGCGGCTTTGCGGACAGCGAAGTGCTCGTCGCGGATCGAGGTGTACTGCTGAGGCAGCTCCCAGCCACCGAAGTCGACCATGCGGCCGCCCAGGGCTAGGTGGCGGCTGTAAAGAGGCGTGCGGTGTGGCGCGCTAGCTGCCAAATTCAACGCGCCCGTCGTCATCGAAGTCGATCGCTGCCGGATCGATGAACTCGAGCAGGTCTTCGTCGTGGCGACGGCGCGCGTCGGCGACCACCTGAGCCACGTAGCGGGTCCGCTCTGCGGTCCATTCAAGCTTTTCAGCCAGCTCGCTCTCGGTGGGTTCGCGCTGGAGCTCTCTGCGCAGCACCAGCTCAGTGTGCTCGTAGTCGGTGGCCGCCGTGACCAGAAGCTGAGCGTCGCGCACAGCGGCCGCCTCGGTCGCGATGGCCCGGTCCATTTGAGCGCCGATCTGCCGCTCGGCAAAGGACTCAAAGTCGTCCTCACCGCTACCCGCGAAGGAGCGGACGGCCTCCACAAGTCCGATGGAACCCTCCTGGACCAGGTCGGGCGTCGACAGCCCTCGCTGACCGCGCTCGCCTGCAAGCTGGATCACGAGGCGTAGATGGGCGGCCACGAGGCGCTCCTGGCTCGCCTTGTCACCGAGTGCGCCTCGCTCGAGCAGCTGCTTCTGTTCACCCTGGCCGAGGGGTCGGGTCGCGTCCACCTGGCGCATGAGGTCGCGCATGGTCTCGGCGTCGCTGTCGACCAGCCGAGGACGCGGCGCGTGCTCCTCGGAATTGCGGCTTACCCCCACGCTACCGATTTTACGACGAGCCCAAACCGTTCCCAGGCCTGCCCCAGCGGGCCAATGTTCCACGTTTTACATGGCGCGGGGCGCCGAGGGTTGCCATACTCGGTGGCATGCGGAAGCGCTTCGCGCTGACGTTCGGAATTGTGCTGTTCGGCCTGGTCCTCCTGTCGCCTGTCCACGCGGCGGCGGCCGCTCCCCACGTCGAGCGCGCGGACCTGGTCGGCGACATCAACACGATCATGGCCGCGTACATGGAAAACGCGGTCAGTCGCGCGGAAGCCGACCACGCCGACGCCCTGCTGGTAGTCATCAACACGCCAGGAGGAATCTCTACCTCAATGGACGACATCGTCACCAGCCTCCTCAATTCGACAGTCCCGGTGATCGCTTATGTCTATCCGAGCGGAGCCCGAGCGGCTTCCGCCGGACTCTTCGTCGCGCAGGCTGCCGATGTACTGGCCATGGCGCCCGGCACCAACATCGGCTCGGCCCATCCCATCGATGCTTCCGGTGCGAACCTCACGGGCGACCTTGGAACCAAGGTGCTCAACGACGCGGTGACGCGAGTTCGCAGCCTAGCGTCGATGCATGGGCGCAACGCCGACTGGGCCGAGCAGGCCGTCCGCAACAGCGTCAACATCAACGCAGAGGACGCGGTCCGGCTGCACGTCGCCGACCTCGAAGTCGCCGACCCGAATGCCCTGTTGCAAGCGATCGACGGGCGGACGGTTTCCCGGCCGAGCGGGACATTTGTGCTCCATACGGCCGGGGCGAGCATCGACGACATGCCGATGCCGTTCTGGCAGGTGCTCCTCAACGCGCTGATCGACCCGACCGTCGCGGCCTTGCTGATCATCGTCGCGGGCTTCGGAATCATCACGGAGCTTTTGAGCCCTGGGGGGATCCTTCCGGGAGTCGTGGGCGGCCTCGCAGGGATCCTGGCGATCGTCTCGCTCGCGAACCTGCCGGTAAATATCGCAGCGGCCTTGTTGATGCTCTTGGCTCTGCTCCTGTTCATCGCCGACCTCAAGGCGAGCACGCACGGGATACTGAGCGTCGGTGGGGTTTTCGCGCTCGTCCTCGGCATGGCGTTCCTCATCAACACGGGCCCGATCGGCCTAGGCGTCAATCCGCTCGTCGCCCTCGGTACGGGCGTGGTGACGCTCACCTTCTTCCTTATCTTCATTCGCAAGATCTGGCAAGCGCGACGGCCCCCGCCTTTCGTCGGAGTCGAGGCCATGGTCGGCGCCGTCGGCGAGGCGCGCGAAGAGCTCGCGCCGGAGGGTCTAGTCTTTGTCTCGGGCGCGTTGTGGAAAGCGGTTGCGACACCTGAGCCAATCCACGCGGGCGCACCGGTGCGCGTGATCGGCCGCAACGGGCTTCAGTTGAACGTGGTCCGGGGCGAAAACGGCGCGGACGTCGCGACCAAGGAGAAGAGCTAGTGGACATCGGAGTGCTGAGTGTCATCGCCGTGATCCTTGTGCTCGCGGTCATCGTCGCGTTCTCGAGCTTGCGCATCGCAGCTGAATACGAGCGCGGAGTCGTGTTCCGCCTCGGTCGGCTCATCGCATTGCGAGGCCCTGGGCTCTTCTTCATCATCCCGTTCGGAGTCGACCGCCTCGTCAAGATCGACCTCCGCGTCATCACCCTCGAAGTACCGCCCCAAGAGGTCATCACGAACGACAACGTCACCGCGAAGGTCAACGCCGTCATCTACTTCCAGGTGATCGACGCGCGCAAGGCGGTGACCCAGGTTCTGAACTACATCAACGCGACTTCGCAGATCGCGCAGACAACTCTTCGCGCCGCGCTCGGGCAGGCAACGCTCGATGAGCTTCTCGCCAACCGCGAGAAGATCAACCAGAACCTGCAGAGGATCATCGACGAGCAGACCGAACCCTGGGGCATCAAGGTCGCGGTGGTCGAGATCAAAGACGTCGAGTTGCCAAGCACGATGCAGCGCGCGATGGCAAAGCAGGCCGAGGCGGAGCGCGAGAAGCGCGCCAAGATCATCAACGCCGACGGCGAGTTCCAGGCGTCGCAGACCCTGGCCAATGCCGCCCAGGTAATCTCATCGCAGAAAGGCGCGCTCCAGCTGCGCTTCCTTCAGACCATGGTGGAGATCGGTTCGGAGAAGAACACGACCATTCTCTTGCCGTTCCCCATCGAGCTGATCCGACCCTTCCTCGACATGGCCCCGGCTCCCGAGGACGGGGCGCCGCCGAAACCTCTACCCGCGCAGACCCCCAAGTCAGGCTGAGCGACCAGCTCCTCCTCGACGCGGCGTCGACCGCGACGCTGTTTTTGCTGCCGCTGCCCCTGATCCTCGTGGCCAACGCGGGCGTCGGTCGGCCGTGGGCGCACCACGCGATCGCGATCCTGGCCGGGCTGACCGCAGGGATGACGTTTCTCATCGGCGCGCTGGACGTCGCCGGGGCCAGCCTGCTGATCGCAATTCCAGGTGGCCAAAACCGGCTTCCGCTCGACATCGGAATCATGGCCACCGGCCTGATCGCAGCCACGCTAGCGTCCAAACCGGTTCGCGAACGGGTGGCGCGAGTCCTGCCGACCGACCCCGACAACCCGGTCCACGCACTGGCCCTGGTGCTGGCGGTGATTTTCTTCGGCCTCCAGGTCTCGATCACCCTCCTCAGCAACGTGGCGAGCGGTCCTCAAGCGGGGATTGGGGTGGGCGACCTGGTCGCTGAGGATGTCGGACTCGTCGTCCTCGCGGCAGCGGGCATCGGCGTCTTCACCCGCCGCGACCTGCGTCAGGCGGCCGCCAGGCTTGCTCTGGTCGTGCCCGCCTGGTGGCAGGTCGTGCTGGCCCTCGCCGTGGCCGGGGCGATGTACGCCGTCTCCGAAGCCGCCGTCGCGCTGAGCCAGGTCTTGACGCCCGACCTCTACCGGCAGGTAAGCGCCAACACCGGTCAGATCTTCGGAGGGCTGGTCAGCAATCCGCTCGGAATCGCGGCGCTCGCCGTCTTGCCCGCCCTTGGCGAGGAGATCCTATTCAGGGGCGCGCTGCAACCGCGACTGGGCCTGATCGCGACCGCGCTCTTATTCACGGCGTCTCACTCGGAATATGGTTTTTCGCTGGATATCCTGTCGGTCCTGGTCGCCGCGTTCGGCCTCGGCCTGCTTCGAAAGTTCACGAACACAACGACCTCAGCCATCTCGCATGCCGCCTACAACCTCGTGGTCGGCGTCGGACTGGCGGCTTCACAGGTCGATGCCGCGATTGCGGTCGAGCTGGTCCTGGTCGCGCTCTCGGCCTACGCCATCTGGTCGAGGTCGCGCCGGCCGCGGCCAGACGAGCCGTTAGCGGTCACAGTTGCGGAACCGGAAAAAATTGAATAGCTTCGGGAATGGTGCGCAGGAGGGGCGCTCAATTAGGCACGCCTCAGTCCGCTGTGCGCGCAGGGCCTCAGAGGGCTGCAAAATCCTGCCGCCCCAACCGGGTATTCTCCCATCACAAGGGGCCCGGGCGCCTTGGCAACCCGGCTAGGCACCCGGCGAAATCTCGACTAGAATCCCTGTAGTGCCACCAGATATAGGATCTCTTGAGCTCACCAACCCCAAGATGTTGGCGACGAGCACCCCACCGATTATTGCCGTGGTCAACCAGAAAGGCGGCGTCGGCAAAACGACCACGGCCATCAACCTGGGCGCTGCGCTCGCCGAGCTGGGCCATCGAACCCTGCTCGTCGACCTCGACCCCCAGGCCAACTCAACCTCGGGACTCGGCCTTGATCCGACCCGGGCCCGGCTCAACGTCTACCACCTTCTGACCGGTGAGGCCGAGCTGCAGCAGGTGGCTCAGCCGACAGGCGTCACCGGGTTGGAAATCGTCCCGTCGCACATCGACCTGGCGGGGGCCGAGATCGAGCTCGCCACCCTCGAGTCACGCGAGACGCTTCTGCTCAGAGCCCTGTCGGCTCCGCAAGCAGGTGTCGAATGCGTGATCATCGACTGCCCGCCGTCGCTCGGCCTCCTCACCCTCAACGCTCTGACCGCCGCCACCAGCATGTTGATTCCCACGCAGTGCGAGTACTTCGCACTTGAGGGACTGCGCCACCTCATGTACACGCACCAGCTGGTGCGCTCTCACCTCAACCCGAGGCTCGTCATCGCGGGGATCGTGATGACGCAATTTGACGCGCGCACGACTCTTTCCTGGGACGTCCTCGAATCGGTCCGGCGCTCGTACCCGCACGAAGTCCTGCAAACGCTGATCCCTCGCAACGTACGCATCAGCGAGGCGCCGAGTCACGGCAAATCGGTGCTCGAATACGACCCCACTTGTCGAGGCGCGATCGCCTATCGCGCCCTCGCGAAGGAGCTGCTGGAAAGATGAGCCAACCACGCTTGCGCGGTCTCGGTCGCGGACTCGAGGCACTGATCCCGATGTCTCGCGAAGGTGAAGCCCTGGTGCCGCAGATGATCGCGGTGGACCAGATTCGAGCGTCGCACCAGCAAGTCCGCACGCGCTTCGACGCGGAGCCGTTGGCCGAGCTTGCCGAGTCGATCCGCCTCCATGGCATCCTCCAGCCGCTGCTCGTCCGAAGGCTGGCCGACGGGTACGAGCTGATCGCCGGCGAACGCCGGTGGCGCGCCGCCCGGCTCGCGGGCCTGACGGCGGTGCCCGCGGTCATACGGAGCGACGCCGGCAATGACGAACAGCTCGTGCTCGGGCTCATCGAGAACCTGCAGCGCGCCGACCTCGATCCGATCGAAGAAGCGCGTGGTTTGCGGCGCCTGACCGAGGAGTTCGGCCTCACGCACGACGAGGTCGCGCAGAAGATCGGCAAGCATCGCGTCTCGGTGACGCAAGCGCTGAGACTCCTCGCCGCCTGTCCGGCGGTCCAGTCCGCCGTGGCCGCAGGCGTTGTGAGCGCAGGGCACGCTCGGGCACTCGTCGCGCTCGACGGTCAGGCAGCGCAGGAGCAGGGCCTCAAGGTTGTGATCGCGCGTCACCTTTCAGTGCGCCAGGCCGAGAACTGGGTCAGGACTTACCGTCCACGCCGCAAGCAGCGCGTCGACTCCACCGCCGAGCTGCGCGAGATCGGAGCCGGAATCGAGTCCAGGCTCGGGTTGCCGATCAAGTTGATGGGAAGTCTCAACCGCGGAAAAATCGAGCTGCGCTATTCGAGTCGCGAAGAGCTGGAGCGGGTCTGCGCTAAGCTCCTCTCCTAAAACAGATGGCCGCCCCCCTGCCCCGCGCGGCCCAGCCCGCGCCCGCCGCCAGCTCCGGCGCCTCTTCGCTTCTGCGCGAAGTTGCCGAAGTCATCGTGCTGGCGATCATCCTTTACTTCGGGATCAGCTTCGCCGTCCAGGCGGTGCACGTCGAGGGCCTGTCCATGTACGCGACGCTGGACGACAACGATTACCTGATCGCGAACAAGATCGACTACCGGCTGCACCCACCGCAGCGCGGCGACATCATCATCCTGCGCCCCCCCACAAACAACTCGCTGGACTTCATCAAGCGCGTCATCGCACTTCCCGGTGAGAGGCTCCTCATCCGCGACGGAATCGTTTACATCAACGGGCACAAGCTGGACGAGCCCTACTTGCCGGAGGCGTGGACAACACTCAACAACCCACCTCCCTGGAGCGTCGGAGACGGCGCGGTGATTCCGCCCAACGAGTATTTCGTCATGGGTGATAACCGCAATCGCTCGCAGGATTCACGCATCTTCGGGCCGATCAGCCGCGATCGAATCGATGGTCGCGCGTGGTTCCGTATCTGGCCGCTGAACCATTTCGGCAACATCTATTCGCAGCTGCCGATACTCGAGAACACGACTGTCTCCGTCGGCTGACGGAGCGGCTCAGGACTCTATCGCCGACCTGAACCGGGCGTCGCTCGCGAACGGTCCGATGACCGCCATCTGGAGCGGCCCTCGCAAGATTGCGCACGCGACCCGGCGGATGTCCGCAACGGAGACAGCGTCCACCAGCGCCACTTCTTCGTCGATGGTCTTGATCTCACCGAGCAACAGCTCCTGGTAGGTGAGCCAGAACGCCACGCCGTTGGTCGTCTCGAGGTCCAGCCGCAGGCGCCCCTTGGTGAACTCCTTCGCGCGCTCCAGCTCATCCGAAGCCACCTCTTCATCGCACAGCCGACCCAGCTCGCGCAGCACGGCCTTGATCGCCTCGACTGCCTTCTTCGGATCCACCCCGAGGTAGACAGCGACGTAGCCGGTGTCGCGATGCTTTTGCATGAAGCTGTGCACGTCGTACGCGATCCCCAGGCGCTCGCGGATGTTGAGGAACAGGCGCGAGCTCATGCCCTCCCCGAGCAGCGTGTTCAACAGGTCAATCGCGTACCGATCGGGATGCAGGTAGCTGTAAGCCCGCACTCCTAAGCAGATGTGCGCCTGCTCGGTGCGCTGCCGGCGCACCATCACGTGCGCGGCGTCCAAGGCGCCCGGAGACACCGCCGTCGCGTGGCCATTCAAGCCTCCAGGTAACGTGAGCCGCGGTCGCACCAGCTCCACTACCTCGTTTTCGTCGAGAGCGCCGGCGGCGCCGATCACGACATTCGGCAGCCGGTAGTGGGCGTCGGCGTACTCGAGGATGTCGTCGCGCGTGAGCCGGCTGACTGACTCTTGCGTGCCCGCAATGTCACGGCCCAGCGGATGGCCTGGCCAGATCAGCTCCTCAAACAGGTTTTGAACATGGTCCTGCGGTTGATCCTGGTACATCTTCAGCTCCTCCAGGATCACCGCGCGTTCTCGTTCGATGTCGTCTGGATCGAGCCTGGAGTTGGAGACGATGTCGAAGAGGACGTCGAGGCCGAGCTCCGTGTACTCCGCCGGCACTCGCGTCCAGTAGGCGGTCAGCTCCTTGTCGGTCGAGGCGTTGATGAAACCGCCCACGCCTTCGATCGCGTCAGCGATCTCCTTAGGCGAAGGTCGTTTGCGAGTGCCCTTGAAAAAGAGGTGCTCGATGAAGTGCGACACTCCCGCGAGCCGGTCGTCCTCGAGGCGCGAACCCCCTCCGAACATGGCGACCGCGCTCGAGGAGAGCCGTCCGGGCATCGCCGTTGTGACCAGCCTGGCTCCTCCGGTGAGCGCGTGGATGTGGTGGGTGGAGGGCATTGGGAGCGCCAGTATAGGACCCCCGGAAAACCGTCCTTGACGAAGTCCTAGCCGGTCGGCCCGCCTTCGCGGAGCGCCCCGAGCGCGGCGTAAAGAGTCATCGCCACGAAGTCCGCCGGCATCCCGTCAGACACCGCGTCAAGCGCCTCGCCGAGGTAGCGCCGGACGTTTCCGACCTGGTCGACCTCGCTTAGCTCCAGGCAGTCGCGAATCGCTTCCGCAATCTCAGTTGGCGTGATGTCCTCATCGCCGGCGCCATCGGCGACCGAATTCACCAGGGCGATCGCCTTCCGGATCCGCTCGGCGGCCCGGCCTGCCATTGCTCTCGCTACTCGGCCGCCGGCTTGCGCGGTCCGACGACAACGCGGCGCTCCGGCTCTTCGCCGATGCTGCCGCTCGTCACGTCCGGGTCGCCCTCGAGCGCGAGGTGGATCGCGCGGCGTTCGAAGGGCTGCATGGCATCGAGCGTGATCGCATCGCCGGTCATCTTGACCTGGCGTGCCGCGCGCATCGCGATCTCGCGCACGGTGTGCTCCCGGCGCTGCCTGTAGCGCTCGACGTCGACGATGATCCGTTCGCCTTCGTCAAGGTGCCGGCCGACCATCACGTTGGTCACCGACTGCAGCGCCCGCAACGTCTCGCCGCGCCAACCGATCAGAGCACCGAGATCGTGCCCGCTGATGTCGAGCGTGATCGGCTCGCTGCTGGGTCGGACGGTCACTTGCGCCCGAACGCCCATGTGCTTGAGGAGGCCTTCGACCAGGCCCCGCGCAATCTCCCCTTTTCCGTTGGCCGGCGCGGCGGCGGCAGCGCCCGCCGTGGCGGCTTCGTGGTCGATCACTGTCACCTCGACCACGGCCTCGTCCGCGGTCTCTGTGATGACTTTTATGTCGACGTTCCGGCGGCTCTCTTTCAACTCGATCAATGCCGCGTCGACCGCCTCGTCCACCGTGCGGCCGCGCCCTTCAGCGGAGCTCATCGCAACTCACCTCTACCCTCATTTCTGACTATCTCTTGGGTCTTTTGGGTTTGACGCCATTGCCCGGCGGACTCTTCGGACCGCCGTAAGGTCCCTTCCTGGGCGGCACCTCAGGTCCCTTCCTGGGCGGTACGTCAGGTCCCTTCTTGGGCGGTAACGCTCCCTTCCCATCAGAACCCCCCGACACGATCCGTCTGAACCGCGCCGGCAGCACGTTTCCCCAGCCGACCACGAAGCTCTGCTGAATGATACTGACGCAGTTGCCGACAAACCAGTAGAGGCCGAGGCCGGCTGGTACGTTCAGGGCGAAGTAGCCGATCATCAGCGGCGACAGCCAGACCATCGTGCGCTGCATCTGCTGCGTCTGAAGCTCCTGCTCCGTCGGGTTGGGCGCGGGCGGCATCTGCAGCATCCGCGACTGGATGAGCGTGGTGAGCGCGGCGAGCAACGGGAAGATCAGGAACGCAAGCACCGGAATCGGCAGCCCCGCGATCAGGAGATGGTGGTTCGGGTTGTCGTTCAAGTTCGATATCCACAGGAACGGCTGGGGTGGATGGCCGGCCTTGGCGAAGCCCTGGAAGACGTAGTAGAGCGCCGTCAGGATGGGCAGCTGGACGATCAGGGGAAGGCACCCGACCAGGCCCCCCAACGGGTTGACCCCATGCTCCTGATAGAGCTTCATCATCTCCGCGTTCAGCTTGGTCGGATCTTTCTTGTACTTCTTGCGAAGGTCGGCGACCTGCGGGGCGAGCTTGCGCTGCTCGACCATCGTCTTGCGCTGCGTCACGAGCTGGAACTGCTGTAACGGAGAGAGGACCAGGCGGATCATGACGGTCAGGATGATGATGGCCACCCCGTAAGCCCCGATCGTCTCGATGACCGGAACCCCCTGCAGGTGGACGTAGAGATAGTTCAACAAACCGGTCAGAGGCTGCTCGACAAGGGCCAGCCAGATGTCGTGGATCGGCTTCAGAAAATTGCCGATGCTCTTGATCAGGTCGCTCAGCTTGTTTTCTCCGATGAAAGGTGGAAGGCCGGATCAGGGGACAGGATCGTAGCCGCCCTTGGCGAACGGGTGGCAGCGCGCGATCCGCGTTGCTCCCATCCAGCCACCGCGCAGCCAGCCATACCTCTCAATCGCCTCATATGTGTAGTGGGAGCAGGACGGGTAGTAGCGACAGGAAGGTGGAAGCACCTTTGAAAACGACATCTGGTAGCCCCGGATCAGGGTGAGGAACAACCTGGTCATGAATTCAGGTTCGACAGCCGGAGCGCGGCTTGCTCTGCCTCGGCGACGAGATCGGCGAAAGCGACTTCGAGGGCGGCCGGCCGCGCGATGAGAACCACGTCATATCGTATTCCCACCCCGGTGAGAGGCGAATCAGCGCCGAACCAGCTCACGCGCACCAGCTCGCGCAGGCGCCGGCGGGCCCTGTTGCGTTCGACCGAGGTCTTCACCTGCCGGCTGACGGTTACGCCGACCCGGCTCTCATCGCGGTCGCTGGGCACGGCGAAGGCGACCAGGGCGCGACCGCTGTGGAACCGCTTGCCGCTGATCGCAGCCTGGAAATCGCCGTGCCGGCGCAGCCGGATGCGCCGCTTCATCTCTGGTTTGCGCCCTGCGCGCGCCCGGCCGGCCGCCTACGCGGACAGCCGCTGGCGACCCTTGCGTCGACGGTTCTGCACGACGCGCACCCCGCCCCTGGCGCTCATCCGGCGCAGGAAACCGTGGACGCGGCGGCGGTAGCGCTTCTTGGGTTGGAACGTTCGCTTGATGGTGGCCCCTCCGAGGAGTCAAGGACTGGCGAGAACCGCGGTAGTGTACCGGAGGCGGGGCTCCTCGATCGTGATAGCGCTTATGTCACTTCATCCGCTGGCCTACGTGCCTTGCGATGTCCACAGGGCTTTGCTACACTCCCCGCCCGGAAGCAGCCGGTTTAGGGTTCTGGTATCGACGCAGTACAGATAGCACTCATCCGTCCCACTTATGGTTACATCTGACGCCGCAATAAAGATATAACACCGCTTCCTGGTTTCGGGATCGATCGGATGTTGGATTTCGGGCGGCTGGGCAGCGCCAGCCTGTGGAAATCCGGTCCGCTCTTTTCCACAGGCACCAAGGAGGCGAAGCTCATGGTCAGGGAGCTTCGGGTTGAACCTGCCGTCGCCGGTGGCGCGATTGGCGGGGTCTCCCGCGTGAGCGATCGCGCAGGAGAGGTGAAAGAGGAGTTGGTCCCAGGTTGTCCACAACATTTGCAGAGCAGGACAGCAAGTCGTCCCCAGGGCCCGGCATCCTCTTGCCCAACCAGCGCGGCGCCTCCGGACAAGGGAGATATGAGGTGAATCAGGACCAGATCTGGTCACAGGTCCAGGAGGAGCTGCGCTTTCAGCTCGCCAAGCGGACCTATGACATGTGGCTGAAAAACACATCGGTGGTTTCAGCCGACGGCGGAACATTCCGCATCGGCGTACCGAGCAAGCTCGCCAAGGACTGGCTCGAAGATCGTTTCTCTGGACTGATCCAGGAAACCCTGCAAGCGGTGACTGGATCCGAGGTCGACATCGATTTCGTCATCTCGCCGACGGGACATCGGCCCGCGCTGTCCAGCGTCGACGGCGATTTCGACCGCGTGTCAGAGAACGGTCGCGACAGCAACGGGCACGACAACGGGGTCGAGACGCTGCCCGACCCGCCGGCCATTGCTCCGTCAGAGCTCAACGCGCGATTCCGCTTCTCATCGTTCGTCGTGGGGCACAACTCGCAATTTGCACACGCGGCCGCCAAGGCGGTGGCGGAGGCCCCGGGCGACAGCTACAACCCGCTGTTCCTCTATGGCGGAGTGGGACTTGGCAAGACCCACCTCATGCATGCGATCGGCCACGAAGTCCACGACCGCTTTCCGCGCAAACGTGTCGTGTACCTCACGTCTGAGCAATTCACCAACGAGGTGATCAGCTCCATCGCCACCGCGCGCATGGGCGAGTTCCGTCACAAGTACCGGACGGTCGACGTGCTGCTGATCGACGACGTGCAGTTCCTCGCGGGCAAGGACCGCACCAAAGAGGAGTTCTTCCACACCTTCAATGCACTGCACGAGATCAACAAGCAGATCGTCATCTCGTCCGACCGGCCGCCGAAAGAAATCCCGACGCTAGAAGACAGGCTCCGTTCGAGATTTGAATGGGGACTCATCGCAGACATCCAGTCGCCGGACTTCGAGACCCGTCTTGCAATTCTTCACTCCAAGCTGGGCGACAACAGCGCGCTGATCCCGGAAGAGGTCCTCAACTTCATAGCGCACAAGGTGCAGCGCAACATCCGAGAGCTGGAGGGAGCGCTGACGAGAGTGCAGGCGTTTGCTGCGGTTCACCAGCGCCAAGTCGATGAAGAGGAGGCGGCGCGACTGCTCGCCGACATCATCCCTGCGGGGACTCGCAAGCCGATCAACGTGGAGCGCATCCAGGTCCTGGTCGCCGATTACTACAACATCACACTCGAGGATATGAAAAGTAAGCGCCGAGACAAGCACATCGTCTTTCCTCGCCAGGTAGCGATGTTCCTGGTCCGTGAAGAGACACCCTCATCGCTGCCGGCCATCGGCAAGGCTTTCGGCGGAAGGGACCACACGACGGCTCTGCACTCGATTGAAAAGATCGCCAACGAGCTGAAGGAGGATGAACGATTGAGGTACGAGGTCCAGGCGATCCGCGAGCGCCTCTACGTGCAGACATGAGGATTTCCACAGTTTGTTCGAATCGCCTTGGGACACAGCTTGCACGGGCCGTCGCAGGACCAATCGTCCCCAGCCGCTCAACAGGACATGGGTCGACCTCGGAGGTTTACCAAGACCTTGTCCACCGCAACGTTCGATCTGTAAATGATCTCGACATCCACAGTTCGCACAGCGCTTACTGTTATCTACTACGGATAAGTTCAATCAAGAGAATCTCTAACAACGGGGGACAACTGTCTTGAATTCGAAAGTAATCGCAGCTCAGATGAAGGTCACATGCAGGCCGTCTGTTTTAGGCCAGGCCTTGCAGGTGGTCTCGCGAGCGATCTCGAGCCGGACCACTCTGCCAATCCTCAACAACATCCTCATCGAGACCACGTCGGAGGGGTTGGCGCTCACCGCCACCAACCTGGAGATCGGCATCCGCAAGCTGGTGCCGGCAGAGGTGTCGATGGAGGGCGCGACCACAGCGCCCGCGAGACTGCTCACCGATTTTGTCGGGACGCTGCCCGACCAGGACCTCGAGATGGCGCTCGACGGAGCGAGCCAGTCGCTCAGCCTTCGCTGCGCCCGTTTTGACACTCACATCAAGTGCATCGAGGCGGAAGAGTTCCCGCCCGGCCCGAGGCCTGACGAAGGCGATCGGATGGAGGTGGCGCTCGACGAACTGGTCAGCGCCGTCGAACAAACGCAGATGGCGGCTTCAACGGACGAAGCTCGCCCCGTCTTGACCGGCGTGCTCGTCCTGGTGCAGGGCGGCAGCCTGACCCTGGCGGCGACCGACGGTCACCGTCTGGCGGTGCGCAAGCTCGCGGCGGCCGGCGCCTCCGACCTGGAAGCCAGCCTGATCGTGCCGGCACGGGCGCTCGCCGAGCTCTCGAGGGTCCTCAAGGGCGAGCCTGGAAAGGTCGAAGTGATCATCTCGAAGGCCCGCAACCAGATCTTCTTCCGGGCGGGCAGCTCGGAATTGACCTCCCGGCTGATCGACGGAAAGTATCCCAACTACGCACAGGTTATCCCCAGCAAGAGCTCGACCAAGGTGCGGGTCTCCACCAGCGAGCTCACCCAGACCGTGCGCGCGGTGTCGCTGTTCGCCCGCGACAGCGCGAATGTGATCAGGGTCAAAGCGCAAGTCGGGGCTTTGATCCTGTCGGCGACCACCAACGAGGTGGGAGACAGCAAGGCCGAGATGGCCGCCGACGTCGACGGTTCGGACATCCAGATCGCCTTCAACGCCCGCTACGTCCTGGATGCCCTGGGAGTCATGGGAACAGACGAGGTGGAGCTGCTCTTCGACGGTCCCCTGAGCCCGGGGCTCCTCCGGCCGCCGGGCAAGGAGCACTACCTGTACGTGATCATGCCCGTGCGGGTGGCGATGTCCTGACGCGGAGTGCGACTCCGCCGATTGCGCCTCAGAAATCATCGCAACTACGCACAGTTGGACCTGGTTCCCGGACCTGGCATCAACGTCTTCATCGGCGCCAACGGGCAGGGCAAGACCAACCTGCTCGAAGCCGTGGCGATGCTTGCGCTCTCGTCCTCCCCGCGGTCGCGGCGTGAGCTCGAGCTGGTCGGTCCGGTCGCTCCCATGGCCCGCATCGAAGCGGAGGTCGAAAGTGGCGGCATCACGGCGGAGCTCGCCATCACCCTGACCGTGGAAGGCGACCGGGCTCGGCGCGTGATCGAGGTCGATGGGATTCGGCGCCGCGCTTTCGATCTGCCGGGGCGCTTCCGGGTCACGCTCTTCTGGCCGGACGACCTGGGGCTCGTCAAGGCCGGGCCGGAGCTCAGGCGCCGGTTCCTCAACCAGATGCTGGTCCAGGTCGAGCCTGGCTACGCGCGAGCCCTCTCTGGGCTGAAGCGTGTCCTGGAGCAGCGCAACAGCCTGCTGAAGAAGATCGCGGCCGGCGAGGAGGCGCAAGACGTCCTGGAGGTGTGGAACCAGGAGCTCGTGCAGCTCGGAGGCGAGGTGGTGGCCGCCCGGGCGAACGCTGTCCTGGAGCTCGAGCCGGAGGCGGCCCGCCGCCACGCCGAGATCGCCTCGGGGGAGCGCCTGGAGGTGCGCTACGAAGGGCCTCCACAGAACCTCGCCGAAGCTGTGCATAACTCACTTGCGGAAGACCTTCGCCGCGGGTCAACCACAGTGGGTCCCCACCACGACGATGTACGCATCCTGCTCGACGGCAAAGACGCGCGCGCCTACAGCTCGCAGGGGCAGCAGCGGACCGCGGTGGTGAGCCTGAAGCTCGCGGAGGCGGCCCTCGTGGCGAGGCGGACAGGGGAGCGCCCCGTACTCCTTCTGGACGATGTTTTGTCCGAACTTGATCTCGAGCGCCGCTCGGCCCTCTTACGGCAGGTGGCCGACGCGGGGCAGGTGATCATCACCTCGGTCGAGGCCGGGCCATTCCCTCCGGAGCTCATCGCAAACTCGATGGTGTGGACCGTCACCGAGGGCAGGATCGAAGCCTGTGGATAAGTTGGGCAATATCCTGCCGAGGGTGCTGCGGCGGCAACCGGGCGGAGCGCAGTTCCTGGGCGTTCAGGTTGCCTCGGCTTTTCGCACTGTGATCGGGGCCGAACCGGCCGGCCTTTGCGACGAGATCGAGCTCCATTCGGGCACCCTGGTGGTCACCACCTCGAGCCCTGCCCTGGCCCACCAGCTGAGGCTCGATTCAGAGGTCATCCTGGGTCGGCTGAACGGTCTCAACCTGGGTCGCAAGGTGCGGGCGATACGCGTGCGGATCGGCCACTCGACACCCGCGCAGTGACCAGTCGCCTCGGCGTCGAGCAGCGCGCGGCCGCGGCGATCGGGGGCGGTCCGATCCGCGTGGTCGCGGGCGCCGGCACCGGAAAGACAGCGGTCATCGCCGAGCGATTCCGCCGCCTGGTCAGCGCCGGCACCCCGCCGACCTCGATCCTGGTCATGACCTTCACGGAGCGCGCGGCGGCCGAGATGCGCCAGCGCATCGAAGACCAGATCGGCGACGCCGCCCCGGCGGTGGGCACGTTTCACTCGATCGCCCTCGGATGGCTGCGCGCTGACGGGGGTGTGGTCGGTGTACCGGCGGGTTTCCGGATCCTGACGGGGGCCGACCGCTGGATTCTCACCCGCGAGCTGATGTGGCGGCTCGGCGACAACGTCCTCGCCGGCGACGAGCGGCCCGATGACCTGGTCACCCCCGCGCTGCAAATGCTCGAACGGATGAAGCAAGAGCTGGTGCCCATCGCCCGACTCGCGGCCTGGGCGTCCGCCACCGACGACGAGGAGCGCGGCGAGCTGATGCGAGCCTGCGTCCGCCTGTTCCGCGCCTACGAGCGGGAATGCCGCCGGCACCGCTACTGCGATTTCGAAGACCTGCTGCTGCTGGCGGTGCGGATGCTCGAGGACCATCCACAGATCCTGGACAGATACACGGCTCGTTACCGGAACGTGCTGGTTGACGAATACCAGGACCTGAACCTGGCGCAGGAGCGCCTCGTCGAGCTGGTCGCCTCGAGGAGCGAGCCCTTCGTCGTCGGCGACGACGACCAGTCCATCTACCGATTTCGGGGGGCGTCGCGGGCCAGCCTCGAGAGGTTCATGACCAGCTTTCCAGGTACGCGGACGCTGACCATCGGCCGCAACCGGAGAAGCTCGCGCCGCATCGTCGCCGCCGCCGCCGCCCTCATCGGGCAGAATGCGGGCAGGCTTCCGAAAGAGCTGGTTTCCGGCATGGCAGGACCGCAGGTTGAGCTGTGGAGCTGCCCGGACGGCATCACTGAAGCCGCCTCCATCGCGAAGCACGCCGCGGGCCTGGTCGCGCGTGGAACACCGCTCCGCGAGATCGCAGTCCTGTGCCGGACCAACGCGATCGCGCGTCCGATGGCTGCGGCGCTGGCGGCCCAGGGGTTGCCTCACGTGGTGATCGGAGGTCGCGGTTTTCACGACCGCGCGGAGATCAGGGATGTCATCGCGATGCTGCGCGTGCTGCGCGACCCGACCGACATCGTCGCCCTCGCCAGGGCATTCACCCGTCCTCCTTTGAGCCTCGATGCTTCGGGAGCTCTGGCGCGGTTGCGAGATCGCGGTGAGCTGTCGCCCCTCAGTGCCCTCAAGGCATGGGCGCCGGCTGCGCCTTTCGCGCAACTGCTGGAGGAGCTGGCTTCGGAAGCGACGAGGCTCGACGTGCGCGATCTTTTCTTCGAGCTGATGAACCGCAGCCGCTATCTCGAGGTGATCGGGCAAAACCTGGAGCAGGGCGAAGCAGAGCGAGTCACCGCCAACGTGAGCCGTTTCGCCGAGATGATCGCCGAGTTTTCGGAGAACGAGGCCGATCGGTCGCTCTCCGCCTACCTGCATCACCTCGACCTCGTCCTGCTCTCGGGAGAGGACGAAGAACCGGCGCCCGTGGAATCGGTGGACGACGCGATCCGCGTCATGACGATCCATCAATCCAAAGGGCTGGAGTTCGAAGCGGTGTTCGTCCCGGGCCTTGTCGAGGGCCGCCTTCCGCAGTGGGGCCGGTCCCCTCGCTTCGAGCTCCCGGCTTCTGTCCTCGAGCCACTCGTGAGAGGCCGCGAGGACGTCGTCGCGGAAGAGCGGCGGCTGCTCTACGTGGCGATGACGCGGGCTCGGCGCCACCTGTTTCTGACCCGTGCGTCGCACTACGAGGGCGGCCGGCGCTGGAGAGAGTCGCGGTTCCTCGAAGAGGTGCGGGCGGCCGGCGCCCGCGCAGTCTGCGAGCGCACCTTCGATGCCGAGGCAGCGCCACCAGCCGTCCGGATGCCGGCGCGCAGACCGGGCGCCGTCGTGCTCTCCTACAGCGCGATCGCGGCCTATCGCGACTGCCCGAGGCAGTACTGGTACCGCCAGGAGCAGCGGCTGCCGGCGCTGCAGAGCGCTGAAGCCGTGCACGGCGTGATCCAGCACGAGGTGCTGCGCCAGGCGGGCGAGGCGCGCAAGAGCGGCCGGGAAATGACAGCTCGGATACTGAGGTCGATCCACGATGAGGTCTGGCGGCAGAGCGCGTTTCCGGACCTGAGGCGCGCGCCCACGTTCCAGCGCATCGGGGCGGCACAGCTGGAGGCATTTCGAAACCGGGGTGGGTTCGACTTACCGCCGGAGTTCCTCGAGCAGCCTTTCAGCGCAGCCGTCGACGGATGGACGCTGCGCGGCGTGATCGACCGCATCGACCGCACCGAAAAAGGCTGGCGGATCGTCGATTACAAAAGTGGCCGGCCGCTCACTCGGAGCCGCCGCGACCTGCAGGTCGCCCTGTATGCGCTGGGAGCCAGCAGCGCGCTGCACCTCGACCCGATGGAACTGGAGGTCGTGTACCTCGCGACGGGCGAGAGCGTCAAGGTCGAGAAGGTGAAGGAACTCGTGACCGATGCCAAAAACCAGGCGGCAGACGTCGCCGAAGGTGTGCGCGAGGGTAGGTTTGAGGCGCGGCCCGAGCGCCGCCGCTGCCGGCTGTGTCCCTACCGGCTCGCCTGCGCCGAAGCCCTGTAGCGGGCCGCCAGGAGCAGGCATTCGCGCGCGATGTCCGAGGAGGCGTACGGATGCGAGAGGTCCTGTGCTTTCCGTGACATCTCGCGCCAGGTGGGTCCGCCTTCAGCGAGGACCCTGACCTCGTCCAGCAGGTCTGAGTCCTTGGGCGCGTAGGCGCCAAAGCCTGAATCGACGACGTAGTCGACGTTGGGCGTTTCCTGACCCGGCAAGAAGCCGGTGATGATGAGGGGCAGCCCGGTGGCGAGGGCCTCGGCAATCGCCCCGGGGCCGGCTTTCGTCACCACCATGTCGCACGCGCGCATCAGCTCGGGCATGTAGTCGACGAATCCAAGGAGCAGTGTCGGCGTGGCAAAGCGCTGCTCCTCCAGGCGGCGGCGCAGCTTTTCGTTTCGTCCCGCGACGACGACAAGCTGCCATTGGTAGGGCTCCCACGCGAGGGCACGCACCTGCTGCGTCAGATGTCCGACCCCAGCCGCGCCGCCCATCACCAGGACCGTGAACCGGCGCTCGTCGAGGCCGAACCGGCGGCGCAGGGCCTGCTTCTCACCTGGAGCGGGCGGTCTGAACCGAAGGTCGACAGGAAGGCCCAGCAGTTTGATGCGGTCCGCCGGCACGCGACGCCGCAGAGCCACCTTGCGCGCGAGATCGGTCGGAGCGATCACAAGATCGGCCTGGCTGAACGTCCAGCCACGATGAAAGTCGACGAGGTCGGTGATCACGGTCATGAGCGCGCGGGGCCGGCCGCTTTTGCGGATCGCCTGGTGGCTGATGTGGTTCAACAGCGGATGCACGGACAGGACGACGTCGGGGTCGTCGGTCTTCAACAATTCGGACACGGAGTTGCGGACCCCGGGCCCGAATACGGCGCGGATCGCAGCGAACGCGGCCCTCGTGTTGCTCGTGTGGTAGACCGCGCCCCAGGCCGCCCGCGACCGCTGGATCACCGGCGAGTAGAGCGAGGCCAGTCGTCTCACGACCGCAGGGCCTTGACCAATGAGGGGGTCGGCCACGGTGACGATGCAGGTCGGGTCGAGCAGTTTGAGCGCGTCGGTGAGGGCGCGGGCCGCTGCCCTGTGACCCCCGCCCGTGTCGCTGAAGAGGATCAGGATTCTTGGCGAACCCCCGGCCGGCGTTGGTTGGAGGGTCGGCGCCTCGGGATGGTCGGCGTCCGCCGGGCCGGCTCTTACTTCCGTCGCGCCGCCGCGCGGCGCGCGATCCACCGCATGTTGTATTGCGCCAGCAGGAAGGTGACGAAGACCATGGCGATGATCCCGATGCTCACCCACAGGATGGTCCGCTTGGCGAGTTCCCCAGGCGCGAGCGGCGCTGCGCCGGCGCCAAGGCTGTTCTGCTGAATGATGTAAGCAGCCAGGTCCTTGATGTCCTGGTCGGCCAGGGCGGTGTTGCCCCCCTTGGGCGGCATCGCAATCGACTTCGGATCCCCGGGCTGAGGGGTTCGTCCGTTGGTGATGATGTCGATCAAGAAGTTGGGGTCGAGCGAGTTGGGAACCCCGGGCAGCTTGTCGATCGGATTGAGCACCGCGCCGATGCCGCCCTCCAGGCTCGTACCGTGGCAGGTGGCGCAGTTCTGCGCATAGAGGGTGGCGCCCCTTGTGGGATCGCCCGGAAGGGCTCCACTGCCGGAAGGCGACGGCGACGGAGAACTGTCCGCCAGGGTCGTGATCGCTGTGAAGGCGATCAGCGCAGGTACCGCCAGCGCGACCAGCGCGGAAAGCTTGAAGCGCTTGGGAAGGCGCATGGCGCGCCAAATCATAACTGCCTCTATTCTCGGGCCTCGGCGGGAATAGCCGCAGAGCGCGTAGGTTTTACTCGATATGGCATCTTGCTCGCCGGTCTCTCGTTCCGCCTTCTGCTGCGTCTCACGACGCTGGCTTGACGCGAGATCGGCCTACCGTGGCTGAGCCGACCCGATTGATCGACGACCGCGCCGCCTCGAGGCGGATCGCGGTCATATCCATGCACACCTCACCCACCGCGTCGCTGGGGCAGAACGCCAACGGCGGCCTGAACGTATACGTTCGGGAGATCTGCACCGCGTTCAGTGAGCGCGGGATCGCGACCGACATCTTCACGAGGAAGCAGTCCATCGACGATCCGACGGTCGAGCACCTGGCGGCCCTCTCGCGGGTGATCTACCTCCCAGCGGGCAACGGGCTGGACAAGTACTCCCTCTATAACGAGGTGCCGGCTTTCGCGGGCCGGATCATGGACTTCGCAGCCGCCGAGAACATCTCCTACAGCTTGCTTTACTCCCATTACTGGCTCTCGGGCGAGGTGGCGTGCCTGCTCCGGCCCCATCTCGCGACCGGTTGGGCTCACATCGCGCACACGCTGGGGCTGGTGAAGAACCGCAGTTTGGCGGCCGGCGCTCGGCCCGAGCCGGACCTGCGCATTCGAGTCGAGGGGGAAATCGCCCAGCAGGCAAACCTGTTGATCGCCTCGACCCCGGACGAGGCCCAGGAGCTGATCGACGGCTACGGCGCTGACCCGCATCGCGTGAGCGTGGTGCCTCCCGGCGTGGACCTGGCGACGTTCCAGCCAATGGATCGAGCAGTAGCGCGCCACGAGATTGGCTACGGTGGCGGCCGCCTTCTGCTCTTCGTCGGGCGGCTCGAGCGGCTGAAAGGCGTTGAGGTCGCGATTCGCGCACTCGGACTTCTGCGAGACCGGCGACACGATGACGTGCGCCTATTGATCCTCGGCGAAGACAGTCACGAGGGCGAGGAGAGCGAGAAGGAGCGGTTGAAGGCAATCGCGTCGGAGGTCGGTGTGCGCGACCGCGTCGACTTTGTCGGCTCTGTCGCTCACCACGAGCTGCCGTACTTCTACGCGGCCGCTGACGTGTGCGTCATGCCGTCTTACAGCGAGTCCTTCGGCCTGGTGGCACTCGAGGCGCAGGCTTGCGGATGTCCGGTGGTCGCTTCCGGTGTCTCTGGCCTTCGCTCAGTCGTGCGCGATGAGGTCAGCGGGTACCTGATCGACGAGCACGACCCGGCGGCTTACGCCGAGCGCATCGGCCGGCTGCTCGAGAACAGCGAGCTGGCTCAGCAGATGGGTCGTCGCGGGCGGCTGCTCGCTCAGCGTTTCTCCTGGACGCGCACGGCCGACCGGCTCGAAGAGCTTTTCGGGCAGGTCGTGGGACGAGATCAGGCCTTTGTCCAGGCCAGCGCGCTGCACGAGTAGGGAAAGGACGCCGCGTCGAAGCGCGTAAGCGGGGTGGGACGCGTTCCGTCCGCGTTCATCAGCCAGACCTGGTTCCCGCTGACAAAAGCGATCTGATGACCGTCGGGCGATGGCACCGGAGCCGAAAGATCGATGTTCGGGTCCGACGGAAGGCCGGAGCCTGCGGTTAGCTCGACCGGAGGAGCGACCACGTTGACCACGAACGCCTTGCGGCCGGTGGTGCCGGCCGGCTGCGCGTCAAGCACCAGGTGGGTCGAATCGGGCAGCCACACCGGTGAGCCGAGGTTTCCCGCGGCCACTGTGTCCGTGGTGGCCGCTCCGACCAGGTTCTTGACCTGAAGGCTGCTCGCACCACCGTCATCGCGGAGATACGCGATCCGGTTGCCGGAGGGCGCCCAGCTGACATCAGTGATGGCGCCCGTATCTGACGCCAGCAGGTAGCGGGCGTGCAGCCCGACGTCGTAACCCCAGACCTTGTCGGGGGCCAGCGCGCCCTGCACGAATGCGAGCCTCAGCCCGTTGGGCGAGACGGTTGCCTGGGCCACGTCGGGCGAGATCACCTCATCGACTCCGTCCGCGGACTGTCGATGCAGGACGCCTGCGTCGTCTATGTAGGCGTAACCCATGCCGGCGGCGAGGGCCGCGGCCCACGTCCCTTTGAAGCTGAGTTGGGTCGTTCCACCGCCGGGTACGAACTCGGACCAGCTCTCGCCGTCGCCCTCGATCAAAAGGCGGTCGCCGCCCGGCGACCAGCTGAAGGAGTGAACGGGGCTGTCGTCGAAGAGCAGACGGGGAAACCCGGTCTCGTTGACGATCCAGAGCCCGCCTGGGGTTCCATCGGATTCGGTGGTGGCGAAGGTCAGCCAGCCCTTGAGCGGGCTTGGGGGACCCGTCGTGAAGCGAATCGTCTGGTCGCGGCCGAGCTGGTTGCCATCGATGTCGAGGGCGCCCGTGTTGACCGCAACCTCATAAGTGGTGTTGGGCGCCAGCAGTTGCGACGGCGCGATGACCGCGCGCAGTCCATCCGTCGGATCAATCCGCACGTCGAACGCGATGCTGGGGTTGAACGTGAGCGCCGACCGCAGGCTGTTCGCATCCATCTCGCGCGTGAAGCTGAGGGTGATGTAAGCCGCCGGGTCGACGCCGGTGTCGCTGTCGGCAGGCGCGGACGTGGCGAGGTTTGGAGGACCTTCGGTCACGAAGGACCAGTGGTGGCGGAGCGAGTACGTGTTGCCGGCGAGGTCTCGATAGCCGGGATCGAGGACCACCTCGTAAGTCGTGCTCGTCTCCAGGGTCGGATGCGTGTAGACGAGTTGGTGTCCATTCACCCACTGCACGGTGCCCGCCGATGCAGGCACGAGATGGAGCCGGCTTTCCACGGAAGCCTGGTCGACGTCGTGGTCGAACGAGATTTGGATCGGGGCCGCCGTCGAGACCTCGACCGCGCCGCGTTGGGGCGAGTAGTCGACGATCTGCGGCGGCGTGCCGCCGCACGCTGTGAGCGGGAGCAGGACCGCCGCAGCGCCCGCGACCGCGAGAAGGCGCATTTTGCCGGGGCCTCGTTCCATTTCCTCCACCAACGGGCCGGGCCTAGCTGGGGTTAAGCGCGCCAGAAAAGAGAGGCAACCCACCGTGCTAGGACTCTCGAGGCCTTAGAGGTGGGACTTGAGCCGGGCCCTCATCTCCTGGGCGAGCTGCTCGAGCCGCGAAGAGTCCACGAAGAGGAGCGAGATGCTCGGGATCTGGTCGATCGCGGCCTCGACGCCGGCAAGCGACGGGTCGGCCGCCCCAAGAATGTCCTTGACCTTTCGTGCGCGGTTGCCCAGGGCGTCCTCGGCCATCGCCTGAAGCTCGGCGACGATGGACGCCCAGTCGAGCTGGGGCCCGGAGCCCCGCGGCGGGGTGGTCGGCGCCACCGCCAGCGTCGGGGGAGTGGGTTGCGTGTAGGCGGCGTAGCCTCCGGTCGGGATCTGCGCGGTCGGCGGCTCGGCGGGCATGACAGGAATGGTCGGATTGGTCGGCATGACCGGCTCGGGCGCGGGCGGCATCGGCGGGGGCGCAACAGCCACCGGGGCGGGAGGCTGTCCGGCGCGCGAGCCGCGCAACCCGGCGACGATCTCGTCGACGTCGAGCGGCGGGTGCTTGGTCGCGTCGGCCGACTTCACCTCGATCATGGCAGCGGGGTCGTCGCAGAGCGCCAGCGCGCGGTCCGGCTTATCGGAAATGTCACGCGACTCGCTCGTGTACGCGCCCGCCATCTCGCCGTCCGAGAGGATGATCACGCCTGTACCGCCGGCGGACCGGATCATCACGCTTCCGCTCAGCTTCCGGTCGCTCAGGAACTTGAGCAAGGCCTTCATGTCCACCCATGCCGCATAGAGCTCTGTGTACATCGGTCTCGAAACCGTCAGCTCATAGAGGCCGTCGATCAACTCCGGGGAGAGCCCGACGACGTCAAGCACCCCGTGGCCGCTGGTCACGTCGTCGTTGAAGCGCTGCAGCGCCTGCTTGCCGAGGATGAGGCTGCTGGCGTCGGCGGCCCCGTCGTACATGCACTCGAGCGCCGAGCCCTCGCGGAACAGGATGAGTCCCGAAGCGTCCTCCGTCAGCAGTCTTACGTACCCGGTGTAGCCCTCCTTTTCGAGGGTTGTGATCAGGCGCGGGAAGTCGACGAAGGACGTCTTAAGGGAGTCATAGATGATCTGTCCCGCGGGTACGGGAATCGGTTCGCGCCCGTGCTTCGGTTGCGGGCGGTGCTTCACGCCTCGTCTTGGCTGGGGTGCTTCCACCTTCCTCTCCGGTTCAGCATGATCCTTACGCTCGGCGCGTGTTTCCGGCCTTGGCTCCGGCTCGGGTTCGGGCGTTGGTTCGTGCTTTGGTTCGACTGCGCCCTGCGCCGTGGGCGCCGACTCTGCGGTCTGGACGAGTTCCGTGATCCCGGCTTTGACCGACTCGTCTGCCGGGAGCTTGGCTTTGGCGTCAAACTCGAAATCGCCCCTGGTCCAGTGAAGGGCGTTGACCACCGCGTCATCGCCGGCCTTGCCGTCGCTCTGTGCGTGGAAGAGGTGTCCGAACAGGAAGTAAAGCGAGGCCGACTGCCCGTTCCCATTGCGGACGGTAAGGGTACCCGTAGAGCGCTCACCCTGAGCAGCCTCCAAGAGCGATCGAAGGGGAATGTCGGCCAAAGAGCCGTGCGACTGCAAGAGCAACTCTCCTGAGATCGGCCCAGCCCGATCGGGGGATTAAGAGAAAGTTAGTATAGATATCGAGATCAGATCCGCGCTCCCGGAGCCGCCCGAGACCGGCGAAGCCGTCCCATCGAGCTCGCGACCGGTGGCCCGCATGATCCTGGTTCGCCACGGCCAGTCGACCTGGAATCGCGAGCACCGCATCCAGGGCCAGCTGGATCCTCCTCTCTCCGACGAAGGCCGCCGCCAGGCCGAGCTGCTCGCACGCCGGCTCGCCGGCCACCGCCTGGCGGGCTTCTACGCGAGCGACCTGAAGCGTGCTTTTGAGACGGCCGAGGCGATCGAACCGCAAGTCGACCTCGAACCCGTTCCCACGCCGGGTCTTCGGGAAATCTACCTGGGCGAATGGGAGGGCCTCCGCACCAGCGAAATTGCGGAACGCTTCCCGGACGCCTGGGCAAGCTGGAGCGAGAAGCCGGACTGGGACCTCGTGCCCGGCGGCGAGGGCGCGGCGCGCTTCGAAACCCGGGTCATCGCGACACTGGAGGAGATTCTCGACCGGCACGCGCACGGAGACATCCTGCTCGTCACGCATGGAGGCGTGATCCAGGTCGCGCTTCACCGAGTGATCGGCCGTCCGAGCAGGGGACTCTTTCCATTCAAGATCCAGAACACGTCGATTTCAGTGGTCGAGGTGCGCGAGGGTCGCATGATCATCGCGGGCTCGAACGACATCGCTCACCTCGAGCAGGCGCTGGTCACCGAGCCCGGCCCGGGGTGACGCAAGAAGCTTCACGCTGGGATGGCGAGCTCGACGAACGGGGCTCGCCGGCTCCATTGCTGCAGTCCTGGGGCTGGGGCGAGGTCCAGGCCCGCGCCGGATGGAGGATCGAAAGGGTCAATTTCAAAGGGGGCGCGATGGCGAGCGTGCAGGTTCGCTCGGTAGGACCTGCGCGCGAGGCCTACGTCCCGCGCGGCCCGGTGCCCGCAACCGCTGAGGCAATTGACGCGCTGGTGGAATGGGCGCAGTCAACGAAGGTGGCGCGGTTGCTCGTGGAACCACAGGCGCCGGCCACCCTGGTCGAGGCGCTTATCGAGCGGCGCTTTTCGGCGGTGGGCCCCACGCAGCCCCAGCACACGCGAATTCTTCAGCTGCGCGACCCCGACCAAATGCTGAAGACCTTCAAGCACGGCCGGCGCTACAACATCCGCGCTGGGCTGCGGCGCGGCGGGGTCGTCAAGGAGGGCAAGGACGCCGCTGAGCTCGCACGCCAGTCGGCCGCCGTCGAGCGGCGCGAGTCGATCAACCTCCCCGACCAGAGCTATTACGAGCTTTTGCTAGACCTGCTGCCCTGGTGCCGGACCTACACCGCCTACGGAGAAACTCAGGAGGAGGCGCTCGCCACCGTGCTGGTGGCGCGCCACGGCGGCCGGGCGTACAGCCTCTTCGCCGGCCGCAGCGGCGCCCACCCCGAGTTGATGGGCAACGACCTGGCGTGGTGGGCGGCGATCCGCGCGGCCGCCGACGCGGGTTGCCGCGACTTCGACTTCTGGGGAGTCCCGCCTCCGGGCGCCGGTTCGGACCATCCCTGGCACGGGCTCGGCGTCTTCAAATCGGAGTTCGGGGGCGATGAGGTGGCCTATCCGGGAGCCTGGGAGCTGGTGCTCTCCGCGGCCGGGGCGAGGCTGATCTCCCTCGAAAAGAGATCGCGCGGCTACGTTCGGGGCTTAAAACGAAACATCTCCTAACAATCCTTCAGATCGGTTAGGATAGGCCGGGGTGGCTGCCGTGGTGGAAACCTTTCGAAAAGTCCTCATCGTCGAGCCGGAAGCGTCGACGCGCCGGGAGATCCGGGCTGCCTGCGAGCAGGATGGCTACCAGGTCCTCGAGGCAGACGCCGGGGCGGAGGCGCTCCGCCAGGTGGAGACTTCTCATCCCAATCTCATCCTGCTCGAGGTCACGCTTCCCGACGGCTCCGGCTTCGACGTCTGCCGGGAGCTGCGGAAGATGGATCCCGCGGTGCCCGTGATCATGATGAGCGCGCGCTCCGACGAGATCGACGTCGTGGTAGCGCTGGAGATCGGAGCTGACGACTACGTCAGCAAGCCGCTGCGGCTGCGCGAGCTGGTGGCGCGCATGACCGCGCACCTGAGGCGCACGCGCTTCGAGTCGGCCGAGGCCATGCGCAGCCGTCTCGAGTTTCGCGACCTCGTGATCGACGTCAACGAGCGGAGGACCTACAAGTCGGGCAAGGAGGTGGAGCTCACGCACACCGAGTTCGACCTGTTGACGTTTCTCGCGAGCAACGCGGGGAAGGTGTTGAGCCGCGAAAAGATCCTCAATTCCATCTGGGGTTACGAATATCCGATCGAGACCCGCGTGATCGATGTGCACATCCGCAACCTGCGGCGGAAGATCGAAAGCCAGCCCTCGCGTCCTTATTACATCCTGGCCGTCCCAGGCATCGGCTACCGGTTCACCAACGCCAGGCCGGTCTAGAAACGGGGGACGTCAACTCCTAACTCGGCCAGCGATTCGCGAACGAAGTCGCGCTCGCCGATGCGCGGGTGTGGGATCACGAGGTCGCGCTCGTTCAGGCGCACGTCGCCGAACAAGAGGATGTCGACGTCGATGACTCGAGGTCCCCAGCGCCTGGTGGGTTTGCGGCCACCTTCGACCTCAACCTGTTTCGCGGCCTTCAGCAGTTGACGCGGCGTGCCGGGCCAGTCCACCTCGATGACCTGGTTCAAGAAGCGCGGCTGATCGGCGACACCCCACGGTGCGGTCTCAATGACGCGACTCTGACGCATGACGCGCGCACCTTTTTGGCGCAACCGGCGTCGTGCGGCGCTCAGGTTGCGTGAACGCGGGCCCAGGTTTGAGCCGAGCCCGACATAGGCGATTGTCAACGCATGCGGTCGGCGATTTGCGCCACGCGCGTCATCTCTCGCACGTCGTGGACGCGGACGACGTCGGCTCCGCGCAGGATCGCTGCGGTCACAGTGGCCGCAGTGCCCTCCACCCGCTCGTCGACGGGCAGGTCGAGCGCCTTGCCGATGAACGACTTGCGCGACGTTCCGATGAGAATCGGCTGGCCGAGCTCGCGGAGTTCCTCCATGCGTCGCATCACCACCCAGTTCTGCTCGGCGGTCTTGCCGAAGCCAATCCCCGGGTCGATGAGGACTCGCTCGCGGGGCACGCCGGCCTTCATCGCGCGGTCGATCGACACCTGGAGGAAGCGCTTGATCTCTTCCATCAGATCCCCCGCATATTCCGTCCCGTCCTGGTTGTGCATGAGGACCAGCGCGCAGCCCGTCTTAGACGCGAGCTCGGCCAGCGCGGGCGATCGGGTGAGGCCCCAGATATCGTTCAGCATCGTCGCGCCGGCCGCGACCGCGGCCTCGGCGACTTCGAGCTTGTAGGTGTCGATCGAGATCGGAACCTCCGTTTCACGCGCCAGTCGAGCGACCACGCCTTTCGTCCTGGAGATCTCTTCGGCGGCGGTGATGGGTTGGTGGCCCGG
Source organism: Candidatus Acidiferrum sp. (assembly GCA_035571315.1). GTDB lineage: Bacteria > Chloroflexota > Dormibacteria > Dormibacterales > Dormibacteraceae > Palsa-870. The sequence continues at coordinate 51,407 of DATMKM010000047.1, forward strand.
GCGGGTCGACTCACCTCCCACGTCGAGCATGTCCGCTCCCTCGCTCACCATGCGCAGCCCTTGTGACACGGCCGCCCCCTCGTCGCCGCCGATGCCGTCACCACTGAAGGAGTCGGGCGTGACGTTGATGATTCCCATCACGTAGGTCCGCGAGCCCCACTCGAATTTGCGCCCACCGATGGCGGCGATCACGTGCCGATTATCCTTCGCTTCGAATGAAGCTCTACGAGCTGGCGCACGGCGTGCCGGGCGCGACCATTGAGGGAAACGGTGACGTCGAGGTCACCGGAATCGCGTACGACTCGAGGCGCGTGAAGCCGGGCGACCTGTTCGTGGCCGTCGAGGGCCTTCATTCAGACGGCCATGCCTACGTGTCGGACGCTCTCGCCCGGGGCGCTGCTGGGGTGGCCGTCGACCGGGACGTGACGCTCCCGCCGGCGACTCCCCTGCTGCGCATGCCTTCCACGCGGATTGGGCTCGCGGAGCTGGCGGCGGAGTTCTACGGCCGGCCATCGCGGAAGCTCAAGGTGGCCGGCATCACCGGGACCGACGGCAAGACGACGACCACTCACATGGCCGAGCACGTCCTGCAGGCCAGCGGCATCGTGGCCGGCGCGATGAGCACGGTCTCGTTCACCGGCAGCGGAGGCGAGGTCGATAACCTCAGCGGACAGACCACGATGGAAGCGCCCGAAGTCCAGGCCTGGCTCGCGCGGATGGCCGACGCGGGCGTGGCGTGCGCGGTCATCGAGACCACCTCGCACGCGCTCGTCCAGGAGCGCGTCCGGGCTTGCGATTTCGATGTCGCCGCTTTTACCAACGTGGGCCATGACCACCTCGATTACCACGCGAGCTGGGACGACTACCTGGAAGCCAAGGCGCGCCTGATCGACCTCGCTGCGAGCGGTGCCGACAAAGGTGTCGAGAAGACAGCGGTGTTGAATCGCGACGACGTTAGCTACGAGCGCCTCTCGCGCCGTCCCATCGCGCGCCGTTGGACCTACGGGTTGACGACCGCTTCGGACCTGCATCCGCTCGACCTCAGCGTCACCGGTGCGGGCTCGCGCTTCCGGATGAAGACGCCGCTCGGGGAGACCGAGGTCACGCTGCACGTGCCCGCCCGCTTCAACATCTACAACGCGCTTTGCGCGGCCGGCGTGTGCCTCGCGCTAGGCGTGCCGCTGGATTCCGTCGGCACCGGGCTTGCCGGCTTTGAAGGAGTGCGCGGAAGGCTCGAGCCGGTCGACGTGGGCCAGGACTTTCGCGTCTACATCGACTTCGCGCATTCGGCGGGCGCGCTGGCCAGCGCACTGGCCGAGCTTCGTCCCTTCACGCAGGGCCGCCTGATCGTCGTGTTCGGGTCGACCGCGCGCTCCGACCACGACAGGCCCGGTATGGGCCGCGCTGCCGCAGACTTCGCGGACTTCTTCATCATCACCACCGACGACCCCCTCGACCAGGACCCGGTCGAGATCGCGCGTGACGTGCAGAGCGGCGCCGAAGGCAAGGCGCCGGGACACGACTACGAGATCGTGATCGACCGGCGCGCGGCGATCCGGCGCGCGATCGAGCTGGCGCGGCCGGGCGACTGCGTGCTGCTCGCCGGCAAGGGACACGAGCGGTCGATGCGCATGGCCTCTGGTGCGGAACCGTGGGACGAGCGGGCCGAAGCCGAAGCCGCGATCCGGGAACAGCTGGCGCTTCGTTAGGTGCCGCCGCCCACCATGCGGACGATCTCGACGGTATCGCCCTCCTGGAGCATCACCGTGTTGTATACGGCGCGCTCGATGATCGATCCGTTGTGCTCGACCGCGACCACGCGCGGATTGACGCCGAGCTGATCGAGATACGCCAGCAGTTGAATCGGGTGCTCCAGCTCAACTTTTTTTCCGTTGACCTGCAGCGAGATCATTCGAACAACCTGATGGCCGCGTAACCGGCGGCCCCTGAAGCCAGCACTTCCGCAACCCGTTTCTCGGTAACGCCACCGATCGCGAGCACCGGGATCCTCACCGACCGCGCCACCTGCGACAGCGCCGCCAGGCCGGCCGATGCGGTGCCCGGGTGGCTGACGCTCTCCCAGACCGGCCCGAAGATGACGTAGTCCGCCCCCTCACGCTCGGCCACCTGGGCGCTCGCGGCCGAGTGCACCGAGCGCCCGATCAATCGCGCGCCGAGAAGCATTCGCGCGCCGGCGACCGAGATGTCGCTCTCCGGAAGGTTGACGCCCGCCGCGCCACACGCGAGCGCGATATCACACCGAGAGCTGACCACTACGGGCACAGGCGAAGACGCGACCAGCGCTCTTGCCTCCTCTTCGAGCGCGGCAGTGGTGAGCGCGGGCGCGCGCAGCTGGACGATCGTGGCTCTGGGGGCGGCCCTCAGCCCAGCCGCCGCGCTGGACACGATCGCCATCGCCACCGGCCTGGCTAGCTCGGTCGCGAGATGCCCTCGGTCGGCGAGCTCGGGCTGGCCTCGCCGCGCCTGGGAATGCGTCCCGCGTTATACGCCTTGCGACCTGCCTCAGCACCCTCTTTGATGGCGGCGGCCATCAACGCCGGGTCGCCGGCCCGCGCGATCGCGGTGTTGACGAGCACCGCGTCCGCGCCCAGCTCCATCGCCAGCGCAGCGTCCGAAGGCGCTCCGATGCCCGCGTCAACCACGACTGGGATCGACGCCTCTTCGATGATGATCCGGATCTGCTCCAGCGTCTGCAGGCCCTGGCCGGAGCCGATGGGCGAGCCGAGCGGCATCACGGTGACGGTGCCGATCTCCTCGAGCTTTTTCGCCAGCACCGGGTCCGCGTTGATGTAGGGCAAGACCTTGAACCCCTCGGCGACGAGCACTCGCGCGGCTTTCAGAGTCTCCTCGGGATCGGGGAAGAGGTAGCGAGGGTCGGGAATGACCTCTAGCTTGACCCAGTCCGACAATCCCATCGACCGGGCCAGGCGCGCGATGCGCACAGCCTCATCGGCGGTGCGGCAGCCCGCCGTGTTCGGCAGGATGCGGTAGCGCTTCCAGTCCACCACGTCGAGGATCGTCTTCTTGTTCGGGTTGTCGAGGTCCAGCCGGCGCAAGGCCACCGTTACCAGCTCGCAGCCCGATGCCTCGAGCGCGGCGAGCATCGACTCGTCGGTCGGGTACTTGCCGGTGCCCAGGAACAGTCGCGAACGGAGCTCGACGCCCGCGATCACCAGGCGGTCGGCCGCGGCGATCGTCTGCATGGCCCCAGCTTAGCGAACGATCAGCTCAGGGCAGGCTCTGCTGGACCAGCAGGGTCTTGTCGCGAGCGTACGTCAGGCGCTTGATCGCGTCGTCGACCGACAGCCACAGCAGCTTGTCGACCTCGATCCCAGGCCGGAACCTACCGCCCCGCACCTCCATGACCCAGTAGCACGCGACCTTGTCACGTCCGCGGCGGTCGACGTATGCCGTGCAGCCGAGCGGCCGCATGAGCTCACAGCGCAGACCGGTCTCTTCTCTGACCTCGCGCAGCGCGCAGTCCTCGGGGCTCTCGTTGAGCTCGATCTTGCCTTTGGGCAGAGTCCAATCGTCGTACTGAGGCCGGTGGATCACTGCGATCTCCGTCTCGCCGGATCGCGTGCTGCGGCAGACGACGCCGCCCGCTGCTCTGATCACGCTCACGTCGGCCACTTCCAGGATCTTCGTTGCCACCCTTGCTCCTTACGTTGCTGAAACGTATGCGCTGCGAGATTCCCTTATTTCACGACTCTGTGGCGGAGTGCAATGAGTTTAACCGCGGAGACCACGAGCGCGAACACAAAGTTCAAGATGAATTTCGATCAAGTGATTCCAACAACACGCCGACACGCGTCGATATGTCGTCGCGAATTTCTCGAACTCGCTCGAGCGACAGGCTGCTTGGATCGGTCAGGTCCCAATCCACGTACCGCTTGCCGGGGATGACCGGGCACGCGTCGCCGCAGCCCATCGTGACGACGATGTCCGCCCAGCGCGCCAGATCCGTGGTCAGCAGCTGCGGTTTGCGATCGCTGAGCTCGATGCCTTCCTCGCGCATCACAGCGACAACGTTTTCGTGGACGTGAGCGGCGGGAGTCGTGCCGGCGGAGCGGGCTTCGTGCAGGCCGCCCGCGGCGCGCTCGAAGAGAGCCTCGCTCATCTGCGATCGGCCCGCGTTGTGGAGACACACGAAGAGAACCTTCGCCACTAGAGCTGGCCCGCCAGGCGGATCTGGCGCCGCAGGACCCAGCGACTGAGCAGGTTGATCCCCAGCACCATCACGACCAGTACGAGGGCCGCGCCCCAGGCCTGGTCCTGCAGCGACTTGTATGGGAGCAGCGCGTATTGATACACGGTGAGCGGCAGGGCCTGGATCGCGTTGGTCGGGTCGACCCTGAACAACGTGTTGCCCAGCGACGTGAACAGCAGCGGCGCGGTCTCGCCCGATGCACGCGCGACGGCGAGCAGGGCGCCGGTGATGACGCCTGGCGCCGCGGCCGGAACGATGAGCTGAAGCGAAACGCGCCATCGCGGAAGGCCGAGTGCGAGTCCCGATTCGCGCAGCCCGTTGGGTATGAGCGCGACGGAACCTTCGGTGGTCCGGATGACGATGGGCAGCATGAGGATGGCCAGCGCGACCGAGCCCGCGATGCCCGAGAAGTGATGCACAGGCACGACCGCGAGCGCGTAGACGAACAGTCCGATTGCAATCGACGGCGTGCCGACGAGGACGTCGCTCGCCAGCCTGACCCAGCTCGCCCACGGATCGACCGCGTATTCGGCTACGTAGACGCCACCGATGATCCCGATAGGGATCGCCATCAAGGACGCGAGCCCGACCAGGATGCCAGTCCCCACGATTGCATGCGCTACCCCGGCACCCGGGACTCCGACCGGACGGAACGAGTTCGTAAAGAACTCGACGTGCAGCACGGGGGGAAGGCCTTTGCTCAGGGTGAACCAGAGGACGAGACCGAGTGGGATCAGCGCCAGCAGCGTCAGCAGGTACATGACGCCAAGCCAGGCCCTGCTCGCGTAACGCCGTCGAGCGTTTCGATTCATGCCGCGCGAGTCGCTTCGCGGGAGATCGAGCGGACCAGCAACAGTGCGACGAGGTTGACAACGAAAGTGACGAGGATCAGCACAAGGCCAAGCTCGATCAGCGCGGCGGGATAAAGGGTTCCCGTCGCCTCGTTGAACTCGTTCGCGATCACGCTGGCGAGCGTGTACGCGGGCGAGAAGATCGAATGTGGAATCTCGTAGCTATTGCCGATGACCATCGTCACGGCGATGGTTTCGCCGAGGGCGCGGCCGAGCGCCAGGATCGTCGCGCCGAAGATTCCGGCGCGCGCCGAGGGCAGAATCACGCGCCAGGTGGTTTCCCACCACGTCGCGCCCAGCGCAACTGCGCTCTCCTTCAACCCGCGCGGCACGGCCCGGATCACCTCCCGAGAGATCGCGGACAGGGTCGGTAGGATCATCACCGCCAGCACGAGAGACGCGTTGAAAAGGCTCCGCACGCCCGGCTGCGAGAGCAATCCGATGAACCCGAACCGGTTTGAGATCGGAACCTCAATGTGCGCGTAAGACCACGGCGCGAGGACATAGAGCGCCCAGATTCCGTAGACGACGCTGGGAATGGCGGCCAGGAGCTCGATGCCGGTGCCGATGATGCCTCGGATCGTGGTCTGGCCCTGCTCGGCGAGGACGACGGCCACCGCAACGCCGACCGGAATGGCCAGTGTCAGGGCGACAAACGACGTTGCCACTGTGCCGAAGATTGCGGGAAGGGCCCCGAAGTTTTCGGTTACCGGGTTCCAATTGGTTCCTGTCAGGAAGCCCAGCCCGAAATGCCTTATGGACGGGGCCGCCTGCTGGAACAGGATGCCGATGATCACGACGAGGATCACCGGGGCTATCGCCGCGATCGCCCCCGAAAGGGTGCGGAATCGATCCGGGACTCGCCTCGCAGGCGGAAGCGCCGGCGTGATTTCGACGGCGGCTGCCACTTAGCTGGGCTCGGTGAGCTCGACCGTATCGCCTGTTCGATCCAGGCGATAGCCGATGCCGCGCACGGTCACGATCTCGAACGGCGCGACGCCGGCGAACTTCTCCCGCAGCCAGCGGATGTGCACATCCACCGTCTTGCGATCGCCCGAGAACTCGTGGCCCCAGACGTTTTCGAGCAGGACGTCGCGGGTGTGCACGCGGCGCGGGAAAGCCAGCAGGTAGGAGAGAAGGTCGAACTCGCGAACGGTCAGCTTGACGTCGTGGCCATTCAGCACCACCCGGCGAGCGGCGCGGTCGATGCTGAACTCACCGATGGCGTCGCGCTCAGGGATCGACTTCGGCTCGTTGGCGTCTGGCGCGGCGCGGCGCAAGACGGCGTTTACGCGCGCCAGGACCTCCCGAATCGAAAAAGGCTTCGTGATGTAGTCGTCGGCGCCGAGCTCGAGACCAACGATCTTGTCGACCTCGGCGTCCTTGGCCGTGATCATGATGATCGGTACCCGGCTGCTCTTCCGCAATGCGCGGCAGAAGTCGAAGCCGCTCATGCCCGGGAGCATCAGGTCGAGCAGGATGAGGTCGGGTCGAGCGGTGCGCGCGGTGCGTAGGCCCGCGGCCCCGTCACGAGCTTCTTGAACTGAAAAGCCGGCCGAAGCCAGGTTGTACTTGAGCATCTCGCGGATCCCCTCGTCGTCCTCAACGACCAGGACTCTGCCGGCGCTCCCGTTGCCGGCAGGACGGCTCATCCGAGCTCCACCACCTGGCCCGTTTCGAGAAACACGATGTCCTCCGCCACGTTGGTCACCCGATCGGAGATCCGCTCGAGGTTGTGCGCGACCAGCAGAAGGGTAACCGCGCGCAGCGCGCCGTCGGTGTCCGTCTTCCCGGTCCCCATCTCCTTGACCAGGTCTTCGAACACGCGGTGCCACAGCCGGTCGACCTCGTTGTCGCGGCCCGCCACCTCTCGGGCGCGGGGAACGTCCTGGTCGATGATCGCCTCGAGGATGTCGTGAACCTGGCCGATCGCAAGCTCGCCCATGAGGCCGAACTCCGCGCGCAGAGGTTTGTCAGGCAAGGCGACCAGGGTGCTTGTCATGCGCGCGATGCGCACCGCGTAGTCCCCCATGCGCTCCAGCTCGGTCGCGATGTACTGGAGACCCATCAGGTAGCGCAGGTCGCGCGCGACCGGCTGCTGCGTCGAGATGACCATGAAGACCTGCTCGCGAATCTGGCGGAAGAGCTCGTTCAGGTACTGGTCCTGGTTGCGCACCTTTTCCGCCGCGGCGCCGTCACGCCCGCGTAGAGCCTCCAGCGCAGCCTCGATCTGGGACTCGACCAGCGTGCCCATCCGGACCAACGACTCGCGGAGGCTCGCGAGCTCTCTCTCGAATGTGAGGCGAGGCACTGCTCTAGCCGAACCTGCCGGTGATGTAGGCCTCGGTCCGCTGGTCCTTCGGCTGGTTGAACAGGTCGGCCGTCGGAGCGAACTCGATGAGCTCGCCGTAACGACCCTCGGGGTTCATGAGCATGAAGGCGGTGAAGTCAGAGACGCGCGCTGCCTGCTGCATGTTGTGGGTCACGATGACGATGGTGTAGTCCCTCGTGAGCTCGGCCATCAGGTCCTCGATCTTCAACGTGGCGACGGGGTCGAGGGCCGAGCAGGGCTCGTCCATGAGGATCACCTCTGGGCTGACCGCGAGGCAGCGCGCGATGGCAAGCCTCTGCTGCTGGCCACCCGAGAGTGAGGTCGCCGGCACATCAAGCCGGTCCTTAACCTCGTCCCACAGCGCCGCGCGCTCGAGGCTCTGACGGATGATCTCCCTCACGCGTGACGAGCCCCAGCCGAGCAGCCGTGGAGCGAAGGCAACGTTGTCGCGAATCGACATCGGGAACGGGCTTGGACGCTGGAAGACCATTCCGACCTTCTGGCGCAGATCGAGCAACTTCCGGGTGGTGATCACGTCCTCTCCGTCGAGCAGGACCTTGCCGCCCGCACGGGTGGACGGGATGAGGTCGTACATCCGGTTGAAAACTCGGAGCAGGGTACTCTTGCCACACCCCGAAGGCCCGATGATCGCGGTGATGCGCTTTTCAGGGATCTGAAATGTCACGTCCTTGAGGGCCTGGAACTTGCCGTAGTAGAAGGAGAGTTGCTCGACCTTGAGCTTGCTATCCGCGGATCCCTGCACCGCGAGCAGCTCGGGCCTGCCGGCACCCGCCACCGGCTGCATCACCGGACGAAGATCCGCCATCCCGAGTTCAGGATATGCCGCCGCAGGTTAAGGCACCTTTATGCGCCGGTTAAGACTTGGCGCGGGAGCGCGATATAGAAAACCTGACCTCCGTCGCGCGCGGTCGCGGTCCAGATCCGGCCCCCCAACATCTGGACGAGGTGTTTGGTGATGGCCAGACCAAGCCCGAACCCGCCGGATTCCCGCGGCCGGGCCCGATCCACCTTGTAGAAGCGCTCGAAGACCCGGCTCCAGTGCTCGGGCGAGATGCCCGGGCCTCGATCCCGCACGCTCAAGACGACCTCGTCGCCGTTGATCTCGGTGGTGACGTCGATGGCGGTCCCAGGAGGCGAGAACTTGGCGGCGTTGTCCAGCAGGTTGCCCAGGGCCTGGGCCAGCTTTGGTCGATCGGTCGAGACGCCGAGGTTCGGCGGTATCGACACGTTGACGGTGCGGTCCGCGTCCAGCCGGGCGACGCTGTCGTGGATCAGCTCGGCCAGGTCGAACTCGGACGTGTCCAGCGCCATCACGCCCGTCTCGATGTCGCCCAGCTGGCGGAGGTTGTCGATGATCTTGCTCATCAGGTCGGCCTCGCGGACGAGGCGCTCCGCAAACCGCCTCCTGTCCTTGGGGAGGGGATCTCCGAGGAGGCTCTCCGCGGTCAGCCTCAATGAGGTGATCGGCGTCTTCAGCTCGTGCACGAGGTTGGCGACGAACTCCTGCCGCACCGTCGCAAGACGCCTCAGCTCGGTGATGTCGGTGAGGTACAGCAGTTTCTCCCCCTCGCGCCGGCCGGCGACCAGTTGGGTCAGGACAGTTGCCCGGTGATGGACAAGCTGCGCTTCGCCTCGCGCCTGGTCCAATCGCACGACGTCGAAAAGTCGCGACTCCAGCGTCACCTCCACGAGACTCGCCGGCAGCCGCGATTGCTCGATCTCGAAGAAGTCGCGCGCCGCTTCGTTAGCTCCCACGACGCGGTTTTCCGCGTCGAGAAGGATCGCCATGACGGGAGCGTGCTCCAAGAGTTCGGCAAAGAGATCTCGAGGCGGCAGGTTCGACTCCAATGGCGCGCTGTCGCGGCGCCTGTCCCAGATCACGGCCGGAGTATATGAGCCGAATGGGGGCGTCGAGGCTTAAGAAGCCGTTAACCCGCTCTTAAACGGCCATCCATAACGTGGTGGCCGTTAGTCCATCGGTTTCAGGAGGGGTTCGATGCTGCGAGGCACATTCATCACGCGGTTTCTACTTGTGGGGGTAGCGGCCGCCATCGTCGGAACTGCATGCGGCGGTACCGGCAGCACTGCGACCACATCGCCGTCGCCCGTCGACGTCGGCAACGGTTCGCTCACGGGTGCGGGCTCGACATTCGACGCCCCGCTTTTCCAGAAGGCGTACTTCGATTACTCGGCCAAGTATCCGCAGGTCACCATCAACTACCAGGCGGTCGGCTCCGGCGCCGGCATCCAGCAGTTCATCAAGAACACGGTCGATTTCGGCGCCACCGATGTTCCGATGGCAGCGGCGGACATCACGTCGGCCGGGGGCCCGGACACGCTGACCCAGATTCCAGTGACCCTTGGTGTCGTCTCAATTGCATTCAACATCTCCGGCGTTAGCTCGCTGAATCTCGACTCGACCACGCTGGCCAACATCTTCCTGGGCCACATCAAGAAGTGGAATGATCCGGCCATCGCCGCCCTCAACTCGGGTGCCACGTTGCCCAGCACCAACATCACGGTCGTGCACCGCTCAGACGGCAGCGGAACCACATACATCTTCACCGACTACCTGGCGAAGGTTTCGAGTGAGTGGCAGTCGAAGGTCGGCACCGCCAAGTCCGTCTCCTGGCCAACCGGCGTCGGCGGGAGCGGCAACCAGGCGGTG
>DATMKM010000048.1:0-3867 GCA_035571315.1 Candidatus Acidiferrum sp.
AAGGCCTACGCGATGACCGGCTGGCGCATGGGCTACGCCGCGGCCAACCCAGAGGTCGCCGAGGCGATGTCCAGCTTCCAGAGCCAGGTGACCTCAGGCGCCTCATCGATCAGCCAGCGCGCGGCGCTCGCCGCATTAAAGGCCGACCAGGCGCCGGTGGAGGCGATGCGCGTCCAGTTCGACCGCCGCCGCCGCTACGTCGCGGACCGCCTGACGGCGATGCCCGGCGTGCATCTCGACGGCCTGCCCGAGGGGGCGTTCTACATCTTCCCGCGCGTCGACGGGCTCTACGGCAACGGCATCGCCGGGTCCGTCGCTTTTGCGGAAGCCCTGCTCGAGAGGGGTCGCGTCGCCGTGGTCCCCGGGCTGCCTTTCGGGTCGGACCGTCACGTCCGCATCTCCTACGCCTACTCCCTCGAGACTCTCACCGAAGGGATGGACCGGATCGAAGAGTTCGCGCGCTCCCTGGCCTAGCGAGATGGCCTCAGGAGCTGGCCCAGGCTCGCTCGAGCCCGGCGGCGACCGCGGCGAGCTCGATGTCGCGGCCACCGTGGCCGATGACCTGAATGCCAACCGGCAAGCCGTCGCCCGGAGCGGGCAGGCTGAAGACCGGCTGCCCGGTCAGGTTGAACGGGCGCGTGAACCGCACCAGCGGGCTGGTGTCAACCTCGGCCGCGATGAGCGGCGCGACGGAGGCCGTCGATGGAAGCAGGAGGGCGTCCAGGCCGCGCATCGCCCGGGCGACCTGCTCGCGCATGCGCTCGCGGTCTTGGAGCGCGCGCACGTAGTCCGCGCCGCTCACATCGAACCCGGTGCGCAGCCTCGCCAGCACGTCAGGGCTGTACTCCTCGGGGCGCGTGTCGATCCACGCCTTGTGGAACGCGGCCGCCTCGCTGAGCATGATGTCGAGGCAGGCGCGCTGCATCGCGTCGAGGTTCGGGAGCTCGACTTCGGGCAGGCCGGCCGAGACGGCATCCCAGGCTTTGGTGACCTGAGCGTCGAGGCCGTCCGCCCAGCGGGCGGGCACCCCGAGCCGCAGGCGGTCGATCGGGATCGGTTCGACCGGGTCCCAGTCGTCGAGGCCGGCCATCATGGCGACCGCACGCGTCGCGGTGGCCACGTCGAGCGCCAACGAGCCGATCGTGTCGAGGGAGAAGCTCAGCGGCACGACGCCCCTCGTGTCGATGGTCCCGAAGGTCGGCTTGAAACCGACAATGCCGCACAGGGCCGCAGGGATGCGCACCGATCCGCCGGTGTCGCTGCCGATCGCCCAGTCGCACGCGCCGGCGGCCACGGCCGCCGCCGAACCGCCCGAGGAGCCGCCCGCGACGCGAGCCCGATCGCGCGGGTTGTGGACGGTGCCGTAATGGCGGTTCATGTTGGTGGAGCCGAAGGCCCACTCGTGCAGGTTGGTCTTGCCGATCATCACGCAGCCGTGGCTGCGGAGGTTGCGAATCAGAGGCGCGTCTTCCGACTTCGGTGCGGTAGGCAGCAGGCGTCCGCCTCCGGTGGTGGGCGTGCCGCGCACATCGACAAGGTCCTTGACCGCGACCACCTCGCCCTCCCCGTCCTCATCCGTCATCGCGATAAACAGGTTGAGTTCCTTGAGCTCTTCCGCGCGTGCGCGCGCGTCCAGAATTCGCACCGATCGATTATTCCAGGAGGTCTGTAACGAAATGTGCGGCCCCGTGCTGTTGAGCGAAGACCAGCGCAAGAACATCACCGCGTACCACTCGAAGTTCAACGAGGCGTCGGCGAGCCCGTTCGGTCCGGCGGACGAGATCGGGATGCTGAACCTCATGACCGCCGAATCAAGGCGGGCGGCGCTCGGCGAGGCTGACGCCGGCAAGCCGTTCGACCTGGCGGTCGACTATTTCGTGAGCATGCCCGTTTGGACCGACCTTGGCGATCCCGGCTTTCAGATCTGGATGTCGCACACCCCGGCCGGAAACATGATCGACAACCCGCTCGGCGTCTCCGCCGACCAGAACGAGACGGTCAGCTACTCGGGTGAATGCATCTCTCTGTACACGCACTGTGGCACCCACGTCGACACGTTCGCCCATTTCGGTTTGCACGGCCAGATCTTCAACCGCTTCAACACCAAAGAGCACCTCGGCAGCCGGCACTGGAACCGTGGAGGCGCCGACAAGCAGCCCCCGGTCCTGGCGCGCGGCGTGATGATCGACGTCGCCGCGGCGGCGGGCGTCGACATGCTGCCCGACAGCTTCGCGATCGGGGAGAAAGAGTTGCTCGACGCCTGCAAGCGACAGAAGACCGAGCTGCGCCCGGGCGACGTGGTGCTCATCCGCACGGGGAGGATGACCATCTGGCCTGACCAGCAGAGATTCGTCCCGAACTCTCCCGGCATCAACCGGCAGGGAGCGGAGTTTCTCGCGAAGGCGGGCGCCATCTACGTCGGAGCCGACAACGGCGGAGTCGAGCACACGCCTTCGGCCGACCCGGAGAACTGGCTGCCGGTGCACACCTACCTGCTCGCCGAGGCGGGGATCCCTCTCCTCGAGATGGCCTACCTGGAGGACCTGTCGCACGAGTCGATCTATGAGTTTGCCTTCATCGGGGCCTGCTTGAAGATCCGCGGCGGCACAGGGAGCCCGATGCGGCCGATCGCCCTGCCTCTGCGCTCTTGACCGAAGCGCGGTTCCACGTGCGGCCGATGGCCCGCACGCCAGAGGCGGTGCTGGAGGCAACGTCCTGTGTGGTCGATGGGGGGTGGGGAACCTACCGGCAGTTCCACCCGCTGATCACTTTCTTCGCGGCCAACCGCCAGTGCAGAACATTTGTCGCGCGAGACGGAGGCGGCCGCGTCGTGGCCACCTCTGTCGCCACGCTTTACGGACACACCGGTTGGATCGGCCACGTGTTCGTGCGACCGGACCTGCGGGGGCGCGGCCTCGGCCGCCGGATGACCACGGTTGCCCTCGACGTTCTGCAGGTTGCCGGATGCGACACGATCCTTTTGGCGGCGACCGACCTCGGCCGGCCGGTCTACGAGCGCTTGGGTTTCAGGGTCGAGAGCTCATACCACGAGCTCCGGGGAACGGCGCTGCCCAGAAGCGCTGAGCTGGCGCCTTACCGTCCGCTGCTCCCCGCGGACCACGCGGCCCTGCGCGCGCTGGACCGGCAGGTCTCCGGCGACGACCGCGGACCCATCCTGGCGAGATTCGCAGAGTTTGCCTGGGGCGTTTTCAGCGGGGGCGGACTAGCCGGTGCCGCCGTCCCGGTGCCCTGGGGCGGCGCCTGGGCCGCCCTGCTTCCGGGCGCCGGCGAGGCCGAGATCGCGGCCCTGGTCAGGGTGATCCGCACCGCCGGCTCGATGGGGCCGGAGGTCATCGTGTATCCGCCGGACGAAAACCGCCTGGCGCTCGACGTGCTGCGCGACAGCGGCTTCGAAGAGCTGCGCACCGTCCCACGAATGGTGTTGGGCAAGCGCTCGGAGTGGCTGCCGGCCGCGCTCTGGAGCCCGATGAGCCTCGGTTTGGGGTGAGTAGTTAGGGCCGGTTCGCGTCCAGGTGCTCGCGCACCAACCGGCCGGCCTCGAGTACGTGCAGCTCCATCAGACGGCGAGCCTCGCCCGCATCCCTCGCCTCGAGGGCGTCGATGATCGCGCCGTGGCGGTCGCGCGTCGCCTCGTTCCAACCCGGAATCGTCTCGTAGAAACGGCGCGGCACGTAACGGGTCGCGGCGCGCAGAAACCACCTCAAACGCTTGGCGTCCGGCACGTGGTTGATGGTGCGGTGGAACTTGAAGTTCAGCTCCTCGACGCGGCTCGCGAGCTGGCGCTCGTCTTGAGGCTCGGCGAAGCTCTCCAGGATCGCGTCCTGGATCCTGCGCAGCTCGGCGATC
>DATMKM010000049.1:0-18615 GCA_035571315.1 Candidatus Acidiferrum sp.
ATGAAACGTGTCGGCGCAGCACCGTGCCAGTGATCTTCGCCGGGCTCAAAAAACACGCGGTCGCCGGGACGGATGACCTCGACCGGCCCGGCGCGACGCTGCGCGAGACCGACGCCCTCGGTGACAAAGATGGTCTGGCCGGTCGGGTGCGTATGCCACGCCGTGCGTGCGCCCGGCGTGAAGTGCACGCTGCTCGCGCTCAGGCGGGACGATCCCGCCGGCGTCGCAACCGCGTCCACGTACACAGCTCCAGTGAACCACTCACTTGGCCCCGTCATGGTGTTAATGCCGTTCCGGGTTATCTGCATTTCACTTCTCCCTGATCACTTGCAGCATGTCGACACCATCATGCGATCTTGTAGACGCGTTATTGATGGCGGGCGGCCGAACTCAGCGACACGCCTGCGATTCCATCTGGGCTCGGCACCCCCTGGCTCGACGTGCACGTCCTCCGAGCCGAGCGTTCGGCCTGACCTTTCGGCTACAAGGTCTCCCACGGCCAGTCGTTCGGGGGTCATGAATCCAATGCGTTCTCATGGGGTGGAAACGGTGGTGGGCACGTAGATTGGCTGGATGGATTCGCCGCCCTCCAGCACGCTCCGGCAAATCAGCTGGCGGACGTTCGCAATCTTCGCGACGCTGGCCGCGCTTGCGGCAGCCGCCTTTGCCGCCGACGCCCTCTTCAAACCCATAGGCCTCTCGGGCCGCGCGGTCGTGGACAACCTGGGTCAGCTCCTCGCGGCCGTGCTCGGGTCGGCTGCTTGCGCGTGGAAAGCGACGCGCACGGTCAGGAAGGAGCGTCGTGCTTGGATCCTCCTGGCCATATCGGCAGGAACGTGGTCGTTGGGCCAGGTGGCCTGGGCGTACTACGCCCTGGTCCTGCAGGTTCCGATCCCGTTCCCATCGTTTGCCGATGCCCTCTTCCTGGCCGCCGGGCCGTTTGCCTTTGCTGCGATCCTGTCCTTCTGGGACGCTCCTGGGGGGACCGCGACGCGCTGGAATGTGTGGCTGGACGGGCTGATCATCGTCCTGTCGCTGGTGTTCACAGAATGGGCTCTCGACCTGAAGACGACCGTGATCGCCGCCGTCACGTCGACCGCCCCACCGATGACCGCTTACCTCAACCCCGTCTACCTGGCCGCGGACATTCTCGTCGGGACCATGGTGATCCTCGCCCTCCGGCGCGCGACGCACCGCCACAAAGGTCGGATGCTGCTGCTGCTCGGCGGGATCGGTGCGGCCGCCCTGTCTGACTCTACGTTCGCGTACCTCAGCGCCAACAACACTTACACGGCGGGTGACGTGATCGACACGGGGTGGGTGGTCGCCTACCTGATGGTCGGCCTCTCGGCGCTGTGGCCGGTCTCTGAGAAAAAAGTCAGCGTCGTGGATGCGCCCGTGGACATGTGGCAGCTCGCCCTCCCGTTGTCGACCGTCCTGGTGGCTGCGATCACCGCCCTCGTCCTCGCATTTTCAGGACGTTCCCTGGACGGCGTGATGACGGGCATCGTCGGCATCACGTCGATCCTCCTTACTGTCCGTGTGATCACCGCCAACCGCGATGCGGTGGCGATGCTGATGAAGAGCCGCGCTTCAGAAGGCAACCTGGCCGAGGTCATCGCCCGGGCACCCACCGGCTTCGTTCGAATCGACACAGGATTCGCGATCATCGACGCCAACCCGCAGTTCAGCGCCCTCCTCGCGGCGGTTGACGAGCGATTGATTGGTTCGCCGATCACCCGGTATTTCTCGGAGGAGGAGGGGCGGCGCTTCGTGGACCTGCTCAAGGCTTTGAATGCCGGCACGCTGGCCGCCGTCGACTCGGACAGCGAGGCTCACCGCGCCGACGGATCGGTCGTCTGGCTGCACTGGAGCGCGACCATCGTGCGCGACGAGGCCGGGGACCGCGACGACTACTTCATCGCCATGTTCGAGGACACGACATCCCGCCACGATTCCGAGGCGGCGGCCGCGGCGAGCCTTGGCCTGATGCAGCGCCTCAACAGCCTCAAAACCGATTTTCTGCAGAGCGTCAGCCACGAGTTCAAGACGGCGCTGCTGGGAATCCAGGGATTCAGCGAGCTCATACGCGACACGAGCGAGCTGAACGTGGAGGAGGTGAGGAGCTTCGCCGCCGACATCAATCGGGATGCAGAACGGCTCGACCGCATGGTCACCGAGATGCTGGAGCTCGACCGCACGGAGAGCAGCCGGGCAGACCTCCGCCTCATGCCGGTGGACCTGAACGCGCTGGTGGAGCGCGAGGTCGCCGTCGCGCGGGCTCTGCTGGAGCAAGTGGTCATCGAACTTAACCTGGACGCGACCCTGACGACTGTGCCCGCCGATGAAACGAAGCTCTCAGAGGTCATGCACACGCTGCTGGCGAACGCGGCCATGCGATCGCCCGCCGGCGGCGTTGTCACGGTCACGACCGCCGCGGGGCCGGCGGGGGTGACGGTAGGCGTGAAAGACCAGGGAGTTGGCGTGCGTGCCGAGTTCGACGACAGGCTCTTCGACCAGGACGACCTCTACGCGAACAGCCCGATCCGCAAGCTGGTCGGGACGGGCCTTGGGCTCGGGATCGCCCGGCAGGTTGTCCAGCTGCATGGCGGCCGTCTATGGGTTGTGAGGACCCCAGACAAGGGCTCCGAGTACCGCTTCACGCTCCCGGTGAGCTGGCGCGAGCGCGTCGCAGCGTCGTCGTTGTCAGTAGTGCCCAGCGCGGTCGCCTAGCGCGTCCACGCGAATCCGCTGATCACCACACCAACGGGATGAGGCGCTTGCGGCCTCTGGCGTAAGTGGTATACGCGTCGCCCAGAGTCGTTGCGAGCGCTGCCTCCTCCACCCGGATGCGATAGACGAAGCCGATCAGTGGCAAGAGGATCAAGGCGGCGAGGCTCAGCCAGTTGCCGTAGCCGACTCCGATCCCGACGATGATCAGCAGCAGCCCGGCATAGCTCGGGTGGCGCAGGAAGCGGTACGGGCCGGTTGCAATGACGGGTTGGTTCGCGCTGGTCATGACCGTGAAGGTGAAATAGCGCCCCAGGGTCCGGAAACACCACCAGCGCAGAGCGATTCCCGTCCAGGCGACGGCAAGACCGATGCCGAACATGACCATGCCGTACGAAAACGCCGTCGAGGTCACCTTCGATGCCAGCGCGGCGAGCAGCGCGCCGGCCAATGCACACGCGCGCAGGAAGGCGAGGCTGCCGCGATCGGTGTTGGTTGCGTCGGCCCGACGATTGAGCCCCTGCCTGAACTCTATGACCAACCAGACGCCGAGGGTGCAGGCGAAAAGCAGCGTCGCGACAGGATGTCCTACGAAAGTTGGCTTGACTACCTCGCCCAATCAGGAGAAGTTGCGCAGCTGTCCCCAGACCTTTGGAATGGGGGCCTTGAGCTGGCAAAAAGTGACGGGTGCGCCCTGCTCCAAACCTTTGACTTGAAATGGAACGACGAGGTGTGTGACGAGCGTTGGCGCGTTGCACATCCAGGCCACATCAGAAGGGTTGTAATCGACCATGAGGGCATTGGTGGCGGTGAGATTGCTCGGCAGCCAGTACCAGTCGCTCAGCTGAGGGCTGATCGCCTCCGGGGCTGTGCCCGGCTTGTCATAGACCTGGAGAGCCCCGGGGACGCCGTAGTACGCCGAAATCACGATCGTGCTGCCGCGCTCCGATGCGGGGAGCCCGTCGTAGATCGAAGTCACCTGTTTCGCGATGTCGTCCCACCCCACGCTGTCGGCGAAGACTTCGTTTATGGAATCAAGGTTCGTCGCGTGGATGCGATCCGGCGGGGTGACCGGGACAACGAGGAAGAAGAACACGACAAATTCGAGCACGCTCGCGACCACCACAGCTATCTGAAGGCGAGAGCGAAGCTTCGGGCGCTGGAGGCGGGAGATCGCCAACAGTCCTTGGGCCAGCGCGATCGGGATCGTCCCGGCCGCGTAGTAGGACTTGCCCACGAAGAGAAACAGGATGAGCGGAACGGCGCAGGCGATTCCGATCGGACGCAGCGCAGAACTGCGGAACAGGGAAATCATTCCCGCCAGCCACAGGGGAATGAGAAAGAAGAAGTAGACGGCGAACTGGACGAGGTAGGTGACGGGCCCGCCGCCGCTTCCGCTGTGGTTGGTCAGGTAGATGAGGGTGGGGAAGCCCTCGGCGACCTGCCAGGCGAGATTAGGAACCCAGATGAGAAGTGCGATCGATGCGGCGATCCACGGATATTTCGTCCGCAGTTCTTTGCGCAGCGCAGGCGCGACCAGCGTGGCTAGGCCGATGCCAAGGATGAGACCGACGATGGTGTACTTCACCTCTAACCCGATCCCGAGCGTGATGCCCAGGTAGATCCAGTACCTGGGGCGCCGGTCGATCACCAAGCACAGGAACCAGTAGAGGGCGACCATCCACGTCACCTGGTCGAAGGTCACCGTCTGGAAGACCCAGTTCGAACCAAGCAGGTATGGCGCCGCGATGGCGCTCAGCAGGGCGATCCCCTGGAGCCGCAGCGAGCCGCCAAGCCTGCGGACGTAGAGGCCAGAAAGCGCAACCAGGAAACCGCCCAACAGGGAAGGCAGCAAGCGCAGGGTCCATGGACTTACCCCCAGGAGTCCGGTCTCCAGTCGGGCGAGCAGCGGCACAAGAGGAGGGAAGTCGACATATCCAAGCGCTGGATGCAGGCCGCACATCAGGTAGTAGAGCTCGTCGGTGTGGAAGCCGAGGGTGGAGTTGGTAGCAAGATGAATGGCGACGACGACAAGGGCCGCGCCTCCGTAGAGAAGAGCAGCTGTCGAGCGGCGGGGCTGCGTAGAAAGAGCTTTCAGGCCGAGCGACTCCGCCGGCAGACTATCAGCCGGGAAGACCGATGGTCGCGCGACGCGTCTCGTTGTGATCGTCTGGTGCGATTGATCTGGTCATGCCTCCGCTCCGTACAGAGGTAGGAACGCTCGGCTCGCCTTCTGCCGGGGAGCAGGCGGCGCGATGGTTCCGACGTCTTTACGGAGGTGGACCATGACAAACCCGTCCTTGCCCGAGAGTGGGCGCCTGGAACAGATCCTCCAATCGATCGACCACTTCAAGCCGATGGCCACGCGGCGGAGCTTCATGCAGAAGCTGATGCTCGCGGGCGGCACCGCGGCGGTTGCATCCGCCGGCCTGGGCAGGGTGGCCAACGTCTTCGCCGCCAGCCCGCCCCTCGACTTCGTCAACGCCGCTGTGGGCGCAGAGCGGATCGGGATCGCCTTTTACGGCAATGCCTTGGGCAGCGGCTCGCCATACTCCGTCGCGGGCGACCCGGCCACACATACCCTCTTGAACAGCTCGCACCGCGGCTACTTCATGGCCGCCTTCAACCAGGAGTCCTCGCACCTGGCCGCCCTGATCGCCAACGGCGGCAGCTTTCCCTTCGGTCACTTCGCGTTCCCGGCGGGAACGTTCGACAGCGCGGGCAGCATGCTCGCCATGGGACAGAGCCTCGAATCGATCTTCATCGGCGCCTACCTCGGCGCGGTGAAGGCGGGTGCAGCCGACCGGTCAGACCTCGGCACCTTCGTCGCCGAGGTCGCGGCGCAGATCTGCGGGATCGAGTGCGAGCACCGGGTGCTGATCAACGACATCGCCGCCATTTCACCGCCCAACGACCGCTTCTACGAGGGCAACGTGCTCTCGCCGCCTTCGGGAGCCACGGGTGACACCGGTGCCCGTTCGATCGTCTACGCGACCGCCGGCGACGCGGTCAGCGCCCTCGTGGGCCTTGGCCTGTCGCCGAGCGCCTAGCCAGCATCTCGGTGCCCGGCCGCACGCGGCGGCCGGGCACCACCCGCCTTGCCGAACCGCTCTAGGCTCTGACCGGCTCCTGCGAGAGGTTGCGTCTCCAGAGATCCAGCGTTCGCTCGAAGTGATGCTCGGCCGCGTCGCGGTTGTACACGGGGAGATCCGCCATCGCGAACCCGTGCGCGGTTCCCGGCACCCGCTCGACGATCCCCTTGACGTGGTTCCGGTGCAGCTCCTCACGGAACTGGTCAACGAGCTCTGGCGTGGCCGTCCGGTCGGTCTCCGCAAAGGCGAAATACAGCTCGCCACGCACGGTGGCGAGGTCGTGGTGCGGCGAGTCGGGATTGTCCGTGATCGGCGCCCCGGGATGGATGCCGGCGGCCGCGACGAATTCATCCGGGAAGGCGGAGGCCGCCCGCAACGCGACGCGCGCGCCGAGGCAGTAGCCGACGCAGACCTTCGGCCCGGTGCTCGCCGCGGGGTCTGAGGCGATCGCAGAGAGGACCGCCCTGGTGTCAGCCACCATGTTCTCCGGCGTCACGCTCCTCGCCGCTTGCATCATCCGGTCGGCCTCCGGCCCCTTGAATCCATCGGTCGCCAGCCTGGACATGTCGAAGGAGAGCTTTTCGCCGGAGCGGTAGTAGAGGTCAGGCGCGACGCAGTAGTACCCGTCCGCCGCGAATCTCCGTGCATTCTTCTTCACCTGCTCGCGGTAGCCGACGCCATCCATGAAAACCACTGCAACCGGAAACGGCCCGTCACCTTCGGGCCGGACAACGAACGTGGTCATCTCTCCGTCGAGTGTGCGAACGCGAATCTCTTTCTCAACCATCAGAGAAGCGTAGCCATCCGCCGGCTTGGTCAGCTCACGGTGAGGACGACGTTGCCGATCTTCTGCTCCGTTTCCACGTACTTAGTCGCCTCGACCACTTCCTCCAGCGGGTAACTCCGGTCGATGACCGCGCGGAACTTGCCCGCCTCAATCAGCGCCTTGATCAGGAGGACCTTCTCCTGTGTGTAGTGCGGTGGAATGGGGAAGAGCACTTTCTTGTCCCCGATCCGCGACGTCCACAGCGCCAGCAACACATTCCTCAACCCGTCGGTCGCCACATATGCGCCGCCTCGCTTCAGCGAGCCTTTGCACCGGCTGAACGACTGCTTGCCGACCGCGTCGAAGATGACGTCGTACGTCTGGCCGCTTTTTGTGAAGTCCTCATGCGTGTAGTCGATCACTCTGTCGGCTCCGAGCGACTTCACCAGCTCCAGGGTCTTGGTATTGCACACGGCCGTCACGTCGGCGCCAAAATGCTTGGCCAGCTGAACGCCTGCGGTGCCGATCGCACCGGAGGCCCCGTAGACCAGAATCGTCTGCCCTTCACGGGGATGTACCGATTCCAGGCACATGAGGGCCAGGATTGCTCCATCGGTGGCCGCCGCCGCCTGTTCGAAGGTCATGCCGGTCGGCTTCTGGGCCAGCGGTCCGCTCTCGGGCACGCAGACAAACTCAGCGTGGGACCCGCTCCTGAAGGCCGGCGTGCTGCCGAAAACGTGATCCCCGACCTTGAACTGGCTGACGGCAGCGCCGACTGCTTCGATCACTCCCGCCAGCTCGGTGCCCAGGATCGGCTGCTTGGGTCGCCGCAGGCCGAAGATGAGGCGGATGAAGAAGGGCTTGGCCGCTCGGATACCACAGTCGGTGCGAGTCACCGTTGTGGCGTGCACCTTGACGAGCACCTCGTGGTCGTTGGGCACGGGGCGCTCGACATCTGCGAGGCGCTGAACCTCCGGTGGCCCGTACGAGTCGCAGACAACAGCTTTCATCGACTCACTCTTCCCGTCCCGGTGGAGACCGTCAGGACGACGTTTCCAACCTTCTGCTCCGTCGCCACGTACCTCGTCGCCTCGATCACGTCCTCGAGTGGATAGCACCGGTCGATCACCGGCCGGAATTGCCCGGCCTCGCAGAGCTGCTTGAGGAAGAGGACGTCCTGCTTGGTCTGTCGCGGTGGTATCTGGAACACGACCCGCTTGTCTTTCTTCCGCGAGGGCATCATGGCCCACAACATATTCCCGAACCCGTCGGTCGGTAGGTAGACACCGCCCGGCTCCAACGACGCGCGGCAGAGCTTGAACGACTGCTTTCCGACAGCATCGAAGATCACCTCGTATGTCTGACCGTTCTGCTTGAAATCCTCCTGGGTGTAGTCGATCACCCGGTCGGCTCCCAGGGACTTGACGAGCTCCAGGTTCTTCGTGCCGCATACCGCCGTGATGTCAGCCCCGAAATGCCTGGCCAGCTGCACTCCCGCCGTGCCGATGGCACCCGACGCGCCGTAGATGAGGATCCGGCGCCCCTCCAGGGGTGCGGCGGCTTTCAGGCACGTCAACGCATTGAGCGCTCCATCGCAGATGGGAGCTGCCTGCTCAAAGTTCACGCGGGCGGGCATGGGCGCGATTCGCGCCTTCGCCTGGATACACATGAACTCTGCGTGCGCACCGAACCGGAGCCCGCTTGAGCCGAAGACCGGGTCGCCGACCGCGAACTCGGTGACGGCCGCGCCCACGGCCTCGACCTCGCCGGCAAATTCGCTGCCGAGGATCGGCTGTCGCGGCCCGCGTACGCCCGACACCAGGCGGCTGAGGACCGAAGCGGCGGCTCCAGACTTTGCGTTGGCTTCACGGGTGTGGACGTCCAGCCGGTTGACCGTCGTGGCGTGCACCTTCACGAGGACCTCGTCCTCCTTGGGCAATGGTCGCTCGACATCCTGGATGTGCAGCACCTCCGGGGGCCCGTAAGTGTCGTAGACGACTGCTCTCATGAATCCGCCTTCCTCCTCTCATTGGGCGGCGATCGCCGGATCGGTCCGCCGTGCTTCCACATACGCCCGGCTCGAAACAGCTCGGCGGGCTTGCCCCCGGCCCCGCCGGGTCGCGCCCGCCGGCCGGTCGGAATCACCCAGCCTTCCTCGGTCACGACGCTGCGCCGGAAGTTCGCGCTGTCGAGCTGCACGCCCCAGACCGCCTCGTACACGGCCCGCAGCTCCGCCAGCGTGAACGTCGGTCCGACGAATGCCGTCGCGACGCCGGTCAGCTCGAGGTCGACGCGCACGCGCTCGACCGCGTCACGCACGATCCGCGCGTGATCGAACGCGAGCCGCAGCTTTCCGCTCAGTGCGTCGGACACCGGGACCAAGGCCGCCTGGGATGCGTCCGTGCCCGCGACCACCGCGCCCACGTCGCGCAGGACCGCGAGATACGCCACCGTCACGACGTTCATGCGGGGGTCTCGCCCAGGGTCGCCGTAGGCGCCGAACTGGGCGAGCAGGCTGGCGCTGTCGACGCCGGTCTCTTCGGCGAGCTCGCGTTTCGCCGCCTCGTCCAGCGTCTCGGTGGGACGTTTGAAGCCGCCGGGGATCGCCCACCTCCCCTCGAACGGCGCCACACCCCGACGCACGAGAAGCACGTGAAGCCTGCTGTCTGACATGGTCAGGATCACCATGTCCACGGTCACGGCGAACGCCGGAAACTGCGAAGGGTCGTACCCGGCGGGCACTCCAGCAGTTTTAGTCGTCACGACTCTTACCTTAGCACCAAGTTATGGTCTGGGCGACTAGAACCTCCGTTCTGCGCGAACCATCAAGATTGGCATCCGATGGCAAGGCTGATCTACACCGCGATCACGTCGCTCGACGGATTCGTCAACGACGCGGACGGAAGGTTCGACTGGGCTGAGCCGAGCGAGGAGGTCCACGCCTTCGTCAACGACCTCGAGCGGCCGATCGGTACCTATCTCTACGGACGCCGGATGTACGAGGTCATGGGCGCTTGGGAAGTCATGGACCTGGCCGGCCAATCGGCGGTGATGCGGGACTACGCGGAGATCTGGCGAGCGGCCGACAAGATCGTGTACTCGAAAACCCTGCAGGCGACATCCACCGCCCGCACGCGGATCGAGCGCGATTTCGACCTGGGCGCGATCAGGCGGATTAAAGCCGAATCTGCGCGCGACATCAGCGTGGGGGGTCCTACGCTCGCCGCCCTGGCCATCAAGGCCGGGCTCGTCGACGACTACCACCTTTTCATCACGCCAGTCATCGTGGGAGGAGGGACCCCAGGGCTCCCTGACGATGTCTCGATCAAGCTCGAGCTGCTGGACGAGCGCCGCTTTGCCAACGGGGTGGTCCACCTCCACTACCGCACCAGATAGGGGTCGCCGGCCTCTCGATATCAGGGCTTGACAACCTCTCTACGACGTGTGTATTCTTCCAGTTAGTTAATTAGCCAATGAGCAAACTAAGCCCGACCGACCCGCTCAGCGTCACCTTCGGTGCACTCGCCGACCCTACCCGGCGGGCGATCCTCGCCCGGCTCGCCAGGGGCGAGGCGTCGGTCACCGAGCTGGCTCAGCCGTTCGAGCTGAGCCTTCCAGGTGTCTCGAAACACCTGAAGGTGCTGCAGCGCGCTGGGCTGATCACTCAGGGGCGCAACGCGCAGTGGCGGCCGTGCCGCCTGGAGGCGCCGCGCTTGAAAGAGGTTTCCGATTGGGTGGGGGACTACAAGCGGTTCTGGGACGAAAGCTTCGAGCGTCTCGACGAATATCTCGAGCAATTGAAAAAGGAGAACAATTCAGATGGCAGACAAGAAAGCGGGAGCTAGCACGATGTCAAAGACCGAATACGTTGTCGAGGCCGGAAAGCACGAGATGGTCATGACACACACATTCGACGCGCCTCGTGAGCTGGTGTTCAAGGCATACACCGATCCCAAGCTGTTCGCGCAGTGGTGGGGACCGCGCGAGTACACGAACCGGATGGACAAGTTCGACGTGCGGCGCGGCGGCGAGTGGCGAGTCGTCCAGGTCGACTCCAGCGGCCACGAGCACGCCTTCCGCGGAGTGCACCACGACGTGGTCGCTCCCGAGCGAATCGTCGCCACGTTCGAGTACGAAGGCGTGCCCGGCCACGTATTGATGCAGACATCGACGTTCGAGGCCGTCGGCGACAAGACCAGGGTCGTCCAGCAGGCCGTCTTCCAGTCGGTCGGAGACCGCGACGGCATGATCGCCTCTGGCATGAAGCGAGGCTCAGACGACTCGATCGACCGCCTGGCCGAGCTTCTCGAAAAGCTGAAGGCCGGCAAGGCATAGCAACCCGCTCAAAGAGGCCGGGCCGCGATCAGGCCCGGCCTTTTCTATTTCGGGTCAGGCAGCGACGACCACCGTCACAGTGAAGTTTCGATCTGGGCAGCTCTGCTTCGCCATCGCCTCGCAGCTGGTGGCGCCATGCGCGTTGAGCGAAGCCCGGCCGGCGTGAGAGGCGTCGAAAAGCACGGTGTAGGTGTCGGTTCCACCCGGGCCACTGCGAGTCTGCGGGGTCCGCTCAGCCTTGATCACCGACAGCACCGCCGCATCCGTGCTGGTGACGTCCCAGACCAGGGATGACCCGGGCACCGGGAAGCTCTCGACAAGCTGCACGCGCAAGGTGTCGCCGGCCCGGACCTGGACCGTGCTCCCGGCGTCTTTCTCCCCAAGATCGACAGTGCGGCTCGCCGGAACGGCCGTCGCGCTGCCGCACGCCACCGCGGCTATGAGCACAGGCGTTGCGAGCAATCGGTGGAGTCTCATCACAGACCACACGCTTTTAGCCCGCGCCGGGTAACGCGGTCGGTCCGTAGACTCGATCGAGTCGTGAAAGCACCTCTGCTGGCTCCCGAACCTCCGTTCGCGCCCGCGCGCCCACGGATCCTGGAAGCCCACGGCGACCGGCGAGCCGATCCTTATTACTGGCTGCGCGACAAGGACAACCCCGAGGTGATCCGGTACCTGCAGGCGGAGAACTCGTACGCCGACGCCGTCATGGCTCCGACCCTCCCTCTCCAGGAGCGCCTGTACACCGAGATCGTCGGCAGGGTGCAGGAGACCGACACGTCGGCGCCGGCCCTCTTCAAGGGCTGGTGGACTTACACGCGGACGGTCGAAGGGCTCGACTACGAGATCTACTGCCGGCGCCGGGAATCCATGGAAGCACCGGAGGAGGTCCTGCTCGACGGCAACGAGCTCGCCAAGGGCCACGAATACTTCGACCTCGGATTTGTCGAGCGCAGTCCAGATGAAAAACTGCTCGCGTACGCGGTCGACACCGACGGCTCTGAGCGACACGAACTTCGGTTTCGCGACCTCGCGAGCCGGGCGGACCTGGACGACGTGATCCAGGGCGTCTACTACGGCGCCGCGTGGTCCGCCGACAGCACGAGCTTCTTCTATGTCATGCCGGACGCGGCCGTGCGTCCGTACCAGGTGTGGCGCCACGTGCTCGGCACTCCGGTCGAACGCGACGTACTCGTGCTGCAGGAGGATGACGAGCGGTTCGAGCTGAGCGTCGAATCGACCAAGAGCGAGCGCTACGTGGTCTTGACCAGCACGAGCCAGGTCACCACCGAGATCCGCTTCCTGCCCACCGATGCGCCTGGGGCGCAGCCCCAGCTCGTCGAGGCGAGGCGGCACGGCATCGAGTACTCGATCGACCACCAGGGGGATCGCTTTCTCATCCTCACGAACGACGGAGCGCTCAACTTCAGGCTGATGGCGGCGCCGGTATCGAGCCCGGGGCGCGAGTCCTGGACGGATGTCGTCCCGGAGCGGCCCGGGGTGCGGCTCAACATGACCGACGTGTTTGCCGGCCACGTCGTGCTCGGCCAACGCTCCGACGGGCTTCAGCGGCTCGAGATTCTCGAGTGCGCGACAGGCGCTCTTCATGTGGTCGGGCAGCCGGACTCCGCATACACGGCGTTTCCCGGTGCGGACCCCAACTACGACAGCGGCGTGATGCGTTTTTTCTACACGTCGCTCACCGCTCCGTTTTCCGCGGTCGACTACGACATGCGCACGCGTGAGCGAACGGTGGTCAAGGAGCAGCCGGTGCGGGGCGGCTACGACCGGGCCGACTACGAGACCGAGCGGCTTTGGGCCACAGCCGCCGACGGAGCGCAGGTGCCGATCTCCGTTGTTTTCAAGCGCGGCCTGAGGCGCGACGGGTCCAGTCCCGCGCTGCTCAACGGTTACGGCGCGTACGAGCTGTCCAGCGAGCCGATGTTCGACCCGGTGCGCCTGAGCATGCTCGATCGCGGCTTCGTCTTCGCCATCGCGCATGTGCGCGGCGGTGGGGAGATGGGGAGGGAGTGGTACGAGGACGGCAAGTTCTTGCACAAGGCCAACACGTTCAACGACTTCATCGCCTGCGCAGAACGATTGATCGAGCTCGGTTACACGAATCCGGGCCGGCTGGCGATTCGCGGCCGCAGCGCCGGAGGGTTGCTGATCGGTGCGGTGTTGAACATGCGGCCCGACCTCTTCGCGTGCGCGGTCGCGCAGGTGCCGTTCGTCGATGTCTTGACTACGATGCTGGACGAAAAGCTGCCGCTCACTGTGAACGAGTACGACGAGTGGGGCAACCCCGCCGACGCCGATTTCTACCGGTACATGAAGACCTACTCGCCTTACGACAACGTGCGGGCGGCGGTTTACCCGGCCGTGCTCGTGACCACCGGCCTCAACGACCCGCGCGTCTCGTACTGGGAGCCGGCCAAGTGGGTCGCGAAGCTGCGCTCACTGAATCGCGGCGACGCCGTTTTGCTGCTGAAGACGGAGATGGGTTCGGGGCACTCGGGCCCCTCCGGGCGCTACGAGTCGTGGCGCGAAGAGGCCTTCATCACGGCCTTTGTGCTGGACCAGGTACAGCCGTCTTGACTTCGCCCCCGGATCGGGTTTAGCCTATGCCCCTCGTCACACCCATCCGGGTGTGTCCACCGTTATTTGGAGTGAGTCAATGAGCGGCATCGATGAAGGGACTTTTCGCCTTGGGGGGCGAAGTCTGCCTTCTTGCCGCACACATTGAGTCTGTTCAGGTAGCCAGAACCTAGAAACCACAAAGCACCGACAGAGGACCGTGCGGCAGTTGGGCACCGCCACGGTCCTTTTTCTTTTGTCTGGATGAATTTGAGGAGTTGGTCGTGACCGCAATCGAGATACGCGGAGTCAGCAAGGCGTTTCGGCGCAGGGAGCGCGAAGCCGGCGCGCCCTGGTGGCGTCGCGAATGGAAGGACAAGGTGGCGCTGCACGAGCTCGACCTGGTGGTCGAAGCGGGTGGGATCACGGGCATCCTCGGGCCGAACGGCAGCGGCAAGTCGACGTTGATCCGCATCCTCGGCACCCTGCTCACGCCCGACTCGGGCACGGCGATGGTGTTCGGATGGGACGTGGTCGCGCAACCGCTGTCGGTGAGGCGCCACGTCAACCGCGTGTCCGTCGAGGCCGCATTCTTCAAGGAGCTGAGCCCCTGGGAGAACATGCTCTACGCCGCGCGCCTCTACGGCGGCGGAGCAGCCGGCACCCGCCGGCGTGTGATGGAGATCCTCGAGAAGCTGGGCCTCCCTCTCGACACGGTCGACCAGCCTATGAAGCAGCTCTCGCGCGGGCAGCAGCAGAAGGTCGCCATCGCGCGCAGCTTTCTCACCGCACCGTCGCTGCTGCTGATGGACGAGCCCACCACCGGGCTCGATCCCCGCTCGAAGAAAGAGGTGCAGACGCTGCTGCACATGCTGCGCGCCGAGCGCGAGGTCACCGTACTTCTCTGCACGCATGACATGGCGGAGGCGGCCGAGCTGTGCGACCGAGTGCTGATGATGGATGGGGGACGCGTCCTGGCGGACGGCAGTCCTGAGGAGCTCTCGCGCCTCCACGCCAACAGAAAGCCCGACCCGACGCTGGAGGACGTCTTCATGCACCTGACCGGCAAGAGCTTCGCCGTCGCCGAAGAGAAGGAGGCGGGCACGTGAGCATCGGAGTCGGGATCCGCCACACGGAGCTGAACGCGCTCTTCGGCTTCGCGGAGCGACAGCTGCACGTCGTCAAGCGCTACTGGCTGTGGGAGGTCGTCTGGCTGTTCTACAGCCTGGTCAGCGTGCTCTCGATCGGCTTTCTGGCCTCGGGGCTGGGCACGCTGGGCGGGCAGAACGGGTCCTTCGACCTGCGCAAGGCGCAGCTCTACCTCCTGATCGGCGCGCTGCTGTGGGGCTACCTCTCGCTCGTCTTCATGGAGGCTGCGTACGCGATCTCGTGGGAGCGATGGGAAGGCACGATCGAATACACGTTCATGGCGCCCGTGAGGCGCGTCACTCACCTCTTCGGCATCTGTCTTTTCGCCATCGGCTACGGCCTCATCCGGACGTTCGTCGTGCTCCTCATCGCCGCCTTCACGTTCAACCTCGATTTCTCGCACGCGGACATCCCGGCCGCCCTCGCGGTGCTCGCGGCGTCGACTGTGCCGCTGATCGGGCTCAGCATCCTCACCTCGGTGCTCCCGCTGCTCTCACCACAGAAGGGCGAGCAGATGTCGGTGGCGCTGCAGGGCTTCCTGCTCCTCGTGTCGGGCGTGTACTACCCGCTGAGCGTGCTGCCCGTGCCGATGCAGATCGCGGGCGCGGCGAGCCCGCTCACCTATGCCCTTTCCGGGATTCGCCGGAGCCTGCTCAACGGGGCCGGCTTCGCCGACCAGCTGCCGACCATCGCCATCCTCCTGGGCATGGGCGCGGTGATGATTCCGGCGAGCATCCTGGTCTTCAGCTGGGCGGAAAACCGCGCCAAAAGGCTCGGTTTGCTGAAGCGAAGCGGGTAAGAAAAAGCCAAGTCGCGCGGTTGTGACCCTCTGGCCGCATCCAAACTAATGTTCGGCGCTATCAAGTTTCGGCGCACCCTGTAGGAGGTGTCGCGCGACGACACACAAGATGTCGTGGTAGCCCCCTCCCGGTCGCTCCTGGGCCCCTCTACATGTTGTGGTAAGGGTATTGACAGGCTGAGCATGCACCGTTAGTGTTCGCGGCGAATCGCGGTGATCAGTGGGGAGAAGTGGTGAGTCAAAGCAACGCTGCAGCATACGTCGCACCCTACGTCCAGGTACAGCACGCCATACACCTCCTCTACGCCACTTCTCCCCGCAGCCGCGATGGGCACCCGGTGCCGGCCAACCACCGATTCGACAAAGATGGCAATCGCCTGCCGCTCGAGCTCCACGGCTGCGGATGCAGCCTGTGCGCGCTGCGGCAGCGCGAGCGCCGTCACTTCTGGGAGTCCCGATGAGTGTTCACCGGAGCTCACAGGGTAAGAGTCGACGACAAGGGCAGGCTGGCCATCCCGGCCGCCTTTCGGAAGCAGCTTCCAGAGGGGAGCTACGTCTCGGTCAGCCAGGACAACGTGCTGGCGATCTACCCTCCGGACCTCTGGGCCGCCCTGGCTTCCGAACTGCGCAGCCCGCTGCCGGGACCGGACCAGCGAGCACTCGCTCGTACTCTCTATCCGATGTCAGACCCCTTCGAACCGGACGGGCAGGGACGGATCAGCCTGCAGTCAGAACAGCGCCGGCTGGTGGGGATCGAATCCCCGTCGACGGTGGTGGTGATCGGGACCGGGTCCCGGGTGGAAATCTGGCCCGAGGCCCGATGGGACAGCTACAACGCCGACGCGCAAGGTCGCTTTACCGAATTCGCTGACCGGGTGATCTCAGGACACTGAGCCCGCACCAACCCGCACTTTTACAAGAGGTAATAGAGCTGCTCCAGCCCCGAGTGGGGGCGGTCGCGATCGACTGCACCCTCGGGCAGGCGGGCCATGCCCGCCAGATCCTGGAGAGGATCACACCGGGTGGCCGGCTGCTCGGGATCGACCGCGATCCCAGCGCCGTCGCAGCCGCTCGGGTGTCCCTGGCCTCATTCGGGCCAGAGGTGGTGATAGTTCAGGGACGCTTTTCAGAGCTCGGCTCGATCAGCGCCCTACACGGCTTTGACCAAGCCGACCTGGTCCTCTTCGACTTCGGTCTCTCCAGCAACCAGATCGACGACCCCGAGCGCGGGTTCAGCTTCCGCGGAGAAGGTCCGCTCGACATGCGCATGGATCCCGCCGCCCCTGTAACAGCGGCGACCATCGTGAACGAGTCGGACGCCCGCGAGATCGAGCGAATCATCCGGGAGTTCGGCGAAGAGCGATGGGCCCGCCGGGTCGCTCAGTTCATCGTGGCGCGGCGCCCGCTCCGCACCACCCGCGACTTGAGTGAGGCCGTCGAGGCCGCCATCCCCCGAGCGGCGTGGCCGCGCGACATCAACGTCTCCACACGAACGTTTCAGGGTCTCCGCATAGCCGTCAACGACGAGCTAGGCGAGATCGAGGCAGGATTGCGAGCAGCTCTTACGACACTTAAACCCGGTGGCCGTATGGCGACGATCAGCTTCCACTCCCTGGAAGACCGTTTGGTCAAGTCATTCTTCAACGTCGAGTCAAAAGACTGCATCTGCCCCCCCCAGCAGCCAGTCTGCACCTGCGGCCACCGGGCCACCCTTCACATCGTGACCCGCCGTCCAGTGCGGCCTTCCGAACAAGAGGTCGCCACCAACCCGAGAGCGCGCTCGGCGCGCCTGAGGGTCGCGGAAAGAATCTGACTTCACAAGTCCTGGTGGCCGGCTAACCCCTCCGGCCACCAGGCGCCATTCCCAGCAAAAGTTGAGGCACACGTTTTGATATCGACCCGAATATTGGCGCGACGTCGCCTGAGCACCGCCGGTGCGCAGCACGCCCCCGCCCCGAGGCGGAGGCGGCGCACGCGTGGCTTCGTGCAGGTGGCGGGCTCGACCGCGGCCGAACGGCTGCACCTGAGCTCGTTCGGTCACGCCTACCTGGGGCTCGGCGCGGTCCTGATCGCCGTCCTCTTTTACCTCGGCCTCGCCGCACAGATCACCCAGTCCTCCTATGACATCGCCCAGCTCCAGAGCCAGCAGAGCCAGCTCATCGCCGAGCAGGACCAGCTCCGCTACCAGGAGGTGACCCTCCACGCGCCGGCGCAGGTCCAGCAGCAGGCCGCGCAGAGCGGCATGCAAAGAAACGTGCCGACGGGCTACGTGGCGGGCCAGCCGGTGGCGATCGACCTCACAGCCCCCGTCGGCGCAACCACCGGCGACGCCACCCCGCTGTGGGAGCGCGCCGTCGCGGCCGTCATCAACACCGTGGGCGGCACCCGCGACGTGCTGGCGGCGACCAGGTAGTGTCGATCGGGGTCCGCTCCAGGGCCCCACGTGTTGAGCGTGTTGGCTCGACCCGATTCCGCATCCTGGCGCTCGTGCTCGTGGCGCTCTGCCTGGCCGGGATGGTCTGGTCGCGGCTCGCCTACTGGCAGATCGCCCGCCACGGCCAGCTCGCCATGCAGGCGCAGGCTCAGTACCGCGAGGTCGTGGATCTGCCCGCCGTCCGAGGTGCCATCTTCGACCGCAACCTGACCCAGCTGGTCGTCAACACGACCGTCTACACGGCGTTCGTCTCGCCCGACCAGGTGCCCGCGGCGTGGCGCGAGCGCGTCACGAACGCCCTGGTCTCGATCATCGGCGCGGACCAGGCGACGGTCATGACCACACTGGCCTCGGGCGCGCAGTTCGCGTACATCTCGCCCCGCCGTTTCACCAAGGACAAGGCGGACAAGCTCACGGCGCTCAAGCTTCCTGGGGTCGGCCTCGAGCCGGACACGCAGCGCTCCTACCTTCCCGGCATCTCCTCGGGCAGCACCCTCGCCGCTAACCTGCTCGGCTTCGTGAACTACAGCGGCGACGGCCAGTACGGCCTCGAGGCCTACTACCAGAAGCAGCTGGCCGGCACCCCCGGCTACATATCCAGCTATCGCGACCTCGCCAATCAGGAGATCGTGCTTGGCTCGCACACGCACCTCGACCCGGTCAACGGCTCAGACCTGGTCCTTTCGCTCGACGCCAACATCCAGTACGCGGCGGAGCAGGCGCTCGCCGACGG
>DATMKM010000050.1:0-8538 GCA_035571315.1 Candidatus Acidiferrum sp.
CGACACCATCGAAGGCGCGCCCCACCTGATGGACGAGCACCTCAAGGTTTTCGACTGCGCATTCAAGCCGATCAACGGCGCTCGCTCGATCGCGCCGATGGGCCACGTGCGGTTGATGGCTGCGGTCCAGCCGTTCATCTCAGGCTCGATGTCCAAGACCGTAAACCTTCCTACCGACGCTACGGTCGAGGACATCCAGCAGACCTACTTCGAATCCTGGAAGCTGGGGCTCAAGTGCATCGCGATCTACCGCGACGGGTGCAAGCGCTCGCAGCCGCTTTCCACGTCGCTCGACAAGAAGAAGGAAGAAAAAGCCCCTGAGGTGGAGTACCGCGCTCTCCGGCGCAAGCTCCCCGACGAGCGTAAGGCCGTCACCCACAAGTTCGACATCCAGGGCCACGAGGGCTACCTGACAGTCGGGCTGTTCGACGACGGGACGCCGGGCGAGCTGTTCGTGACGATGGCCAAGGAGGGCTCGACCATTTCGGGCCTCATGGACGCATTCGCGACGCAGACCTCATACGCGCTGCAGTTCGGCGTGCCACTGAAGTTCATGGTCGACAAGTTCAGCCACATGCGCTTCGAACCTTCGGGATTCACCAAGAACAAGGAGATCCCGATCGCGAAGTCGATCGTGGACTACATCTTCCGCTGGATGGCGAGCCACTTCCTCCCGGTCGAGGACCAGGACGAGGCTGGCGTCGTGCGCCGTGAACCGGCGCCCGTCGAGCCGCCACAAGCCCCGATGAAGGCCGACAACGCACGACCCACGACCACCCCGACCGAGTTGAAGGTCATCGCCCACCCCACGACCAACGGGAATGGCGGCGGAGCCCAAAAGATCGCGTTCATCAACACCGACGCCCCCGCGTGCCCGGACTGCGGAGCGATCACCGTGCGCTCAGGTTCGTGCTACAAGTGCCTCAACTGCGGAGCAACGACGGGCTGCAGCTAGGCTGACCCGCTGAAATTGAGCGAAGGGCTGGCCCACGAAGGGTCGGCCCTTCGGTTTGTTGGCGCACCGCATGCCGGGCCGCCAGACGTTCGCGTTCGGTCTTAGCGGTCCTCGAACGCGACCTCGATCAGCGGACTTTGCTCGACCATCGTCTCGAGGTCTTTGCGACCCCAGTTGCGCGCGATGTGAGGCAGGATCACTCGGCGCTCGGCCTCGTCTTCAATGACACGAGCCGTCGCCGGCAGGTCCGCCCGGACTTTGCCTTTGAGGTGAACAGTCATTTTGGGATTGGCGTCGAGATTGGCTAGCCAGCTCCTTCGTCGCGGAAAAGGCATGCCGCTTATGTAGATCCGCCCATCGATGTTGTGCGCGACGATCTCCAGCTTTCGAGGCTGCCCGGATTTGCGGCCGGTCGTCGTCATATCCACCGTCTGCATGCCCTTCAGCGCCGCGTCGATCTCTTTTTTGGTCATTGACATCTCTGTATTTCGAACCCCCTGGGATCGTTTCTATTCCGATCGGGTCGCTAGGCCGCCACGAATCTCGGCAAGCGAACGGCGCTGGCGCCCTTCCCCATCGAAGTTCTCCGGCGCCAGCCAGGCTTCGAAGGCGGCCCTAACGGCGGGCCACTCGCCGTCAATGATTGAGAACCAGGCCGTGTCGCGGTTGCGGTCCTTGGTCACCATGTGCTGACGGAAGATTCCCTCAAAGACAAACCCGAACCGCTCCGCCGCCCGGCGCGAGGCCTGGTTGAGCGAGTCGCATTTCCACTCGAGACGCCGATATCCGAGATCGTTGAACGCGTGCCGAGCCAGGAGATATATCGCCTCAGTCGCCTGTCGGGTCCGCTGGAGGGCCGGGGCGAACCAGATGTGGCCAATCTCGATGACGCCGTCCGTGGGTTCCATCCGCAGGAAGCTGGCCATGCCACGCGCGCCGCCGGCTGCACGGTCAACGACCGCATAGAACAATGGGTCTTCCGTGGCGGCGCGACCGTCAAGCCAACTGGTGAATTCCGCCTGGCTGGCAAATGGTCCGTACGCGAGGTGTGTCCAGAGCTCGGGCGCGTGATCTGAGGATGAATACAGCGCACTGGCGTGGTGCGGCGGATCGACCGGTTCGAGCACTACAGTGACGCCTTTAAGCGGGACACGTTGAGGTAGGCGGGCGGGCTTCCAGTCCAGTCCACGCATCGGTCGTGAAGTATTGTCGGGCGCGTGGAGCACACCCCGCGACCCGGTACGACGGTAACCTTCGTTGAAGAGGTGAATCCATGAAGGTTGCGATCATCGGTTCGGGGAACGTTGGCAAGGCCTTGGCTAAGTCGAGCGTGAAAGCTGGACACACCGTCACCATGACGGCCACCAGCGCGGAAAAAGCCGCCGAATCCGCCAAATCGACCGGCGCCCAGGCCGCCGGCTCCAACCAAGAGGCCGTCAAAGACGCCGACCTCGTGATCGTGGCGGTGCCGTACGACAAGCTGGGCGAAGTGTTCCGAGGGCTCGGAACCACAGTTGACGGCAAGATCGTCGTCGATGCGACCAACCACATCAACATGCAGAACCCGGGCGAGGTTCTCAACGGACTCTCGAATGCCGAGGAGATCCAGAAGCGTCACCCGAAGGTGCACGTCGTCAAAGCCTTCAACTACTCGTTCGCCGCGCGGATGGCCGAACCGTCCATCGGCGGCACGCGCCTCGACGGGTTCGTAGCAGGCGACGACCAGCCCGCCAAAGACAAGGTGCTCGAGTTCGTCGAGTCGATCGGCTATCGACCCATCGACGCAGGCCCCCTCGTCATGGCCCGCGCACTCGAGGCCATGGGCCTATTGATCGTCACGCTCCAGGTCAAGCACAGCTGGCCGTGGCAGAACGGCTGGAAGCTCGTAGGACCGCCCGCAGGCTGAGCCGCCTCTTCAGAGGCGGCGCTGAGCCGGGAGTCTGAGCACGACGGGCAAGCCTGCCAATGCGACCACCGCCATCGCTCCGAGCGCCAAGTAGGCATTGCCGATCAGCGCCTGGACGACCAGCACCAGCAGCAACCCACCCAGGTTGCCGGCCATCATCAGGAAGCCGACCGCAGCGCCCTGACGCTCCGGGCCCGCGTGGACGTCAGACCAATCCAGCACGACCGGCAGGCTCGCCAGGAGCAGAAATCCTTCCACGAAAAGCCACGCACCGATCCACAGGACGTTGTGGCTGAACGCGATGGCGGCGAACGAGACGGCTGACACGACCAGGGCGGCGAGCAGCATCTCGCGGCGGCGATTCCGCGCCGCGATCGGTGTCGGCAGGACGGCGGCGCCGACGATCCCGGCGAAGGTCATCACAGCGATCAGGTTGCCGGCCGACCCACCCTCCCCGAAGTGCGCGAGGATCGGCTGCAGCCATGTCGCGATGGCGTTGTAGGTCCCCATCCCGATGAAGACCAGCGCGGCGAGGACCCACATGAACCGATCGCCCGTGAGCCAGCGCAGGCTCAAGGAAACAGAGGGATCGTCTGGGAATGCAAGCGGGGCACGCAGCGCGACCAGGACCAGCGCCGTGGCCACCACGGCCGCCGCGGCCTGCACCCCGAGGAGCAGGGACAGCCCGCCCGCGTCGAAGAGCGGGCCGGCCATCAGGACGGCGGCGAGTATCCCGACAAACAGGGCGGCGGTTCCGACCGAGATGGCGGTCGCCCGTTCGGAGGGCGCGAAGTAGCGTGCCGCGACCTTGGTGATGCTGTTCAGCACAAGAGGTTGGCCCGCGGCTATGACCAGCTGTCCGGCCAGTTGCCAGCCGAACGAGGTGGGCGAAACGACGCGGATCACGGCGCCGGCGCCCGTCAGCAGAGCGCCAGTGCCAAGCGCCTGGCCGAACCGCGCGTCCAGCCAGCGACCTGTAGGAAGCGCCAGCACGACGTAAATGAACGGGAAGATCGCGGCCAGGTCGCCGACTGTGCCGACGTCCACCTTCATGACCGAAGCACTGCGAGTGTCGACGGCGGCAAACGTCAGCCAGAGCAACTGGGTGCAAGCTGCCAGCAGGGCGTAAGCACCAAGGACCGCCCATCGGACGGGCGAAGCGCGGGTTCCGAGCGCGGCGGCTTCGCTCACTTGGAGCCCTCTCGGTTGAGGCGTGCGTAGCTCGAGTGCAGGCGGTCGTAGAAGTGCTTGAACTCGTCATACATCGGCTCGTACACAGCTCGCGCGTCCGGGTTCGGCTCGAAGGTGTCCGTCACCCGTATCGCCTCCCGGGCATCGTCGAGCGACATCCGTCCGATTGAGATGGCCGCGAATAGCCCAGCGCCGCGCAGGTTGGCGTACGTCGGCTCGGCCACCCGCTCGATGCGCCGCCCGAGGATGTCCGCATGAACCTGGCACCAGAGGTCGGATTGCGCGCCACCACCGAGAATCCTCAGGCTTGGAAGCGGCCGCCGCACGAATCCCTCCACCGCGTCGAGCAGCCACCGCGCATTGAAGGCGACGCCTTCGAGCACGGCGCGACTCAGGTGCTCGCGACCGCTTGTCAGCGACACGT
Source organism: Candidatus Acidiferrum sp. (assembly GCA_035571315.1). Lineage (GTDB taxonomy): Bacteria > Chloroflexota > Dormibacteria > Dormibacterales > Dormibacteraceae > Palsa-870. The sequence goes on from DATMKM010000050.1 coordinate 4,477, forward strand.
TGAGGAAAGCTCCGCGCAGAGTGCGGTCCTCGACCGGGCTCCTCTCACCTTTCAGCCACGGCGTGAACATCACCCCGCCTGACCCGACCGGCGCCCGGGCGGCATCAGCACACACCTCCTCATATGAGTCAGCCCCGGTGAACGAGTCCTTGAACCATTTCAGGCACAGGCCCGCGGTTTCGTGGTTGTTCGCCACGAGGTAGGCGCCGGGGCGCAGGCCCGGCACTGTTGCCATCTGGTGGATGACATCAGTGCGCTTGAAGGGGACCTCGCACGCGATCCAGGACGTCGTGCTGATGGTGATGTGGGCCTCGTAAGGCGCCACCGCTCCCGAGCCGAGGAACGCGGTGTGCAGGTCCGGCACGCCGCACACCACCGGGACGCTGGGGATGCCGAGCTCGTCGGCCACCTCCGGCTTCACATCGCCAAGCACGCTGCCGGTGGGCAGGAGCTGCGGTAGCCGAGCCGCGTCGCGCCCTGAGCGCTTGACGAGCTCTGGAACATAGGCCGGCTTTGAACCAGGCCGGTTGTCCGTGAGCCAAGACAGGATCATCGAGGCCGGTGTCGCCGCGAAACGGCCAGTGAATTTGAGGCCCAGGTAATCGAGCGGTTCGAGCAGCGTCCGAGTCTTCGCGTAAGCCTGTGGCTCGCAGTTGCGCAGATAGAGCTCGTGCCCGAGCGGGTCGGCGCCGTTGGGTGACGGCGCGCCGCCGGTCAGCTGGACCCAGCGGAGGATGTTGCCCGGCGAATAGCCGAACAGTGCAACCGGGCCGCCGACCGCCTTCGCGGAGAACCGGCCGCCCCGCGTGTCCGACCACAGCAGGCAGTCGCTCACGGGCTGCCCGTCCGCGTCCACCGGAACCGTGGACCCCCACTGACCCGTGAGCCCGACGGCGACGAGGTCGCCGGCCGCCACCGCTTTCCCCTCGATGACCGCACGCACCCCATCGACGATGCGAGACCACCACTCCGCTGGATCCTGGACCGCACCGCCATCGGGCAGGTAGCTCGTGTTCAGGTGGCCGATCGAGTGGGAGAGCACCTCGCCACGCAGGGAGACCGCGCCGGTCTTGACCCCGCCGGTGCCGAGATCCACAGCCAAGATCCAGGGCTCGCCCATGCTCAGGCCCTTGCCTCGGTGGGCGCCACCTCGTACATCGCGTCGAGCGCGGCGGTGAAGAGCGTGTTGAGGATCTCGTTGCCCTCCGGCGTGCCGCCGAGACCGTAGAGAGCGCCGCTTTTCGGCTCGACTCGCGCGGGGTGCTTGGCGTACTCGACCGCATCTCGCAGATCAGAGATGAACGCCTCCGCGATGCCCGGCGCGGTGTTTGGACGCGTGACGCAGAAGTGCAGGGCAGCGGGCAGCTGGAGAGCGTTCAATCGCCATCCCTTCGCGATCAGGTGATCGTTGACGTGATAGATGTTCAGGTCACGGGCGCGGAAGGCCACCAGGAATGTTGGATTCCCGATGACCTCCAGCTCGGGGATAGCGTCGATCCCCCGCCGGATCGTCGCGGCCGTGTCGAAAATGCCCTTGGCGACCTCCAGGTAGCCGTGCTCGCCCAGGCTCACCATGGCAGCCCACGTGGCCGCCACGATGCCGCCGGACCGGCTCCCGGACAGCCCGGGCGAAAAGTAGATACCGCCAGGCCAGTCCGTGAAGTTGAAGTACTGATACCTGCGCAGGTCGCTGTTCCGGTAGAGGAGGACGCTGGTCCCCTTCAGCGCGTAGCCGTATTTATGCGTGTCGGCTGAGATGGACGTCACGCCCGGGACGCGGAAATCAAACCGTGGAATGTCGAGGCCGAGGCGCTCGCCCCAGGGCAGGATGAAGCCGCCCAGGCAACCGTCCACGTGCAGGCCCAGATCGTGCTTGAGAGCGATGTCCGAGAGCTGATCGATCGGATCAATCAGCCCGTGCGCGTAATTCGCCGCGGACCCGACGAGCGCGACGGTGTTTTTTGTCACGTGATCGCGCACCCAATCGACGTCGACCAGCCAGTCCTTGGTGAGCGGCGCCTTGATCACCTTGATGCCGAGCAGGTGACCGGCCTTTTCGAGCGCGACGTGCGCTGTGACCGGGATGATCACCTCGGGATCCGTGATCCCCTTCTCGGCGCGACCCCGGTCGCGGTAGACGAGCATCGGGTTGATCAGGCTCTCGGTGCCGCCGAAGGTGACGACGCCGCAAACCTCAGGGCTGCCCTGCAGCATCGACGCTGTCATCGCGACGATCTCCGCCTCGAGCTTGGTCGCGCTGGGATACATGTCGCGCTGCAGGACGTTGGCATGCGCGAAGAGGCGAAAGGCTTCGGTCAGGAACGCGTAGTGGTCGTGGCCCCCGTGGTAGATCGAGCCAGACACGTGGCCGAGATCTGCGATCCGGTCTTCTTCATGGGCCATGGTCGCCAGCTCGTCCAGGATGCTCTGCCGGTCTCGACCGCCTGGCTCGAGACGCTCATAGGTCTTGAAGCGCGCGCGATAGGGGTAGAAATCGATGAGCCCGGAGTCGTCGTCCGCGGAACTCATGACCGAGCGAGCTTAGTTGAACTAACCGTCAGGCGACGCGGCTGACCTTCTCGCTCCAGCGCTCGTCGATGCGGCGCGCCTTGTAGATCAGCAGCGCCGCGGCCCAAGCCACGACGAAAGCGGCGACGATCAAGTAGCCGGCCCGTCCGATCAGGTCGAATCCGGCGATGGCGCCGAACACTCCGCCCGTCAGGCCAAACGCCCGGATCACGGCCTGCATGAGCTCCATCCCGCCGATGAACAGCGCCACGAACACCGAGAGGCTCGTCATCGTCAGGTTGTAAAAGACCTTGCGGATCGGGCTGGTGAAGGCCCAGGAATACGCCTTGGCCATGAAGGCGCCGTCGGCGGTGTCCATCAGGGACATCCCGGCCGCGAAGATGAGCGGAAGCGCGATCACCGCGACAAAGGGCAGCCCCTTCGCGGCGGCGCCCGCGGAGATCGCGAGGATGGCCACCTCGGAAGCGGTGTCGAATCCAAGCCCGAAGAGAAACCCGATGGGATACATCTGCCAGCTGTGCCGGATGACGCGAAACAGGCGCCCGAAGATCCGGCTCATCACGCCGCCGGCGGTGAGGTCCAGCTCGAGCGAGTTGTCGTCATACCCACCCGCTTTGAGCTTGCGGTAGACGCGGACGATGTCCAGCAGGATGACCAGGTTGAGGACGCCGATGAGGACCAGGAATCCGCCCGAGACGACTGTGCCCAGCATGCCGCCGACGGTGCGGAGCTGCCCGCCGTTGCCGGCCACGCCCTCGACGATCCACTTGACGGTAAGGCCCAAGGCCGCGGCGATGATGAAGACCACAGTCGAGTGGCCGAGCGAGAAGAAGAATCCAACTCCGACGGGTTTGCGACCGTCCTGCAGCAACTTGCGCGTCGTGTTGTCGATCGCCGAGATGTGGTCCGCGTCGAAGGCGTGCCTCAAGCCAAACGTGTAGGCGAGGCCGCCCAACGCGAGAATGGTCGGCTGTCCTGCGGCCGCGGCAAACAGGAGGCCCCACCCCGCCACGTGCAGCAGCCCCACCCCGCCGAAGAATCCCGCCAGGCGCCGGCGCTCCCCGCGATCGAAGGAGTCACGCATCAGGGCGCCGATGGTGGCCACTCGTGGAGCCTAACGCTTGTTGCGACTCTGTCGCAAGTTCCTATTCAGATTGCCTCTCGCCACATGCGACTCCTTCTCACCACGAGCATCCCGGCTACCCCGCAGTACGCTTCACAGATGGACTTCGACAACCTGCCGCCCCAGCTGCGCTCGGTCCTCGGCGTGCTCGCACATGCGGTCAACAGCCGGGAACCCGCCATCCGGGCCGCCGTCGAGCAGCTGCGGACAAGACATCCGGGCTACGACAATCATCAACTCGCCCTGGCGTTCATCCGTTCCACGCGGCGCAGAGTCGCCGCTACCGCCGCGTTGAGCGGCGCCGTATCGATCGCGCCCGGTCTCGGGACCATGTTGGCGATCGGAACCATCACCAGCCAGACGCTCTACGCGCTCGAGCAGGAGATCGAGCTGGTGCTGGGGATCGCGAT
>DATMKM010000051.1:0-7586 GCA_035571315.1 Candidatus Acidiferrum sp.
AGGAGCTCCGCTCGATCATTGCCGCCGTCCCGTAAGCGACGACCTCGGTCATCGTCTGGCCCATCTCCGAGGAGTCAAAACGCATCATCACGACCGCAGTGGCGCCCATTGCCCGGGCGTTCTCGACCATGCGATCCACCGCGTGCCGGCGAGTGTCCTCAACCAGGCGCGTGTATTCGACGATCTCACCGCCGCCCAGGGCCCTCAGTCCCGCCATGATATTTCCACCGAGGCCGCGGCTTCGTACGACGACGCCGAACACCTGCCCGAGCGCTTGCTTCACCTCGTATCCGGCTGGCCGCTCAGTCGTAGTGACCAGGACCGGAGCCATGGCCTGTTGAGACATTTGATTCGCCTCCAATTCGAGTTGCCGGAGCTCGACGTAGATGGTAGGCGCTGCGGCGTGGGCCTGTGATCAGCGTTTGTTGCGGACGTAGTCCAGGGATTCCTTTGTCAGAGCCAGCCATTTTTTCTCGCTTGCCGGTCGCAAGTTCGCCCATTCCCTCATCGGGCGCCCACCGACGAGATTGTGGTCGGCGATGCCGCTTTCGATCAATTCGACCACGCGCGCGGGAGGCAGCTTGATGACCAGGTCCTCGCCGACGTGCATGGCGAAGACTTTGTTGCGAACGCAGAATGCATTCGCGTTCATCCGTTGGGGACGAATCGGATCCGCGGGCTTGGTTACTGGTCCGACATCGAGGGACTTGGCGAGCGTCTCAAACGGATTGGTCATTCCTGACTGGTTGGGCCCGTAAGTGAAGCCAGCCGGTTGGGCAGTTCTTCGATCCTGACCCGCTCTTGCTGGGTGGTGTCCCGCTGGCGGATCGTCACCGCCTGGTCGTTCAGGGTCTCGAAGTCGATCGTGACGCAGAACGGGGTGCCGATCTCGTCCTGGCGGCGGTAGCGCCGGCCTATGTTGCCGCCCGTCTGGTCGTATTCGACGCGGAACTCGCCTCGGAGCGACTTCATGACCGCCTGCGCCGGGCCGGTGAGCTCGGGCTTTTTCGACAGCGGGACCACCGCCACCTGCACCGGAGCCACGTTCGGGTGCAGGTGCAGCACCACGCGAGGCTCGTTGTTCACGACGTCCTCGTCGTAGGCATCCAGCAGCAGCGTGATGAAGATGCGCTCCAGGCTCACCGCGGGCTCGATCACCCAGGGCAGGTACCGCTCGTTCGTCTCGGGGTCGAGGTAACCCAGATCCACCTTCGAGTGCTCCTGGTGGACCCGCAGGTCGAAGTCGGTCCGGTCGGCGACTCCCTCGAGCTCGCCCCAGCCGAAGGGGAAGTCGTACTCGATGTCGGTGGTCTGCTTCGAGTAATGCGAGAGGCCGGCCTTGGGGTGGTCGTAGAAGCGCAGGCGGTCGGGCGTGAGGCCGAGCACCTCCGTGTACCAGCGCATCCGTTCTGTTCGCCAGTACGCGAACCATTCGTCGTCCGTGTCGGGCTTGACGAAGAATTCCATCTCCATCAGCTCGAACTCGCGGACCCGGAACACGAAGTTGCCGGGCGTGATCTCATTGCGAAAGGCTTTGCCCTGCTGCGCGATGCCGAACGGCACGCGCACGCGCGACGAGTTCAGGACGTTCTTGAAGTCCACGAACATGCCCTGGGCGGTCTCCGGTCGCAGGTAGACCTCGGAGGCCGTGTCTTCGATGGGGCCGACGTGGGTCTTGAACATGAGGTTGAACATGCGGGGCTCATCGAGCGGTCCTCCGCATTCGGGGCAACGATCGCCTTTCACGTGGTCGGCGCGCCAGCGCTTCTTGCATTCGCCGAGGCACTGGCGGAGCGGATCAACGAAGTTGGTGAGGTGTCCGGAGGCGGCCCACACCTCGGAGGGCATGACCTGGGTCGATTCGAGGCCGACCACATCGTCGCGGAGGTCGACCATGTGGCGCCACCACAGGTCTCGGATCGCGCGCTTCAGCGCGACGCCGTAGGGGCCGAAGTCGTAGAAGCCGGAGAGTCCGCCGTAGATCTCACTCGACGGATAGATGAAGCCGCGACGCTTGGTCAGCGCGACGACCTTTTCCATCAGTTGCTCTCGCGCAACTGTCAAAGCTCGCACCCCCCCGCCCGGCGCCGCGCCCCGACCTCTCCGGCGAGTGGGGAGGTGAAATTTACCCCGACCCTGTTCTCAGGCCTCACCCCTCTTGGAGGACCGAGATGATGTTGCCGGCCGGATCTTTGAACCAGGCGATGTCGGGGCCTCGGTCGTGGGCGATCCCTCTGGCCACGCCTTTCTCGTCAGTCAGTCCGTCGTAGTGCTCGAACTTGATGCCTTTGCTCTTCAATTCGCTGACAGCCTCGTCGATATTGTCGACGCGGAAGTTCAGCATCGTGTACGAGGCCGGTTCGTGGGTCGGCTTCGGATAGACAAGGATCCCACTCCCGATCTTCAACATCAGGCCGGCGGGAATCGTCTCCACGACAAGTCCCAATGATTCGCCGTAGAACTGCTTGGCCGCGTCGAGGTCGTTGACCGAGAAACCGCCGAAAGCGTCGCTTGCTTTGATCATGTTCAAACCCCCCTCATTTGGTGAAGGAATGCTAACGATTTCAGGCGGCGGTCCAGGTGGTGCTCCAACTGGGTCGTCAGCACCCCGTCGATCGCGTTCATCAAGGCCAGGTCGAGCTTGAGGCGCCGGTAGGTCTCCAGGTCGCCGGCAGCCATCAGGCGAAGCACCTTGATCGCGGCCAGCGGCACGAGCGACATCGAAGGCAGCGCGCACTGATCGCACAGGAATCCGCCCGCCTCCGCGCTGAACGCGGCCGGCTGCGCCTTGAGCGGGCGGTCGCACGACACGCAGGACGCCAGTTGGGGCGCGTAGCCCAGCAGGTCGAGGGCCGCCATCATGAAGTAAGCCGACGCGCGGCGCGGATCCGTCTCGCGCGCGAGCTCGTCCAGCGCCATCACCGCCAGCTCGTACACGCCGTCCACCGGGTGGCGGTCCTCACAAACGCGCTCCGCGAGTTCCGCGATCAGCGCCGCGTGCGACATGACCTCCACGTCACCCGCGATCCGCAGACCCGGCATCCGCTGCACCTGGGCCACGACGTCCAGGTCGCCGCGCCCCTTCGCCAGAAGCACGTCGACATGGCCGTAAAGCTCAAGCGAAGGGCCCAGTTTCGACTCCGGCCTTCGGACCCCTTTCGCGATCGCACCCACCTTGCCGTGCGTGCGCGTCAGGAGCGTGAAGATCCGATCGGCCTCTCCATAGTCGAGCTTGCGCAGCACGACCGCCCGGTCACGATAAGTGGCCAGTCTCTTTCTCCAGCGCCGATTTGGCGGCGGCCTCTGCGGCGCTCGCGGAGTTGTACTCGTCGGTGGGCCACGGCTTGTCCGCCGCGAGGCGGATCGTCTCGATGCGGCGGCCTTTCACCTTCTCCACGGTCCACTTCGCCCGGCCGGCCGTGAAAGAGTCGCCCGGGGTGGCGATCTTGCCGAGCACCGAGTGCACGTACCCGCCGACCGAGTCGTAGTCTCCGGATTCCTCGATCGCCAGCCCGAGTCGCGAGTTGAGCTCCTCCAGCGGGAAGCCCGCGTCGACGCGCGCCTCGTGGTCGTTGAGGATGATGAGCTCTTCCTCTTCCGCGGAGTCGTATTCGTCCCGGATCTCGCCGACGATCTCCTCGAGCAGGTCCTCGAGCGTGACCAGGCCGGCGGTTCCGCCGTACTCGTCGACCACGATCATCATGTGCACCTTCTTGGTCCGCATGTCGTGCAGGAGCTCGTCGACCTTTTTCTGCTCGGGGGTGAACTCGATGGGCCGCAGCAGCTTGTCCATGTCGAACTTCTGCGAGCTGGATAGGGTGTAGAAGAGCAGCAGGTCCTTGGTGTGGATGAGGCCGACCACGTGGTCGATGTCGTGCTCAAACACCGGCAGCCTGGTGTGGCGGTGCTCCTTGAAGATCCGCACCACCTCGCGCAGCTCTACGTCGTGTTTCACTGCGACGATGTCTGTGCGCGGGACCATGATCTCGCGCACCGTTTTGTCTCCGATCTCGATGATCCCGTGAATCATCTGGTGCTCCTGCTCCTCGATCACGCCCTGCTCCTCCGAGACATGCAGCAGGCTGATGAGCTCTTCCTCAGTGAGGTACGGGGCTCGGGCGGCGCGCCCGGCCGTGATCCCGCGCGAGACGATCGTGACGATCCACAGGATCGGGCCGAGAAAGCCGGCGAGCCGATCGACCGGGCCCGCGGCCGCCAGCGCGACGCGCTCGGCATTCGTGATCGCAAGCGTCTTCGGCGTCACCTCGGCGGCGATGAGCAGGACGACGGAGAGGGCGACCGAGACCAAGAGGGTGAGCGCCAGCTTCCAACCGCCGAGCACCCCCACGCGGGTAAACACATCGTCGCTGAGGAGGGCGGTCGCGGTGGACGCCACGATGAGGGCCAGCGTGTTGACGAACAGCACGGTCGAGAGGAAGCGGTTCGGGTCGGAGCGCAGGCGCTGCAGGATGTTGGCCGCCTGGCTCCCCTGCTCGGCGAGGAAGCGCACGCGCAGGCGGCCGACGGAGGTGAGCGCGGTCTCGGTGCCGCTGGCCAGCGCGGCGACGAAAAAGCACACGATGAGCACGACGACCTCGATCAGTTCCTGTCCAGTCATGACGAGGGGTCTATCTGAAGAGCTCGCTGACGCTCCGGTTTTCGTGGACCCGGATGATCGCCTCGGCGAGCAGAGGTGCCACCGAGAGAACCCTCAGCGGCGAATCAGGACCGAGCTTATCGGGGGCTATGGGGACCGAGTCGGTGACGATGACCTCTTCGACGTCGGCTTTCCTCAGCCGGTCCACCGCATCACCGGTCAGCACAGCATGGGTGGCCGCGATGATGACTCGGTTGGCGCCCTGGTTGTGCAGCGACTGGGCCAGCTTGGAGATCGTGCCGCCGGTGGTGATGATGTCTTCGACCACCACGCAGTCGCGGCCCTTCACGTCACCTGAGACCGCGATCATCTCCACCTCGTCGTCGCCGGAGCGGCGCTTGTAGCCGAACGCGATCGGGGCGTTGAGATCGTTCGCGACGGCTTCGGCGCGGCGGCCGCCGCCGGCGTCGGGGGCGACGATCGTGACGTGGTGCAGGCCGCGAGTCTTCAGGTACTCCGCGATGATGCGGTGCGGCGAGAGGTGGTCGGTGGGGACGTCGAAGAAGCCCTCGATGGCTTCCGCGTGGAGGTCGAGGAGCAGCAGGCGGTCGGCGCCCGCGAGCGTGACGAAGTTCGCGACCAGCTTGGCCGAGATCGGCTCGCGGGGCTGCGTCTTGCGCTCCTTGCGCGCGTAGCCGTAGTAGGGGATGACCGCGGTGACGCGGCCGGCCGAGGCCCGGCGCAGGGCGTCGAGGATGATGAACAGCTCCATCAGGTGCTCGTTGACCGGCGGGCTCGTGGGCTGGATCACGAACACGTCGTGGCCGCGCATCGAGTCTTCGATCTTGACGTTGATCTCGCCGTCGGGGAAGTGGCGCAGTCGCGGGTCCGTGAGGGGGACGCCGAGCTGGTCGGAGATCCGCTGGGCGAGCTCAGGGTTGGCGGAGCCCGCGATGAGCTTGAGCGCGCCCCAGGGGGACGCCTCCTCGCCGGTGAACTCAACCGCTGTCGTCAATCTACCGATCATTTTCGTTCTTGCTCTTGCCCCTCTCCCGTGAGGGGAGCTGGAATTCGCTTTACCACCCTAGCTGGAACTCCCACGGCTGTCGCGCCGTCCGGTACGTCCTTGGTGACAACCGAGCCGGCCCCGGTGCGCGATCCCTTGCCGAGTTTGACGGGGGCGACCAGCATCGTATCCACGCCTACGAAGGCGCGGTCTCCGATCTTGGTGCGGTTCTTGTTCGTCCCATCGAAGTTGGCCGTGATGGTACCGGCGCCGATGTTGGCGTCCTCGCCTAAGTCGGTGTCGCCGAGGTAGGAGACGTGCGGCACCTTGCTGCCCCTCCCCACCCTGGTGCGCACGAGTTCAGCGAAGCTGCCGATGTGGACGTCGTCAGCGATCTCGGTCCCGGGACGGAGCTTGACGAATGGGCCGCAGTCCGAGCGGTCGCCGATTCGCGCGTCCTCTATATGTGCGTGGGGGCCGATGCGGCAGCCGGCGCCGATGATCGTATGGGCCTTTAGCACCGTGAAGGGCTCGATGACGGTGTCCTGGCCGACTATGACCGTGGCCTCGACGAAGGTGGACTCAGGGTCGACGATCGTCACGCCCGCGAGCATGAGCCTCTCCAGGATCCGGCGCTGGATGATCGCGGTGGCGGCCGCGAGCCGGACGCGGTCCTTGACTCCCATCGCCTCTTGCGGGTCGTCGAGCCTGACGATGGTCACGGGCTTCAGGTGGAGGAAGACGTCGGTGAGGTAGAACTCGCCGGCCTGGTTGTCGTCTTTGATCTGCTGGAGGGCCTTGATGAGCTCCGTCCCGTCGAAGGCGTAGACGCCGACGTTGAACTCGTGGACGTTCTTCCGCATCTCGTCAGTGGCGTCCTTGCGCTCGACGATCTTCTCGAGCGAGCCGTCGGGCGCGCGGATGATGCGGCCGTCGTTGCGGGTCGGGTCTAGGACGCTGGCGATCGTGGCCGGAGTCTTGGCGGACCGGTGTGCCTCGAGAACCCTCTTGATGGTGGCGCCGGTCAGGAGCGGCGAGTCACCATTGACCACCAGCACCTCTTTACCCTTGAGCTCGCTCTCCGGGATCTGCTGCAGCGCGTGCGCGGTGCCCTTGGGCTCGCGCTGGAAGGTGGGCGCGATGCCTCGCTCGTCCAGGTGCGCCGCGACCTCGGCGTGGTGCGGGCTGGCGATCACCTTGATGTCCCTGGCGCCCGCTTCGGCGACCGCGTCAAGCACGTAGTCGAGCATGGGGCGGCCGCAGATCGGGTGGAGGACCTTGGGAATACGTGACCGCATCCTGGTGCCTTGACCGGCGGCGAGTATGACGGCCGTCAGCGATTGGCTCAAACCTTTGTGCAAGTTTAGTTCTTCTCTCTCGACCCTCTCCCCCAACTGGAGAGGGGGGAATCCTGGGCGGGGCGAGGGATAATCGGAACGTGAGCGAAGTACCGGCGCTGAATGTCGAGGGGGCTGTTCCCTCGCGGCTCCCTGTGCTGCCGCTCAAGTCGACGGTCGTTTTTCCGCGGATCTTCATCCCGCTTTCCGTCGGACGCAAGCGCTCGCTGCAGCTGCTCGAGGACCTCGCGGGCGTGGAGCGTCACATCGCGGTCGCGACACAGCTGGACGAGTCGGCGGAGGAAGTTGGATTCAAGGACATCCACCACATCGGCGCGATGGTGCGCGTGCAGCACCTGCTGAAGCTTCCCGACGGCACGGTGCAACTCGCCGTGCTGGGCCTGCGCCGCATCCGTTTGGTCGAAGCCTTGCAGGAGGACCCCTACCTCGAGTGCGCGGTGGAGATGCTGCCGGAATCGTCGGAATCCATCCTCTCGCTCGAGCGCGAGGCGCTCATGCGGCGCGCGATCTCGTCCTTCCAGCAGCTCGTGACGCTCGCGCCGCACCTGCCGGCGGAGCTGTCCAGCGCAGCCGGCGCGATCGACGACCCGCTGCACCTGGCGTACTACATCGCCAACCACATCCG
>DATMKM010000052.1:0-135001 GCA_035571315.1 Candidatus Acidiferrum sp.
CGCAATCACCTGGGCGGTCGCCAGCAGGCCGAGATAGTAGAGCCAGCGGAAACCATCGTCGTTCACCGCGAACGCGACCGTCAACGCCAGGTTGGCCGCGAGCAGCGTCCCGAGGATCGCCGCCCATCGCGTGCCAAGCCCGACGATCAGCAGCACGGCGACGATGGTCTCGCCCACGGCCTGCCCCAGGGCAAACGGCAGCCAGTTGGGAACGACGACCGAGGTGAGAAATTCGTGCAGGCCCGGGATGGGGCTGGCTTTCGCCGTCGCGATCATCAGGCCGTGCATCCAACCGACGCCCTGCCACTTCTGGCTCGCGAAGTAGAGCCAGTAGAGCCCGACGACAATCCGGAAGACGCTAGCCCAGATCTCATTCATGCGCATTCACCGCAGCAACCAGAAGACCCAACGACGGGTCGGGTGCGATGGCGACCGCGGCGGCGCCGCGAGCCCACATACTCGAGCGGCCACCCGAGATGGCGAGCACGTCGCGCTCGCCGTGCGCGGCGACGAAGATCGTGGATCCCGATTGCAGCACCTGGTCGGGATCCCTGGGAGTCGCGAGCGTCGTGAACTTCCCGGTCATCGTGTCGAAAGAGAACACACCACCCGGGTCGGTGTCTTCTGTCCGACCTTCTGCGGCGATCAAGAGCGTATCGCCCGCGCCGGGAGCGAGCCAGAAAGGGAACACCGGTAGGGGAAGCCCGACGCGATGGTCGTCGCCGGCGGTCACGAGCTCAGACCGCGCGTAGTCGGCGGTCCACACATTGCCGGCCACCACGGCAAGACCGAAACCATTGCCGGCGGGCGTCGATGTCCCATCGAGGTAGTCGACCTGACCGTGAGTGCCGGCCACCATCACGCGACCGTCCGGGGCGACCGCCAACACGGCGGGGCCTTCGGGCACGGTGTGGGTCGCGAGTTGAGCACCGCTGGCGGGATCCAGCTCGACCACGAGCGCTCCTGAGAAGAGGCTCACGAACAGCCGACCGCTGTGCAACAGCAATCCAAACGGAGCGCCGCCGACGTGGTGCTTCCACGCCACCTTGAGCTCGGGCAGCCTTACGGCGTAGACATCACCCGGGGCGCTGTCCGCGAGGTAGGCCGTCCTTCCGTCGTCGGAGATGATCACCGCCACGACGTCTGATCCGACCGGCGCCGCCGCCCGCGGGGTTCCGTCTTTGAGCGACAGCAAGACCAGGCCGGTCTCTGGATATGCAATCGCGGCGCTCGTGGGAGCCGCGCCACACGCAACCGCCGCGACAGCAGCGGCCAGCGCGATGGCTAGCGCAGGGCGCGTAGCACTGGGTCGGTGGCGAGCTGAAAGGCCCTGGCCGCCGGACGCAGGTGCATCCGGTTGAGACGGTGCTGGATCGCACCCTTGAGAATCGCCGCCCGCAGCTTGTGCTCCGAGAAGTCGGTGTTGAACAGCAGCCTGTTGTGGCGCACCTTGTGCCACTCGCCGCGCTGGCGGCGCTCGCGAACTCGCTCATAGAAGCCGGTGCCTGGCAGCGGGTAGGCGATGGTGTAGCTGACATAGTCGAGGGGGAGACTGCTCGAGAAGTTGATGCTCTTGATCAAAGAGTCGGTGGTCTCGCCCAGGTAGCCGACCATGAAAAAGCCGGCGGCTTTGATCCCTGCCGCGACGCATGCCTCGACCGCGGCCCGCGCCTGGTCCGGCGTGATTCCCTTTTTCATCTCCTTCAGCACGTTCTCGTCGCCCGACTCGATGCCGAAGAAGATCCGCTTGCAACCGGCGCGGCGCATCTGCTCGAAGAGTGCCTGGTCGACGTGCGTGACGCGGCTGAGGCATTCCCAGGTGAGCGGGAGATGCGCGGCCTCGATCGCCTGCGCGAGCTCGAACGTGCGCTTGTAGTTGAGGGTGAACAGGTCGTCCGACATCCAGATGTGGTCGTAGCCGAGCCCGGCGATCTCTCGCATCTCCGCGACCACCGACTCCACCGGCCGCGCGCTGAAGAGGTCTCCGAAGACCGACTTATGGCAGAAGTCGCAGCGGAACGGACACCCGCGCGTCGACATCAATGGAGTCGTTGCGTCCTTCCAGTGCTTGCGCCAGTACGCGATGTACTCGGCGTTTGGCACGTCGCCCCGGTAAGGCAGCGGAAGATGCGACATGTCCTTGGTGCGGATCTTCGACGCGCCGCGCACGATCTGTCCGTCGCGCTTGAAGACGAGGCCGGCGATCTCCTCGAAACGCCTGTCGTCGAGGTGCTCCATGATCTGGACGATCGTTTGCTCGCCCTCGCCGACGGCGACGAGGTCGAACTGGTCGACAAACGTCTCGGGCTCGCCGGACGGGTAGGGGCCTCCGACCACGGTCAGCGCCTTGCCTCGGACCTGCTCGGCAAGCGAGAGCGCCTCGTCCTGCATCGTGATCATGCAGTAGACGCCGATCACGGAAGGGCGCAGTCTTTCGATCTCGGCCAGGACGTCGCGGCGCTCCATGAACGTGTGGTCTATGTGACGGACGGAGTAGCCCGCCTGTCGCAGCGACGCGCTCAAATACATGAGCCCGAGCGACGGCATGATCCAGTGCCGTCCTTGCGCCGGTGCGCGCTGCGGATAGACGAGCACGACGTCGACTCTCTCGGCGGGCGTCATCTTGCCTCCTGCACGTTGATGTGATAGCTGGTGCCTGCGAAGGTGGACGGGAAGAGATAGTCGAGGCCTGCCCAGTCGAACTGCGGCGAGTTGAGCTCTCGACCGCCGTGAAGCTGCGCGCCGGCGATTGAAGGCACCGACCACTGCACCCCGAGGCTCCTCGATTGAAGTCGTGCCCAGGACCCGCTGACCGCCTCCCAGCTGCCGAATTGTGCGTTGACAAGGGTCTGGCTCCCGTCGGCGGCAAAGTCGTTGAACGAGGCCGACTGCTCGTTGAGGATCCCGATCTGGGTGTATCCGGGGTCGAGTCCGATCACCCGAACGCTCACGGCGACGCCCGACGAGTCGACCGTGTATGTCACCTCGATGGCACCGCGAGATTGAATAGGCACGAACGAGTAGTTGTGGGCGTCGTCGCCGCCAATCTCGTCGAGCTGGTAGGTCCGCTTCCAGACGGTGTTGGTTGCCGTCGAGATGTCGACTGTAGTCGCGGTGCGCGAGTACACCCACCCGTCGGGGTAATGGACGATCGGAACGCCAAAGCCCATCCCCTCGCCTGCCACGTCCTGACCCGCCACCTCCAGCACGACCCCCTTGGCGAGTGGCGCCGTCTTTCCCTCGGCGGGCGCGCCCTCGATGCACGCATCGACTCCTGGATAGATCGACTGGGTCATGAGCGCTGTTCCAAACCGGTACGCGTACACGGGCTTGCCGCCGCCAACCTGGTACTGCGTCTGCTCGCCCAGCGGCTCAAAGGGCGGTGTGGTATGGCCGCTCGCGAGATCTGGGAAGAGCACGGTGGCTCGGTAGTAGCTGATGTCCTCGAGCACCACGTCGCTGACGCCATGCGAGGACATCCATGCGATCGCGTCCAGGCGGTTCAGAGGCAGCACCTGCGACCCCTCGATCTGTGACGGCGCGCGACCGCTGTAAAACGCCACCACCGGCGAATCGGTGATCAGCACTCCCGAACCGCCGGCGGCGGCGCGCCCCGCGGCGATCAGGCCTGCGTTGTCGGCGGCGAAGCTCGCGAACACCGGGATGAACGCGACCGCGATCAATCCCGTGGCGGCCACGGCCACCAACCGGACCGCGGGGGCGTAGCGGTCCAGCGCAGCCGCTGCGAGCAGGGCGAGCGAAGGCAGCGCCGGGTAGAGGTAGCGATGGCTGCCGGTATAGGCCCCGATCGCGACCAACCCGAAGACTGCGGCGAGGTAGACGAGAGCCGGGAAATGCAGGAAGCGGACGCTCGCTCGGTCAAGACCCGATGACCAGCGGCGGGCCACCATCCACAATCCCACGGCCCCGAACGCGAAGAGGGGCAGCGCGGCGAGGCCGTAGGTGAGTGCAAGCTCGGCGACGCGCCCAAGCGCGCCGGCCGGAATGCTGCCACGGGTGGTGGCCGACGCGACTTCAATCGAGCCGCGCGCGACCGAGTTGGTGGCGGGCGCAAAGCCGAGCTGGAGAAAGACGAGCACGCCGATCGCCGGCACCGCCCACGCGAGGGCCGGCCAGCGCCGGCCGGCGGGAGCTCGTCTACGCCAGAGCTCGACGGCGGTGAAGCCGGCGACGGCCGCGATCCAGATCCACGCCTTCGTCGCGGTCAGGCAAGCGAGTGTCGCCAGGAAAGCCGCGACCTTCATTCGCCCGCGGACCGCTGCGAGGGCCGCTCCCGTGAGGATCGCGGTGAGAAGCGGTTCGACCACGGCCGACCCCGAGGTGAACAAGAAGACGGGATTGAGGGCCAGTAGCGCGACCGCGAGCCGAGCCTGGCGCGAGTTCGGGGCCATGGCGTACACGCAGGAAAGCGTCACCAATCCAAGCAACGCGCCGAGCGCCTTCAAGGCCCCCAGCTGTCCCAGGCCGAACACGCGCAAAACGGCCGCCGCCAGCACGTGATAGCCGGGAAGCCACGTGTCCTCCATGCCGAATATTGGGTCGTGAAGGTGGCCGGTCGCCGCCAGGTTCGCCGCGATCAGCCAGTGTCCGTAGCCGTCCTCGAACGGCTCCGGCATCTGCGCCGCGAAGAGCAGAAGGACCGCGCAAAGACCGAGCAGGACCAGCGCGAACCTCGCCGAGTGGAACCTCTCGAGGACGCGCCTGCCGAGGTTGCGCAAGGCGAGGACCTCGAGCGCGTCGATGACGCTCAGGGAGGCCAGGGTGAGAAAGCCCAGCGCGAACAAGCTCGCGTAGAGGCCCAACCACCATTGGTGCAGCCCGGCCGCAATCGGGATGATCGCGAATGCACCCATCCCGAAAAGTGCCTCGCCCAGCGCGCGGGGGTCTCCCACCCGGACGTACGCCTGGTGGCGCCATTCCTGGCCTGGCCTCTCGATCCGGTGCTTCGGGGTCCGGACGAACTTGCCACCGCGTCGCGTGGCGCGAAACAGCGCGATCATCGCCGTCAACGACATGCCGGCGCCAACGATCTGGCAGACGAGCGAGGGCAGGCCGGACCACCACCGGCGTCCGAGCCTCGTCTGCGCCACGATGAATCCGAACCAGGGCGATACGGCGATCGGCACGAGGAGGATCGCGGCATCCTCGAGTGGCCACGCGAGTCCGTGCCGACCAAGGGTGAGGAGGAGCACCGGGTAGCAGATCAGCTGCAGCAGCATCAACGGGCCGATGCCGTAAGCCAGAAGATGGACGGTGGCCTGGAGTTTCACCGCGGCGCGGTTGCGGCTGCGCAGCACCGGGATGAGCAGCTTGAACGCGGACTGGAAGCTGCCGGTGGCCCACCTCGATTGCTGGCGGCGGTACGCATCGATCGACACGGGCAGCTCCTCGGGCACGACCAGGTTCTCGAGATAGACGGCGCGCCAGCCGCGCAGCTGGGCGCGGTAGCTCAGGTCGAGGTCTTCGGTCAACGTGTCGGCGCTCCAGCCGCCAGAGTCCTCGATCGCCTCGCGCCGCCAGATCCCCGCGGTGCCAGTGAAGTTTGTGAAGTAACCGTCGGCGGAACGAACTGCCTGTTCGACGAGAAAGTGAAAGTCGATCGCGAGCGCCTGCAGGCGCGTGAACCACGAGTAGCCCTCGTCGAGGTGACCCCATCTGGCCTGGGCAAACCCCACCTTCGGATCTTCGAAGGCGCCCACCGTCCGCCGCAGAAAGTCACGCGGTGGAACAAAATCCGCATCGAAGATCGCGATCAACGGAGCGTCCGTGAGAGATAGGCCGTAAGCCAGCGCGCCCGCCTTGTAGCCCTTTCGGGTTCCACGCCTTACGTGCGCGATTTGCGCTCCTTTGATTCGCCACATGGCTACGCGGAGAGCGACGATCGAGGTCGTTTCGTCATCCGAGTCGTCAAGCACCTGGACTTCGAGGCACCCGCGTGGCCAGTCGATCTCGCACACGGCGTCGAGCACGCGCTCGGCGACGTATCGCTCGTTGTAGACAGGCACCTGCACGCAGACGAGAGGTTCGCCGCCTTCGTTGAGCGTTTGCTCAACACGCGGGCTTAGGCGTGTCGCGCGCCATGTCAGGTAGAGGAGGTTCAAGCCGAACGCGAACAGAAGAATGCTGGTGAGGCCGACGATGCCGAGGGCGATGGCTCCGATCAACGGTCGAACAGCGCGTATGGGCGCATGGTCGAACGCACGTACCTCACCCGTTCCAGGGCATCAGGGTGATGGCGCCTCGTCCACTGCATGTATCGCCAGGCGTTTTCGCCGAGCATCCGCGCGGTGCCATCGAGGAACGCGGGAAACAGCGCGGTCGGCAAGCGGTGAGCAGGGGGCTCGATCACCAGATGCGCCGGTTTGTCGGCGAGCTGCGGGAAGTGTTCCACCAGGGCGGGGTTGGCTCCGATCAGCTCCTGTATCGAGTCGATGCCGAAGAGCGGCTCGGCCATCAGGAGCTCGAACGCCATGTCTTCGTCCTGGCGCTCGAGAGGCAGGTACTGCGAGCGTTCCAGGATCAGGTTCGCGGTCATCAGGCGTGGGGCGATAGGGCGTCGTGTGAGGTCGTCGACCGGCTTCGCCCGGTGCGCCAGCGCGTGAACCAGTCCCAACGCGTTCACCACCACATAAGCGAGGTGACGGTGACCGTCGTCCACGATGAGGTTCAAGTCCACGTCGTCAGACGCTCGAAACCCGCCACTCGCCAGCGAACCCGCGATCGAGACGCTGCGGACGAACGGTGCGAGTGCCACCAGCGTCTGCGCAAACCGGACCGTCATGTCGACAAAGGCGCCGGCGTCGTCTCGGTGGCCCTGCGCCCGTGAACGAATCTGGTCGACCCGGGCAAGTCCAGCGCGATCGACGACGAGATCGTCCGCCAGGGCCAGCTCCGGGCCCGCGGCGGCCACCGCCCATCTCACCTCGCGTGGCGAGATCGCGCCCCCGATGCACACCTCCGCGACGCGCTCAACGTTCAGGGCATAACCTCGGCGCGCAAGCAGCGCGACGGTCTTGCTCACCCGCTCCGACATGGAGACGGGTGCAGCGGTGTCCCGGATCCGGCCGATCAAAGCGCCCCCCACAGTACTGACGGCCAACTTGGTGGGATACGAGCCCGGGTTACGATTTGGGAGCTCAGAACCAGCATCACCGAGGAGTCGAGATGACCGCCGACGGACACTTCAGAGTTCCCACGCCAGTCAACGAGCCCGTGCGCCAGTACGCTCCGGGAGACCCCCTGCGAAAGTCCCTCAAAGCCCGCCTGGCGGAGCTCACCGACGCCCGGACCGAGGTCCCTATGCAGATCGGCGGCGAGCGGCGCTGGGGCGCTTCGCGAGCCGACATCCGCTCACCGCACCGCAAGGAGCTCAGCATCGCCGAGTACGGGGTCGGGTCCGACAAAGACTTCACCGACGCCATCAACGCCGCCCTCAAGGCGCGGCGAACGTGGGCAGCGACGTCGTACCACGAGCGGGCGGCAGTGCTCCTCCGAGCTGCTGCTTTGCTGGCCGGGAAGTGGCGCGACACGGTCAACGCCGCAACTATGCTCGGTCAGTCGAAGACTGTCCACCAGGCGGAGATCGACGCCGCCTGTGAATCGGTCGACTTCTGGCGCTACAACGCGTTCTTCGGCGACCAGCTGCTGACTCAGCAGCCCACCAACGACGGCACCGCGTGGAACCGCCTCGAGTACAGACCCCTCGAGGGCTTTGTATTCGCGGTCAGCCCGTTCAACTTCACATCCATCGGAGCCAACCTACCCACGGCGGCTGCGCTCATGGGCAACACGGTCGTCTTCAAGCCAGCGACGCAGACGCTGTTGGTGAGCCATTTCCTGATGGAGATCCTGAACGAGGCCGGCCTGCCGCCCGGCGTGATCAACATGGTGAGCGGCAGCGCCGCGAAGATCTCCGAGCAGGTCCTGTCTCACAGGGAGCTCGCCGGGATCCATTTCACCGGGTCGACCGAGGTTTTCCAGGGCATGTGGCGGACGGTGGGCCAGAATGTCGATCATTACCGAACCTATCCCCGACTGGTCGGGGAGACCGGTGGCAAGGACTTCGTGTTCGCGCACGAGTCCGCCGACCCTGATGCCGTCCGCACCGCTTTGATTCGCGGTGCATTCGAGTACCAGGGCCAGAAATGCTCGGCAGCCTCTCGTGCCTACATTCCGCAGTCGATGTGGAAGGAGATGCGCTCGGAGATGGCGGAAGAGGTCGATGCCATTCCGCAAGGAGACGTCGCCGACTTCCGCAACTTCATGGGCGCGGTGATCGACGGAAACGCCTACGCGAATCACATGAAAGCGATCGACTTCGCACGCAAGGCCGAGAGCACAAAAGTGATCGCCGGCGGCAAGGGCGACGACAAAGTCGGTTGGTTCGTCCGCCCGACCGTGATCGAGACCACCGACCCCGACTTCAAGTTGCTGCGCGAAGAGCTCTTCGGGCCGATCCTGACGGTCTATCCGTATGCGGACGGCAAGTTCGAGGAGACACTGGAGCTGTGCGATCGGACGAGTCCGTACGGGCTCACCGGCGCCATCTTCGCGCAGGATCGCCATGCGATCCGCAAGGCTTCCGAGACTCTCGTCAACGCGGCCGGCAACTTCTACATCAACGACAAGCCCACCGGCGCGGTCGTCGGTCTTCAGCCGTTCGGTGGCGCCAGGGCGTCCGGCACCAATGACAAGGCGGGATCGTTCCTCAACCTCATTCGCTGGGTCAGCCCCCGCACGATCAAGGAGACGTACGCGCCGCCGACCGATCACCGCTATCCATACATGGACGAGGAGTAGCCGGACGGCTCGGCGCCCGGCGTCGACAATCCACGTCACAGCCGACGACGGCGTGATGACGGTCATCATCACGCGTCCCGAGGTCAGGAATGCGGTCGACCCGGCGACGGCTTCGGCCCTGACGCAAGCCTTCGAAAAACTCGAGAAGACGGATTCGCTGGCGGTCGCCGTGCTGGCCGGCGCGGACGGAAATTTCTGCGCTGGTTTCGACCTGAAGGCGCTTGCGTCCGAGAGTACGAGCCGGCTGTCGGAAACCGGTGATGGTCCCATGGGCCCGACGAGGATGCAGCTCAGCAAGCCGGTGATCGCCGCGATCGAAGGCTACGCGGTGGCCGGAGGACTCGAGCTTGCCCTCTGGTGCGACCTTCGCGTGGCCGCGAGCAACGCCACACTTGGCGTGTTCAACCGGCGGTTCGGCGTGCCGCTGATCGACATGGGCACGATCCGACTGCCGCGCCTGATCGGCCAGGGCCGTGCGCTCGACCTCATTCTCACCGGCCGCCCGGTCCCCGCCATGGAGGCGTTGCAGATCGGCCTGGTCGACCGGCTCGTTGCACCCGGACGTACGCTCGACGAGGCGCAGACGCTCGCGGGTCAGATCGCAGGGCTACCACAGGGCGCTCTGCGGGCCGACCGCCACAGCGTGTTGACCCAGTGGTCCCTCAGTCTCGATGAGGCGGCGCGGGCTGAGCATCTGGGCGGGGTTCAAGTTCTGGAGTCAGGCGAGGCGCAGCAGGGTGCGCGTCGTTTTGTGGAAGGCGTGGGACGCCACGGGGAATGACGGAGAGGAGGACGAGCGCGGCCAGCTCAGCGACGATCACGGGCAGTGGTCCCCAGATGGGGAGCCCTTCGACGGCGACGATTGCGGCAAACGTGAATCCCAGCATCAACCCTCGGGGCGAGGTTCGCAGGTAGAGCCAGGCGGCGAGACCGAGCATCGCCAGGTCGTCGAGGTGGAGGTAGGGGCTGGCGAGCAATCCACCGACCAGCGCCGGGATGAAGATCCACTCGGGCCCCCGGCGGCGCAATCGATACGCGAGCCACAAGGCCCACAGCGCGATCGCGGCCTGGATCACCCGCGTGGCCACGACGCTGCCGATCAGCGGCGCCAGGGTCAGCTCGCGGTTCACAGGCACGCCGGCGGCGAAGCTCAGCCTGGCTTCGTACGCGGCGATGCCGCTGGGCCCGAGCGCGATGGCCGCCGCCACGCCGAGCACTCCAAGCGCCAGTGCGCTGCCCCAGAACGCTCGCATGCGCCCGCTCACCAATAGCGCGGCCGGAACCAGGAACGCAAGCTGAGGTTTTAGAGCGAGAGCGCCGAGCGCGACGCCAGCCCACAACGGCTGCTCGGCCCTCACCAGCGCGTAGCACGCCGCGACCCCAAGCGCGACGAAGATGCCGGGCTGGCCGAGCTGCAGTCCATAGATGACGGGAAGCCAGCCGACCGCGGCGGCCAGGTGGACGAGCCGCCACCGTCCATGGCCCGGAGATGCGAGGCGCCACGTCAAAACGAGGCCGATGACAAGGAGCGCGCTCCATGTCCAGTAGGCGACGGTGTAAGGAAGCAGGGTGAGCGGAAGCGCCGACCAGGCCACCGGCGGGGGGCTGATGTAGCGAGCCAGCTCGGCGATCTTGATGCCCGACCCGATGGCGTCCAGCTCCATCTGCTGGAGATTCAGGTCATAGATGGACGACCAGCCGTGTGCCAACCCGATCCGGGCCGCCGCGTAGTAAAAGGTGAAGTCGTTATGAAACCTGTCCCCCGCATAGGCAGCCGCCCATTGATAGAGGTCGAACACCGCGAACAACCCCGCGGTCACGGCGCCGGCGGCCAGGCCGAGGTTGCGCCATCGCTGCTCGAGGGAGCCGGTCATGCATCCCGGATGCTATAGGCCGCTACCTTGTAGCGGTGCCGGCGCCACATTTCGAGCCGCGCGAGCTCGACCTGGAAGATGGGACCAGGGTTCACATCAGGCCGATCGCGCCTGAGGACGAGCCGCTGCTGCACGAGGCGGTCGCCGCGATGTCCGAGCGCAGCGTCTACTTCAGGTTCTTCTCGCCGCTGAAGCGACTCCCGGAAGCGCTCGCCCACCGGCTCGCCGTGGTGGACCAGAAGGATCGCTTTGCGCTGGTCGCGACCTCAAAAAAGCCCACCGGAAAAGAGCGCATCCTCGGCGTGGCGCGTTACGACCGGGTGCCAGGCACCGACGTGGCCGAGGTCGCGGTGGCGGTGGTGGACGAATTCCAGCATCGAGGTCTGGGCGGAGCGCTCCTCGCAATCCTCGCTCGCGCGGCTCGCGAACACGGCATCAAGACCTTCACCCTGATCGTCCTTCCTGAGAACCAGCAGATGCTGGGGCTGCTCAGGAAGATGGGCTGGATTCACCACGCCAAGCTCAGCGGCGGCGTTTACGACATCAGCTTCGATCTGCCGGACACCACATGAGCCGGCCCGACATCTCCGCCGGACCGCTGGGCGACATCGATACAGAGGAATTCCGTGCGGCCGCCCATCGCGCCGTCGAATGGGCCGGCGACTACCTCGACACGGTAAGGGAGCGGCCCGTTTTGTCGCAGGTCTCGCCTGGCGACATCCGCCGCAGCCTGCCCAGGGTGCCGCCCGAACAGGGCGAGGCACTCGAAGCCATCTTCGCGGACTTCGAACGCCTGGTGCTGCCCGGAATCACGCACTGGAACCATCCGCGGTTCTTCGGATACTTCGCGATCACGGGCTCTGCGCCCGGCATCCTCGCGGAGCTCCTGATCGCCGCATTGAACGTGAACGGGATGCTGTGGCGGACGTCGCCGGCGGCGACGGAGGTGGAAGAGGTCGCGTGCGACTGGCTGCGCCAGGCGATCGGCCTGCCCGAAGGCTTTTCCGGTGTCATCAACGACACCGCGTCGTCGAGCACCCTGTACGCGCTGGCTGCGGCTCGGGAGGCGGTGCCCGATGCTGAGATCCGGCGCCGTGGAATGCCCGCCGCGCGACTTCGCATGTACACGTCCGAGGAAGCGCATTCATCGGTCGAGAAGGCGGGCATCGTCCTGGGGGTCGGTCAGGACAATGTCGTCAAGGTCCGTACGGATTCAACATTCCGCATGGACCCGGGCGACCTGACGAGGGCGATCGATCGCGACCGGCGCGCCGGCCACGTGCCCTTCGCCGTCGTGGCCACAGTCGGCACGACCTCCGTCACCGCAGTCGATCCAGTGCCGGAAATAGAAGCGATCTGCCAGGCCGAGGGCCTGTGGTTGCATGTCGACGCCGCCTACGGTGGGGCGGCCGCAGTCCTCGACAGCCACCGGTGGGTGCTGGCGGGGTGCGAGCATGCCGATTCGTTGGTGATCAATCCGCACAAATGGCTCTTCACGCCGATGGACTGCAGCGTCCTTTACTGCAGGCGCGAGGACCTTTTGAAGAGCGCGTTCAGCCTCACCCCCGCGTATCTCAAGACCTCCGAGGCTGACGAGGTGCGGAACCTGATGGATTACGGATCGTCGCTCGGCCGGCGGTTTCGAGGGCTCAAGCTCTGGTTCGTGCTTCGAGCCTTCGGCATCGATGGAGCGCGGCGTCGTATCGCGGCTCATATCGGGATGGCGCAGGAGCTGCGGGGCTGGATCGAAGCCGACCCTGAGTTTGAGCTGCTCGCTCCGACCGTCTTCTCAACGGTGGTGTTCCGCCATCGGACGGGCGACGCCCTCAACGAACGCATTCACGATGAGGTCAATCGCTCTGGCCTGGCGCTCATCTCGCACACCGACGTGCGCGGGGTTTACGCGCTGCGCATCGCGATCGGCAACCTGCGCACGACGCTGGAAGACGTGCACATGACCTGGGAGCTCATCAAATCCACGTCCCGCACCTTGACCTCTCAAGCGTTTCCAGTCCAGCGAAACTCTGAGCACATGTAGTCGAACGATTGGCCTTCGGGTATCCCGTTGGGCGCGTTCTTCGGGTCGGCGGGGTCCGCCGCGAAAAAGACAACCGTGACCCCCCCATGCGTCGCGGCGATGACCGCGAAGCGCACCTGGGCGGAGGTGGAGTTGGTCCCTATCAAGTTGGCGGAGTACACCGCGCCGATGCCATCCTGGTCGCCGATATGGGCGCCTTTCAGGTCCGAGACCTGCGCCACGTCCTGCCATTGCGCGGTTGGAAGCGCGGCCACCGTGGACTGGAGCACCTGCGTGAGGGGCTGACCACCCTTCGTTCCCACGACCGTGACCAGGCCGAGCTTCGTGCCGAGGGAGATCCCGTTGGCGTCCTGGCTGCGTACGGTCCACGCGGCGTTGTAGTCAACCTCGAATCCAAACGCCGAGCTGCGGAACGTGGCTGATTCCGGTAACGGGGTGACGAACTTCGGAGCGCAGTTTTGGGTGCAGGTGTTGTGCGTCCCTCCCAGGGCGTGCGACACGGCGAAGATGCTGATCGCGACCGTCACGATGGCGAGGATCGCAAGCAGGCCGCCGGCCACCGCGATCTGAGAGCTTCTCCACTGGCGCGCCGTGCGGTACGGGACCTGCGGTGCAATCGGGTAGCTGTAGACGGGTGCTGCCGCCGCGACCGCCGGCTGCTGAGGCGCGCCACAGCGTCCGCAGAATGTCGCGCCGAATGGCACCGGCGCCCCGCAGCGACCGCAGTATCGCGATTGCACCGCCATCTATGCCACGCCGTGGGCCCGGGTGCGGCCCTGCTTGGTGCCGGCGGCCCTCGCGGCTCCACACGCCGGGCAGAAGGCCATCGTGGGCACGATCCGGTGGCACTCGGGACAGGGTGCATCCGGGCCGATCTCGTGCTCAGCTCCCTCGACCAGGAGAGCCTGATGAATGACCAGCCTCACATATAAAAGGAGAGCAAGACTCGCGAGCAGCAGCACCGCCGTCGAGCCGACGAGGTCGGGGATGGCGAAGCCGAGCATCCCGATCACCACCTGCGCGCCGACAGCGACGATCAGGGTGGCGAGGATGCTCGTGGTCCAGGGCAGCCCGGCGCGGCGGCGGTCGTACCGTTGCAGCCACACGGCCGCAGTGATCAGCCCGGTCGTACTCGCATTGACCAGTGACACCAGGATGCCCGCGCGCAGCAGTCGGAGCGACCAGTCGAGCGGCGCGCCCGTGGCCACGAGCGGGCCCTGGATGAGCGGCCAGAACGCAACGAGGGAACTCATCAGGGTGAAGCCGAGCGCGGACGCCGCACCGAACGTCAAACCGTCGAGTGGTTCGCGATAGCGTGGTCTGAAGAGGTAGAGGAACAGCGGACCGGCGAGCATCAGAGCCTGCGCCACGATCGGAATCGCGACCCCCGCGAGGACGAAGGCGTTTTCCCGGTCCCCGGTCAGGTTGAGGCGCGAGACGGCGTCGCCCGAGAACATCGTGAAGACGTAACCGAGCACCGCGCCCGTCACCATCGTGGCCGCGATGAGGAGCCAGGGCTCGTCCTCGTAGACCTCGACCTCGTACAGGTAGAGCAGATAGAGCACCGGCAAAAGGCACGTCGCCGCGACAGTCGCCGGGGCAAACAGATGCAAAGAGGCGAGCACGAGCACGGCGGCAGCGCCGGCGATGAGCGCCCACCGGAACGCTCCTCCGCGGCGATGTGGCAGATGCGGAAAGAGGGTGCTGATGATCGAGGGATGCGCCACACGTTCCGACGGCACCGCCGCAAAAGCGTGAGTGCGCGCGGTGCTGGCGGTGATCAGGTGCGCGCCGCAATGGCCGCAGAAATCGCCGGCGGGCACCACCGATTCGCAGTGCGGGCAGTTCACCAGGGGCGGTCCATCCAGTGGTCGTGCGCCGGCTTCGCCCGCCCTGCGTCCGGGGCCCTTTCGGCGGTCGGGGCCTCTCTCTTTCACGCGCCCCCACCTTTTATATAGAGGACCCACGCGGCGTCGAGCGCGGCGGCGTCCATGCTGCCCCAGCCGGTCGCGAAATCCCAGCCCGCGCCGGCGTCATAAGCCAGATTGTTGCCCGTCGTGACGTCGTGGAATGGTCTGGCCGGAAGCGTGGACGAGTTCTGGCCCATCCAGTAGAGGGCCGGGTTGGCGAAGCCCACCTCACGAAGCCCCTTCTTGATCAGGTCCTGGTTGACCAGCGCGATCGTCCCCGCCCAAAGTGGGGTTGCGGCCGACGTCCCGCCCACCTGCGCGTCCTGGCCCCCGAACACGATATGGAAGCCGGTCGAGGGGTCGGCGTCGGCCGCCACGTCGGGGACCTGGCGCATGCCGTGACCAAGTGAGCTGATGACGCTCTTCTGGTAGTCGGGCGCCGCATAGATCTGGCTGGGGCCGCCGCCGCTGCCGCTCTCGTCGAGCGGAGCTCCCCATGCCATCTCCTTGTAGTAGGTGCCCTGCTGGGACTCGAAGAGCGTGGTCCCACCAACTGCCGTCACCGTGGGCAGGGTCGAGGGAAAACTTCCCGCGGGCGGCTGGTCCTGACCACACGTGTAAGCGCCGCTGTCGCCGCTCGCCACGAAGTGCGACATGCCCTCCGCGATCGCCCGATCCTGGATCGACGCGTAAGCGTCGCGGTGACCGCTGGAAGTGTCCGGCTCGCAGGCGCCCAGGCTCTCGGAGATGATCGACCCGAGGTGGTCGGTCACCATCTGGTCGAACGCGCGGTCGCCGTGGCCGAAGTCGGCCGCCGAGAGGTAGATGACGAGCTTGGCCTGCGGCGCCACCTCGTGAATGATCTCGAGGTCCAACACGGTCTCGCCCTGGGGTTTCTCAGGCGTGCCCCAGCTGGGGTCGCGCTTGACCGTGAGAAGGGAGTCGAAAGGCGGAAGCCCGAACTCTGTCGCAAATTTGTTCAGGTCGTCGAGGTTCGGCAGGTCGTCGATCTCCGGCAGCACGATCGTCTGGCCCGTGCCGTCCAGGCCGGCATCCCGCAAGGGCTTGAAGTTGTAGAACGCCAGCACGTCTGTCGGCGTGAGGCCGCCGCGACGCACCGCCAGGACGCGCGCACCTCGATAGTCGTCGAGGCCGCTCACGCTGCTGGCGGTCGCGGCGAGCTGGGGCGGGAGGCGAGGCTCGTCGAGGGTTGCGTAAAAGGTCGTGCCGTCGGCCAGCCGGTAGCTCTCGATGTCGACCTGCAACAGAGCCGACGCTCGCGGAGCCGGCCCGTCGGCTGCAATCAGGCCTGAACCGGTTCTCCACGTGGCGGCGAATCCCAGTTGCTGCAGCCAGGCCACCGCAGCTCGGATCCCGGAGGGGTCCGGGCCGAACTCGGCGGCATACGCCTCCGGCGAGACGGTCTGCCCCGATGCGATCAGCCTGGCCAGGCCCGCAGGGTCGCGGACCTTCAGCCCAAAGCTGAGCGAAACGGTGACCGCATCGCCGGCCGGCCCGAGATGGATCGCTATCCGGATGGCGGCCGCCAGGGTGGGCGGGGGAGGCGCGGGTTGCGAAATCCCTGGGGCCTGTGCGGACGGTTTGGCTGGATTCGAGGGTCCGCAGGCCACGCAGGCCAGCACCAGGGCCACGGTCAAAGCGGTTCTCACCGAAAGGTAGCTTCCCAGACCTCAGTCACGAACGCCAACTCAAAGCCCAGCTTGCGATAGGCGTCGAAGGCACGCGTCTCGTTGAGGCCGTCCACGTACAGGGACGCGTGGCGCGCGCCCGCGTTCCGAAGGCGCAGCAATGATTCGGCCACCAACCACGAAGCAAGGCCTCGTCGTCGATGCTCGGGCACGGTCCCGACCGAGCTCACAAGCCCAACCGGCTGCGGCCTGGCGTCCTCGCCGTACGTCTCGAGCAGGCTGATTGTCACCGCCACCGGCTCACCGGTGGTGCCCGTGACGGCCATCAGGCACAGGTCCGGTTGTTTTCCCGCGATGAGCTCATCCTCAGTTCGCGGCGAAAAGCGCCAGTGATCGACGAACGAGCGGTTATGCACACGCGCCCAGGATCCCTTTGCCACGCCTGCGCCGGCGAGCAGCCGGTAGCCGCCGACTGGGACCGGCACCGGGAGCTCACCAACCAGGGGGCGGTCCATCCGCCACCACGGCCGCGCCATCGAGAGCCCGACGCTCTGGAGCGCACCGGCCTGGCCGGGACCCACCCACACCTGGGCCGCGGCCGCGCCTGCGGCGCGCGACAGATGGAGTCCCCACTGAACGAGGTCTCGCATGACCCGCTGCGCGTTGGCGCCTGAATCTACCGCCGGGTCGATCCGAGCGACGATCCCCTCGGGAGACGGGCGGCTGCTCACCACGACGGCTCCCGCCAGGGCCGCCGCACCGTCATCCACCATGCGCGACCGCGCACCCCAATCGAACTGCGCGAACAACCCCTGAACTTGGGGCTCGGCCGGGATGCTGTCGCGGCGCCCCACGCGCACCTCCGATCGCCAGAGCTCGAGGAGGCGCGGAAGGTCTGACGCCCGACCCGGTCTCATCTCACCAGGGCTCCGACCAGGGTGGTCATGCCGTCGCTCGCGCCACCACCTCGTGCACATCGGGAAACGCGCGGCGGATCATCTCTTCGAGCTCGGTTTCGATGCGGTGAGCGTCCTCGAGGCTGATGTCGCCCGCGATCTCCGCCACGACGTGCGCGTGGATGCGCTGGTGGCGATCGCTCAGCTCCACGTCGACGCAGCGTTTCACCTCGGGATGTGACTCGACGATTTCGCACATGCCAGTAGCGAGCTGGGCCCGGCGGGCCGTCACGTCCTCGCCGCTGACGACGTGCGGTTCCAGCGGCTCGAGGTGGACGTCGATGCGCGTGGCATCCGGTAGCTCCGCGCGCAGCGTCTCTTCCAGCTCAGCGCTGGCTTTCGAGGCTGCCGCCAGCGTCATGTCGCCCGGCAGCTTGGCGTGCATCGTCAGGTGCAGCGATCCGTCGGTCTCGCGCTCGACCGTCACGTTGTGCAGGTCGCGCACCCCGCCGTTGCGCGCGGCCGCCGCGTGGATCCGCTCGACCAGGTCGCCCTGCCGCTCCTGGCCCTCGAGCATCACCGAAAGCTCCAGCGTCGGCAGGACCGATCGCGCCTTGCGCTTGACGTCGTCGGTCAGCGCGGTGGCCGCCTCCACCGAAAGCATGCGTCGGGTGGCGATGCTCGCGTCGCCGATCAGGTTGGGACCCGAGCGGCGAACGCGGACCGAGCGAACCTCGCGAACTCCGCTGACGCCCTGGATGGCGGCACGCAGCTGTCGCTCAGCGCCCCCTGCCGCGCGGTCGATGAGAATGTCAGCCGAGCGCCAGGCGAGCTGCGCCGCAGCCCGCGCGATGATCACCGCCACGAGAAGGGCCGCGACCGAGTCGGCCCAGGTCAGCCCCATCCGCACGCCGACCAGCCCGGCCAGCACGCCAACGGTGGCGAGCACGTCCGATATTCGATTGGTCGCGTCCGCCAGAAGCGCATCGCTCGACGCGAGCCTGCCGACCCGCCTCAGCACGTAAGCCCGGCCGCCCTCGATCACCAGGGTGGTGATGAGCAGCGCGAATGCGTAGCCGGCGGGGTTCACCGAAACGCCACCGGCGGCGAGCCGGTGGATGGCCTCAAACGCGATCCCGGCTGCGGTGATCAGGAGCAGGATGCCCTCGGCGAACGCCGCCACGTTCTCGGCCCGCCCGTGGCCGTAGGGGTGCTCGCGATCCGCCGGCTTGCGTGCGGTGCGAACGGCGACGAGCGTGAAGATGCTCGCCGCGAGGTCGAGGAGCGAATGCACGGCCTCGCTGAGGATGCCCAGGCTGCCGGTCAGCACGCCGACGATGAGCTTCGCCACCACCAGCGCGGTCCCAATGAAAACAGCGCCGAGCGCTACCCGCTCGGGCCGTCTCGCCAATGACTCCACCGACCTCACTGTAGCGGCGCCTTTTCTACTTCAGGCGAGAGGTCGCTATCCGCCTCCGCCGGGCCCTTCGAGTCCAGGCTTGGTCATCTTTCCGAGATCCAGGACTTTGTTGAGCTCCGCTTCGCTGATGCCTTTGGCGCGGGCGAGCTGCCGGATGCTCTTGCCGCTCCGGATCGACTCCTTGGCGATCTTCGCTGACTCGTCGTATCCGATGACGGGAGTGAGGGCGGTCGCGAGCATCGGGCTGCGCTCCACCAGCTCGGGCCCGCGGTCAGTTGCCTGCAGCCCTTCGATGCAGCGCTCGGAGAAATTGCGCACCGACGTGGCCAGGAGGGTGATGGATTCGAGCGTTGTCACTGCCGCCACCGGCATCATCACGTTCAGCTCGAAGAAGCTTCCCGACTGTCCGCTGATCACCACGGTGAGGTCATTGCCGTAGACGCGTGCGATCACCATCAGCAGCGACTCGACGATCACCGGGTTCACCTTGCCGGGCATGATGCTCGAGCCGGGCTGAGTCTCGGGGAGCCGCAGCTCCCCCAGTCCGGCGATCGGACCGGTGCCCATCAGGCGCACGTCCGACCCGATCTTCCAGAGGCTGGTGGCGATCGTGCGCAGACCACCG
Source organism: Candidatus Acidiferrum sp. (assembly GCA_035571315.1). Lineage (GTDB taxonomy): Bacteria > Chloroflexota > Dormibacteria > Dormibacterales > Dormibacteraceae > Palsa-870. The sequence goes on from DATMKM010000052.1 coordinate 19,233, forward strand.
TGGGCCGCGACGAGCGCGTCGAGCGTCGCCTGCGCGTGAAAATGATTCGATGTCTCGCGCACCGCGACCCCCGTGGCCTTGGCGAGCCTCGCGGCGGCCAGCCGGGCGAATTGCGGATGAGTGTTGATGCCGGTGCCTACGGCTGTGCCGCCGAGCGGTATCCGGGCGAGCTCGTCCACCGCCGCCCTGGCCCGCCGGATCGACTCCTCGATCTGTCCGGCGTAGCCCCGAAACTCCTGCCCTAGCCGGATCGGGGTGGCGTCCTGCAGGTGCGTGCGGCCGGTCTTGATGACCGGCCAGAACTCTTTGCTCTTGGTATCGAGCGCTTTGCGCAACCTGTCGAGGGACGGGATGAGCTCATCCTGGATCGCCATCGCGGCCGCGAGCTGGATGGCCGTCGGGATGACGTCGTTGGAGGACTGGCCGAGGTTGACGTGGTCGTTCGGATGGACCAGTCGTGACCCCCTCTCCCCGCCGAGGATCTCACTCGCCCGCGTCGCGATGACCTCGTTCGCGTTGGTGTTGGTGGAGGTGCCCGAACCGGTCTGGTAGACGTCGATCGGAAAGTGCTCGTCGAGCTCGCCGTCGATCACCTGCTGTGCCGCCGCGGCGATCGCACGGGCGCGCCGGCGTGAGAGCAGGCCGAGCTCGAGGTTCGTCTGCGCCGCAGCGCGCTTGACCAGGCCGAGCGCCCGTATGAAGCGGCGGGGCAGGGGCTGGCCGGAGATCGGGAAGTTGAGCACGGCGCGCCGGGTTGAGGCGCCGTAGTAGGCGTCGGCCGGCACCTCCATCTCGCCCATGGAGTCTTTCTCGATGCGCGTCCCCTTCTTCTTGCCCACCGCCAGATTCTAGAGTGACTCTGGTATGCGCCTGGCGGCGGTCGATATCGGCAGCAACACCGTGCACTCCCTGGTCGCCGACGTCGTGCGGGGGAAACTCGAAGATGTCGCCCACTACGTAGAGGAACCGGAGCTCGGGCCCTACGTCGCCCGTACCGGCGCCATCGGGTCCCGGTCCAAACTTGCGATCCAGGCGCTCCTGTTGGTCGTGGAGCAGGCACGAAGGCACAGGTTCGATGTCCTGATCGCCGGCGCTACGCAGGCGGTTCGACAGGCGACCGACCGGGACGCGTTCGTGCGCGAGGCAGGCCGCGCGATCGGGGTCCCGGTCCACGTCATCCCGGCCCAAAGGGAGGCCGAGCTGAGCTTTCTCGGCGTTGCGAGCCGGCACGCGGTGCGCCGGGAGTGGGCGATGGTCGACCTCGGAGGCGGGTCGACCGAAGTCGTCATCGGCCGCGGGCAGGCGCTGGTGCTGTCGGCGACGCTGCCGATCGGCTCGGGCGTGCTGGCCAGCACGTACCTCTCGGACCCACCCCGGCCAGAGGAGCGCGCGCGCCTGCGGCGGGCCGCGCTGCGCGAGCTGACCCAGGCCCCAGACGGGGAGGTCGAGCGGCTGGTCGCCACCGGCGGGACCGCCTCGAACCTCCCCCTGGTGCTCACCCATCGCAACCCACCCTCGGTCCTGACCACCGCCGACCTGCTCGCCTGCGAGGCGCGCCTGGACGGCGACCGGGCGGCCGAGGTGTCGAAGGCCGTATTGCTCCCTCCGAGCCGGGTCAAGGCGATGCGGGCGGGGGTGGAGGCACTGCTTCTGCTCCTGGACTGGTACGGGCTGGCCGTGCTGCACATCAGTCGCCAGGGCCTGCGTCACGGGATGCTCCTGGCCTACCTGGAACGGGGCAATGATTGGTGGCGCTAGAACGTTGAACCCCTGGGTAGGATGAGTTCGTGGAACAGGTGAGGTCGCGAGGATCGGCGCTCAAGCTCGCGCTTGCGCTCACCTGCGTGGTGCTGGTGGTCGAGCTCGCGGGCGGGCTAATCTCCCACTCCCTGGCGCTGCTGTCGGACGCCGGTCACGTGCTGACCGATGTCTTCGCCCTGGGCCTGGCCTGGTTCGCAGTAGCGCAGGCGAGCCGTCCGGCCGATGCGCGGCGCAGCTACGGCTACCACAGAGTCAGCATCCTGGCGGCGCTGGTCAACTCCGTGACTCTGATCGTCATCGTCATCGCCATCGCGTACGAAGCCGTACGAAGGCTGGCGCACCCAGAACCGGTCCAGGGCGGCGTCGTGATCATCGCGGCGTTGGCCGGCATCGCCATCAACACCTTCGTGGCCTTTGGCTTGCGCGGACAGTCCCAGAGCCTGAACGTGCGAGCCGCCATGCTCCACGTCGTCGGGGACATCGGCGCTTCGGTGGGCGTGGTGGTGGCCGGGACCGTGATTCTGTTGACCGGCTGGCTCTACATCGACCCGTTGCTCTCGCTGGGCATCGCCGTCCTCATCGCGTTCGGCGCCTGGAGAATCGTGCGAGAGACCGTCAACCTGCTGATGGAGGGCACGCCGGCCGAGATCGACCTGGCCGCGGTCGCGAAGGAGATCACCAGCACCGAGCTCGTGACGAGCATGCACGACCTTCACGTCTGGGCGCTTTCATCCGACGAGGTGGCGCTGAGCTGCCACGTGGTGGTGGGCGATTGCCCCCTCGAGGATGCGGAGCATGTCGTCCGCGACCTCGAGGGCCGCCTCTGTGGAAAGTTCGCCATCGGCCACACGACGATCCAGGTCGAGAGCTGCCATCCGTGCGGTGAGATCCACCACGGCGCGGGTGACCACAATCACCCGCACGCGCACCGGCTCTACGCGAGCGAGGCTAGGCCTGCGGCAGCAGGACCTCCTCGCGCTGCAGGATCCTCCGCGCGACCGCGATAGCCGACGCGTAGGTGGAGTCCATCCCCCGGTAGCTCAGTCCTCGCGCGCCCAGGGTGCGCGCCTGGGTGTACGGAGTGTCCGACGCGTAGTGGACGATCCCGAGGTCGAAGTTGACCTGCGCCATGTTGACGCTCTCGTCCAGCGGATAGCGGTCGGGCTGAACGATCTCGTAGCACGCGTCGAGGTACGGTCCCGCCTCCATCTCGACCACCGTGTACCTGCCCTGGTAGTAGAAATCGAGATAGTCGCGATTCTGCAAGAACGTTCCTCGCACGGTCACCGCGCGCTGGTTGTCGAGGGCCGAGCCATAGACGAGATTCGGCTGCACGTCGGCAGCGGTGAAGCAGTTCGCCAGCCAGTAGGTGTTGCCTGAGTGTTCGTTGTGGACGACGTTGGGGATCATGACGTCGCCCACATCCGCGTTCAGCGTCGCGGCCTTGCCCAGCACGTACAGACCCCTCATCCACGATGCCTGCTCGGCGACCTGCCGGAGGATGTGATAGGCGGCTTGGCCGAGCGGATAGTCGACGTTGACGATGCAGGCGTCGGATTCGCGCAGCTTCGTCTCGTCGACGGTGCCGACTCGCGGATCGATCGCGCCGGGGTCGAGCTTCGAGAGCATGAAGACCTGGGCTGCCGAGTCGACCCCGGTCCCCTTGGCAGGGATGTGCCGGACGCCGTTGGCGGCCTCCATCTCGGCCCGCCTTCGGCGCATCCGCTCGCGGTCGGGATGCTGGTCGAAGACCTGGCGCGCGCCGTAGTACATCCAGTTCTGGCGCGACGCGCGGATGTGGCCGGCCTCCAGCTTGCGCCGCTCCTCGTCCAGCTCGGGATGATGGCTGCCGATCCAGTCCACGATGTCGCTCTCGAACTCGCGCGCGACTCCCGTCAGCACATTCACGAGGCTATGCGAGTTGGACGAGACGAAATAGATCGGCGCGTCGTGCCCTCCCATTTCTCCCATCGCGCCGGCAATCGGAAGCCACCAGCGGCTCGCGTTTCGCGCGTAGCCGATATGGCTTCCACCGATTTGGCGAAGCACGATCCTGCATTCGTCGCGCTTGATGGAAGCTAGGTTGGAGTCGAACGAGTCGCCCCATGCGTCGTGCAGCCTCCGCCAGTCATCCTCCGTCGCTCCGGCCGCCTCCCGCGCCTGTTCGTCGGAAAGCTGTACGTCCTGCAGGGCGCGGTGCAGCTTGTTCCACTCGATCTGATAGGCGACCAGCGTAGGAATGAGGTCGTCGATGTCCGAGGCGGAAGCGATGAGCACCGCGAGCATGTCCTTGCCGTCGTAGTACCAGCGGCGGCGCCGGGCGGGTGCTTTGACCCGTTGCCAGCTCAGGATGTCGGCGTGGAAGACCGCCCGGAAACCCTGGGAGCTCTGGCCCATGACGACGTGGCGACAGCGGCTGATCGCATCCGGCAGGCGGCGCACCGCGTAGAGCAGTGCACCCATGTCCGTCTGGGGCTCGGCCGCGAGCGGATGCAGCACCGAGCCCATGCCCAGGTGCGCCTGCACGAGCGATTCGACCTTGATCTCGCCCGAGCTCTGCAGCATCGTGGTGTAGGTGCGCACGTACAGCTCGACTGCGTGCTTCCCGGACCAGCCCGAGCTGGGTGGTGATTCCATGTCGCGAATATAGAGCGACGCGCACCTTACAAAACCTTGACGTTCAGCGTGATGAACCCGTTCAGGTGCGGTTGTGATACTCAAGAGGTGATGACCAGCCTTGCCAAGCTCCGCCACCTGAGAGTTCTCGGTTTCGCCGTCGGCGCCGTCCTCGTAGCGGGCGCCGCGGTCCTCGTCACCGCCTCCGCCGCTGGTTTGAACGTCGGCTTCCGCCCTTCCTCCGCACCGCCCGCCTCGACCGACACCGCCGCAGTCAGCCAGAAGGCAGGCGCGTCAGCCGTTTGCAACGACTTTCTCACGCATCTGTCGAGCGACCTCGGCAAGAGCCAGAGCCAGGTAAACGCGGCGGTCCAGAAAGCAATCGGTGAAACGCTTGCCGACGAGGTCAAGAACAAAGATCTCACGCAGGCGCAGGCGGATGCCATCCAGAAGAGGTTGGCGAGCCAGCCGCCGTGCACCCTTGCGGGGAACCTCGGCAAGCCGGCCGCGGCGCCAAGCGCAGGCGCCACCATCGGGGCTTACACGCAGCAGCTCATCGCCGCCGCCGCGTCCGCGCTCGGCATCACCGACGCGCAGCTGAAGACCGATCTCGCCGGCGGGATGTCGCTCTCGCAAATCGCGGCGGCTCAAAACCCGTCGGTCACCGAAGCACAGTTCCGCACCCGGCTGATCGCAAAGCTGACTCCACTGCTCGACACCGCGGTCACGAACAAAAAGCTGACCTCGGCCCAGGAGCAGACGATTCTCCAGCGGCTGCAGACGGGCCCGATCCCGTTCTGGAGCACGCCGCTGCGCAGGCCCAAACCGGCCGCACCGGCGAGCCCGGCGACCACGACCATCTAGAGCGAGTCCTAAGCGGGCGGTCGTTTCTCGAGAGCGGTCGCGATGCGCTCCAGCGCTGCCGCGATGCGATGGATCGACTGCACAACCCTGACCACCACGACGATCACGACAACGATCACAGCCAGGGAGACGAGCGGGAAAACTATCCCGATGACAGTCGTCCCGACCACGTCCACCCGGGGAGAGTACATCCGGCCGGCCTAGTTGTCGGGACTTTCCTCCGGTGGAATGCCGGGGCGGCGCATCAGCTCCTCGAGGAGCTGGCGCGTTTCGGGGCGGCCATGAGGCGTTCCTGCAAGCTGACCTCGGCCTAGGAGCAGTCGATTCTCCAGCGGCTGCAAACGGGCCCGATCCCGTTCAGGCGCAAGCCCATGCGCCCGGTCAAGCCGGCGGCGCCGGCAAGCCCCGCGACCACGACCACGTAGCCCCTCGGGTTTCGCTACGATCCAACACCTTACGGCGCGATGAGGCTCGCTCCTTGAACTGCTAGGGCGCAGTGGCGCCGGCTGATGGCCTCTACCAACGAATTCACATCCAGTTGGCAGAGGAGACGAAGCCTGATGAACATCTACGCGATTGCGGCTGTATGGATAGGGCTGGCGCTGATCGCATCGCTCATCAGCATTCGCGCGGGCATCGCGGTGGCTCTCGCAGAGATCTTGGTCGGCGCGCTCGCAGGCAATCTGCCGGGCATATCTGGACTGGTCCAAGAGACTGCGTTCACGACCTTTCTCGCGGGCGTCGGATCGATCACGCTCACCTTCCTCGCCGGGGCCGAAATCGATCCAGTGTCGTTGAGGCGCCACTGGAAGGCGAGCCTGGGGATCGGGTTCGTCTCGTTCATGCTGCCGTTCCTGGCAGCGATGGCGGTCGCCTATTTCGCGCTCGATTGGAACCTTCACGCGGCTGAGATCGCCGGAGTTGCACTCAGTACGACATCGGTGGCGGTTGTCTATGCGGTGATGGTTGAGACAGGCCTCAACCGAGAGGACCTCGGCAAGCTCATCCTTGCCGCCTGCTTCGTCACCGACCTGGGGACGGTGCTGGCACTTGGAGCGTTGTTCGCGGGATTCAGCGTTCTGCTGGTCATCTTCGCTGCGGCGACCGCAATTGCAATCGTCGCAGTCTCGCCAACCCTGAGGCTTGTGACGAGATTCTTGGGCCACCGCGTGAGCGAGCCCGAGATCAAGTTTCTGTTTCTGGTGCTGCTGGGGCTCGGCGGACTTGCCAGCGCAGCCGGCAGTGAAGCTGTGCTGCCTGCCTACGTCATCGGGCTTGCCACCGCCGGCGCCTTCCAGGCTGATCGACTGTTGATGGACCGCATGCGGTCGGTCGCGTTCGCGTTCCTCACGCCGTTCTTCTTTCTGCGCGCCGGTCTCTTGATCTCGGTGCCCGCGCTGGTTGGGGGCGCCGGGGTGATCGGCCTCCTGTTCGTGACGAAGATGGTCTCCAAGCTCGCCGGCGTGTGGCCGATGGCCGCGGCCTTCGGGGTCAGGCGGCGCGACCGCAACTACCTCACACTGTTGATGGCAACCGGGCTGACGTTTGGCTCCATCTCAGCGCTGTACGGGTTGAACCACGGCCTCGTCAATCGCTCCCAGTATTCCGAGCTCTTGACTGTCGTGATTCTCTCCGCGATCGTCCCGACTCTCATTGCGCAGCGGCTTTTCCAGCCGCGCCTCATCGACGTCGAAGAAGAAGATGCGCTTGGTGCGGAGGATGCATCGATCGTGCATCGCCGGCGCGACGGGTCTTAGGTCGATTCCTCGGGTGGGGAGCCCAGGCGGCGCATCAACTCCTCGAGGAGCTGGCGCGTTTCGGGGTCGGCCATCAGGCGCTCCTGCATCTGCTCGGCGGAGCGGCGGATGTCCGGGTCTGCCATGAGCCGCTCGGACATGGCCTGGAAGCGGGTCGTCATGTCGTTCATCGAGGATTCCTGGGCGACCTGGATCAGGATCGGCTGGCTCGCCGCCGCGACCACGGCCTCGGCCTGCGCGCGCACCATCTCGATACCTTTGCAGCCCAGGCACTCGCCCTTGAACCCGCAGTGGCAGAGCTGGGGACGCAGTCGATCGAGTGCCAGGTGGAGCTCGGACATGTCGGTGGGACCGGCCATGTTCGAGAGATTACGCGGGCTTGGTCTTGCCCGTGTACATCGATTCGATCTGGTCCCGGTAGTGCTCCTGGATGACCTTGCGCCTGACGTCCAGCTTCAGACTCAGCTCGCCGTCCTTCTCCGTGAAGTCCCGCGGAAGGAGCGTGAAGTATTTGATCGTCTCCCAGTGGCCGAGGCGAGCGTTGACCTTGTCGACCGTCTGCTGGATGCGCGCGGTGAGCTGTGCTTCGTCCAGGCCCTGGCTGCGGGCGGACGGCCAGTTGGGCACGATGAGCGCCGTCACATAGGGGCGCCCATCGCCAATCGCGACGGCGCGCTCGATGATCGGATCGCTCAGCAATTCGTGCTCCAGCTGCACAGGTGCGATGTACTTTCCACCGGATGTCTTGAAGAGCGACTTCTTCCGGTCGGTGATCTTGAGAAAGCCGTCTGCGTCGATCTCTCCGATATCGCCGGTGTAGAACCAGCCGTCCTTCACGACCTCCGCCGTCGCCTCGGGGTTGTTGTGGTAGCCAATCATGTCGCCGATGCCTTTCACCAGGATCTCACCGTCGTCGGCGATCTTCAGCTCGACGCCGGGAAGAGGCTTGCCAACGGTCAGAAAACGGTGCTGGTGAAGTGTGTTGGAGCACGCTCCGGACGATGTCTCGGTGAGCCCCCATCCGTTGAGGATCGGCACGCCGACCGCCCAGAAGAACTCCTCGATGTTTTGCGCCAGGGCCGCCCCGCCGCTGATGAAAAAGCGCATGCGGCCGCCGGTCAGCTGTCGTCGCAATCCTGCGAGCACCAGGCGATCGGCGAGACGGCGCTGGACTTTGAGGACTGGGCCAGGGTTTTCCGTTTGCGAGAATCGCGTACCGATGCTCACCGCCCACCTGAAAATGGCGCGCGTGGCGGGGCTCAACTTTTGCACCCGTGCGATGACTGCGGCGTACATCTTTTCGTAGACCCGCGGCGCGCTGCACATCACAGTCGGCTTCACGTACTGGAGCTCTTCAACGAGGTGGTCGGGGCCCGCCGAGATCCAGGTTTCGCCGCCGTACACCATCCCATCGAACATTTCGTTAATCCGTCCGAAGACGTGGGCGAGAGGCAGCCACGATAGGGATGAATCCTGGTCGGTGATCGGGTGCACCTGGACGGCGGCCCGAGCGGTGTCGACAAGGTTGCGGTGCGCGAGTTCGACACCTTTCGGCGTACCGGTCGTGCCTGACGTGTAGACGATGGTGCATATGTCTTCGGGCGTCACGTGGCTCAGGCGGGCGGCGATCTCAGGGAGGTTCAGGGTCGCGTCGCGAACCCAGCCTGCGACCTCGCCGTCCATCGTGGCGACGTGGCGAAGGGCTCCGGCCACCTCGAGCTTTGCCCCCAGCGGAGCGCCGGACGCGATCGCGTACGTCGCGCCCGAGTCTGCGGCGATCGTTTGTGCCATCTCTGTCGGGCTGTTCGGGTAGATGGGGACCGTCACCGCCCCGATGGTCTGGATCGCAAAGTCGCAGTACACCCACTCCACCCGGTTCTCCGAGATGAGGAGCACGGAGTCGCGGGGCTTGACGCCGGCGGCGACCAAAGCTGACGCGACCGCCAGCACGTGACGCCGCAGGTCCGCCCAAGTCTCGACTAGCCACGCGTCACCCTGCCGGTAGTGAATCAGTGGCTTGTCCCCGTAGCGCGCCGCCTGGCGGAAGAAAACGCCAACCGTGGTGCGGTCGGCAATCGCTTCGGGATCGAGCTCGTGCGACGAAGCAGCCGGCGCTGTCAGGGACGTGGTGCTACTTGACCGCCTTGATCGTCAGGGTCAGTGAGCCGGAGGGCACGCTGACTGTGATCTTGTCGCCCTTCTTCTTGCCCACGAGCGCCCTGCCCACGGGCGACTCGACCGAGATGCGTCCAGCGGACGGGTCGCTTTCGACCGCGCCGACCAGGTGGTAGGTCTCCACGTCGCCCTCGTTGTCCACGACCTCGATCGTGGAGCCGGGCTGAGCGATGCTCGAATGCGTGTCCTTGATGATCTGAGCCCGCCCGATCATCTCCTGCAGTTCGTAGATCCGGCTGTCCAGGAGCCCGACCTCTTCCTTCGCCTGCTCATACTCCGGGTTGTCCTCGATGTCGCCCGGTTGAAACGCCTCCTTCAGGCGCTCGCCCGCTTCGGCGCGACGCTTCAGCGCGACCTCAAGGTCGCGCTTGAGCTTCTCCAGCCCCTCGGGCGTCAGCAAGACAGGTTCGGTTAGATCCATCTCCCAGCCATTTGAAATGATAACCGGGAGCATGGACCCCACCGATCTGCGAGCAGGCCTCGCCGAGCGCCTGGCCGGAGCCGAACCAATTGACGCTCAGACGTTCAACTCGGCCTGCTTCATGCTCTCGCGCGCCCTCGAGGACCTCGCTTTGAGCGTTCCGGAGGCGGCGCCTCTGGCGAGGCGTCTGCTGCGCGTCGCGGCTCGGGTCGTCATCGATACCGGGCTGCCAGCCTCGTCACCCGAAACCTGGCCGAACACCGAGGAGATGGCGCTGCTCTGGATCGACGAGGCGCTGCGATCGCTCGGTTACCAGGCGCGGCCGATTCCCGAGCTTGGGCGGCCCGAGCTGGCGCGGCCGGAAGAGGACTGGGGCCGCGCCTCTAGTTGATCAGACGGGCGGCGGGCGGCGCGGGCGCGTAGTTGGGGTTGAAGTCAATACCCGCCGACCCGTTGCCGGTGACGTTGGCGGTGTAGCAGATCACCTGGCCGGCCAGTGGCGCCTTGTCCGTGCCGAGGATGTCCCAGCTGCTCGCCGGCGTGTAGATCGTCCCGATGTACTGGGTGAACGCGTTGCCGTTCAACTTTTGTGTGGAGCACGACGAGCTTGGGGGTGAATAGATGACGATCCAGTTGTACTGCTCGCCGCTGAAGACGTGGGTGTAGCCTCCGCCGTTCTGGTCCATGCACTGGTTGTTCGGAAAGTAGAACTGCACGGCGCCGGGCGTCACCTTGGCCGTGGTGCAGGGCGCATTCGGGTCGCCCGGGTTGGGTGAGATCACGCAGTAGTTCTCGTTGGCGACGTCTCCACCTGTGTACAGCGGCGGGTACTGCAGAGCCATGGGCGCGTTCTCCTGCGGCGTGCTCGCGCTCGGCGGGCAGCTCTGGAAGCACTGTGGCTTGGTCTCATCGTCGGGAGTCTCGCATCCCGGGCCGCGCACCTGGGCGAAGCACAGATGCGTCGTGATGAAGTTGGGGTCGTTGTAGCTGACGTTGCAGATCGTGACGGTCGTCCCCACGGGGGCCCCGCAGTATCCACCGGTTCCCTTCGCGATGACCCCGGTCCAACCAGGGACTCCGGTCGCGGTCGCCGGCGGGCCGCCCGCGTCGATCCACCCGGGCGCCAGGTAGGTCCCCGCGTATGCGAAGTTGTTGGGGTTGCCGTCGCAGCCGTTGCGGTCGAGGTACACGTTGTAGTACTGAGCTCCGGGCGCGTTCTGGGTGATCGTCACGTTGATGCCCTGCGGGCCCGAGGTGTCGTCTGTCGTGGATACCGAAGTGCAGGCGGAGGGTGCGCTCTCACGCCGGCACCCTGGCGAGCCAAAGCACATCTGTGCCGACGAACTGGTGATGACCGGGTCCTTGAAGGTGTCGTAGCGGACCGAGGTCAGCTCGACGCCCCAGACGCCGCCGCCCGCGCCGTGCTTCATGCCGTACCCACCCGGCACGCTGACAGGCGCCGCGGTGAACGTTCCATCGCAACCGCCCGGCGACCAGAACGTAGCGATGGATCCTGCGGTGGTGCCCGGCGCGGACCACGACTCTTCGTTGGGCGACTTCAGCTCGTTCGAGACCAGGCCGCCGTGGGACGAGTAGCCGCCGTTCCACGTGTAGATCCCGGCATCCAGGAAGTAGCAGCCGTCTCCGCCGTTAAGGGCGAAGCTGTTGTAGGTCCCAGGCGTCATCTCCGTATACGAACCACGGTTCAGCTGGACGCCGCTGGTCGCGTTGTAGTACGGCCAGGAGGGCGAAATGTAGCCTGGATCCGGCAGCGTGGGGGCGGGGACCACAGGACTGCCCTGGACGTCGCCAGGATTGCACGGTGGAGGGTAAGGCACGAAGCCCGGGCTCGCGTTGTAGCAGTAGTACGAAGCTGAGCTGCATTGGGCACCGGCCGCCCCGTAGCAGTTCCCCGCCAGGTGGAGGGCCGAGCTGACGCAAACCCCACTGTTCGAGTAAACGTCGCCGAGCACCGTGAGCGAGCCGTTCCCGCCCAGGCCGACCCCGCAGTCGCCGGGCGTGGAGTCAAGCGTGAGCAGCGCTGGCGTCTGGCGCTGGTTACCCACGATGGATCCCGCAGAGGCGACGATGGTGACGTTCGGCGGGCCGCCGAAGATCTGCATGAAGGCCAGCGGAAACTGGTGCGTGCTGTCGAACTCGAACTGGTATCCGTTGAACAGGGTGTTGACCGCGGTGATCGTCAGCGTGTAGCCAGAGGCCCACGTGTCGGTCCAGGTGTCTTTTGTCAATTGGTTGTTGAGCCCGTAGCTCGGGTTGTGAGTCGTGGTTTGTGATGGGGCACCGTACAGGTGCAGGTCGTTCTGGTACACCAGCGTCGCCTGCGGAATGGTGGTTGCCGAGACGTCCGGGTAGTCCGGGTAGTTGTCGTACCAGTCACCCGCCGCTAGCGCGGCGGCGTCGACCGCGGCCTGCTGGTCGCGCCGGTCGACGTAGGAGCGGCCGGAGTCGATGGCGAGCCCGAGCATGCCGAACAGGACGAGAATCAGCAAGGCGATCAGGACAATGGCCTGGCCGTCCTGCAGCTTGCGCTGCGGCGACTTAGTTCGAGTACTCGGCACGGTAGACGGCATATGCCGTGATGACGATTCTGTTGCCGACAACTTGCTGGATGATCGGGGTGAGAGGCTGAAAGTTGAACCACAACGTCACCTTGATCGGCTCGTTGCCGGTCGCCTCTTTGATGTAATCGCATCCGGGTCCGGTTACGAAAGAGCCGAGGCCGCCCTTGGGGCCGTTCGCGACCACGGCCGGCTGGCCGGGCAGGTTGAGCCCGCCTCCATCGCCCGCCGGGCTGGGGTCGGTGATGAAAATCCATCCGCTGTTGGACGGAGGCAGCTGGGCCGAGCCGACGGGGTTGCCGCCGTTGGGGATCGGACCGTTGGGGCACGGGTTCGCGAGCACCTCCGTGACGGCGTGCGCCTGGATCGCCGCCGCGACGTCGGAATCGTCCGGCCAGCAGTGCCCGGTTTGCATCGCGGTGCCGGGATTCGTGCAGGTGACACCGAACGCGTCGGTGTAGTTGGAGGCGTGCACCGCCACCCGGGCGCCCTCGTTGGCCGCCTGCTGGAGGGTGATGTAGAAGTAAAGCCCGCGGCCGAAGTCGATGATCCCGAAGGTGAGCAGCAGGATGATCGGAGCGATGAGCGCGAATTCGGTCATGCCCTGGGACCTCTGGCTGCGGAACCAACGCGCGAGCTTTTTTTTCATGGCTTTCCCTGGATGGTGAAATGCTCGTTGTACGCAAGGTCGAGGCCGCTGCCGAACAAGCTCTGGATGAACGGGGTGATCAAACCGAATCTCATGAGGATCGAAACATTGACGTCGCCCAGCCGCCATGAGTTGTCGACAGGGGGCGTGGGCATCGATCCGGTCTGCCCACCGTTATTGGGTGCGCTGTAGCAGATGTAGACGTTCACCGTCTGCGCCGTCGCCGGGTAGTACGTTGTGCTGTATGGCTTGTTGTTGACCGTGTTCCCGTCGGTTCCGGTCAGGCACCCGGTCGGCACGAAGCAGTTGATTCCGTTCACGCCGGTGCAGTTGATGCCGGATCCCTGCAGGCTTACGCTGACCGCCGACATGATGTCGCTGTTATCGAGGTAGATGTTGACTCGAGACTTGGTGTCGAACCAGGCTCCGTGGCGGGCGCCTTCGCGCGCCGCGCCCTGGAGGTTCACCGCGTAGTAGAAAGCGCGCGAGAGGTCCAGCAAACCCATCATCAGCAGGAGCAGCACGATGGAGGAGATCGCGAACTCGACCAGTGACTGACCGCGTTGGCTGCGAAGGCGTGGGCGCTGAACGCCCGTTCGAGGCATTTTGGCCGTCATATTGAACCGGATCGGACCCCAGGATGCACCATGTGTATCGGGGTTAACGCAAATAAGGCGGTTTTCAGTCGCGGAATCGGCGAATAATTAACTGCTTAACGGAGTGGGTCGACGCCACACCATGATCAAAGAGCCCGGCGGCACCCCCTCCAAGCGCTGGCAGGACATTCGGGCCCTGGCCATCGACGCCACTTTCGACGCCGACCGCCGTCGGGTCGGCGAGCGCGTGGCGGTCGTGTTCAGGTGGCTGTTCCTCGTCGTGCTGGGCGTGCTCAACAACGTGAATCCCCATACCGACGCCAACCAGAAGGTCACCATCGACTTCGTCCTCGCCGGTTGGGGGGTGATGAACGTCGGAGTCAACGTCCTGCTCGTCCGGGGATACCAGCCGGGAAAGCAGTTCAGCCTCTCCACCATGACGCTGGACATCCTGTTCGCGACCACCCTGGTCTATCTCTCCAACGGTTTCAACAGCCCTTTCTTCCTGGCGCTGTTTCTAGCCGTGATCACCAACGCGGTGCGTTTCGGCGCCACCGCGAGCTTCGTCTCGGCTTTAGTGGTCTCGTTCCTTTATCTGTTCGTCGGAGGTAGCTTCACGCCCTCCAACTTCACAGTCGACCCCAACGCCACGATCGGCAAGATGTTCCTCTTCCTGGTCGTTGCCCTGGCGACCGGGTACATGACGCGCGAGCTCGAGCGCGAACGCCGGTCGGCGGTCGAGCGGGCGGCCCAGGCCGACTCGCTGCGGGAACTGAGCATGAACCTGGTCGGCTCGACCGACATCAAGGACGTGTTCGTGGTGCTGACGGACCACGCCGTCCAGATGACGAGCGCCGAACGCGGCCGGTTGATCCTTTCGTCGCAGGAGGGCTTCACCGTCGTGGCGGGCGCCAATCGAACCGGGGCCTCGGCTCCCGCGGCCGAGGACGAACCCATGGACGAGCACCAGCTCTCGCAGGCAGCGATCACGGGCGAGGCCGTGTTCGCCGCCGACAACAAGGGCCTGGTCGTCCCGATCGCCTCCGGCGACGGCGTCACCGCGATCCTGAGCCTCAGCCAGTCGGCCGGCGTTTTCACCAACCAGGACCTGTTCGCTGTGAACGCGCTCTCCGGCAGCACGGCTGTGACGCTCGCCAACGCCCTGCGCTACCAGCGCAGCCGCCAGGAGGCCACCACCGACAGCCTGACCGGCCTCGCCAACGTCAGGGAGTTCCGCCGCAGGCTCGAGGGCGCGTTTGCGCGGCCGGACCGCTTGGGCAGCCCGCTCTCGCTGCTGCTGATCGACTTCGACCACTTCAAGTCCGTCAACGATGAGCTGGGGCATCAACACGGAGACCTGGTGCTGCAGATGGGGGCCCGCATCGTCAAGGCGGCTGCGCGCGCGCAGGACATGGTCGCCCGCTACGGCGGCGACGAGCTTGCGGTGATGGTGGCTGACACCAACGCCACCGGAGCGCAGCGCCTCGCCTATCGAATCGTGGATGCGGTCCACGCGGCCGCGGTCTCGACCACCCCCGACGTGCATCTGACCTTCAGCATCGGCGTGGCTTCGTATCCGGAGGACGCCTTTACCGCGAGCGAGCTCATCGCGGCCGCGGACCAGGCCCTCTACCTGGCAAAACGGGAGGGTAAAGACCGGGCGTGCACGTTCCCGCAGCTGGTGACCGAGCTCGAGCTGGCCGAGGGCGGCCTGGTTCCCATGCTGGCCGACGCCGGTCCTCAGGTGATGATTGCGGTGGCACACGCGGTGGACCACCGCAGCCCCGTCACGCAGGGCCATTCCAGCCGGGTGGCGTCGATCGCCGAGGCGATCGGCCGGCGATCGGGCCTTTCGTCGGACCAGACTGACGACCTGCGTACGGCCGCTTTCCTCCACGACGTCGGCCACATGACGCTAGCGGCCGACGGGCAGAAGCCAGAGGCGCCCGGTCACACCGAGGAGGGAGAGAGGATCGTCGCCGGTGCAAAGTTTCCGCTCGAGGTGGTGACCGCGGTGCGCCATCACCACGATCGCTGGGACGCCGGCGGCAAGGCGGATGGCCTGATGGCGTCTGACATTCCCATCCTGGCCCGCATCCTGGCCGTGGCCGAGAGATTTGAGGCCTCGACGGCCGGCCGCGGCTGCGTCCGCGTCACGCCGAAGGCAGCGCAGGACCAGGTGATGGCCGGCGCCGGCACGGAGTTCGACCCGGCGGTCGTCGAGGCTCTAGGCCGGGCAGTCCGTGATGGGAGCTTCGAGCTGACCCTCCCGGACCTGGCGCTTCCTGCTGTAAGTGCGATTCCGGTTCCGGCCGCGGTCTGATTCCACCTTCCGGCGCAGTCTCTTCCTGCGGTGTTCGAGATCAGGCGCCTGGTCGGGCATCCGTCGCTGGGCGGCCTCGACGATGCTCAGCGCCTGGTGGGGGTCTCGCCGCCGCCATTCGAGAAGCCGTGCTCGGGCGACCGAGACCCGGATGTCTTTTGTTGCGCTCGTCTCCAGCCAGTCCAGGAGGCGATCCGCCGCCGCAATCGAACCGCGCCTCACGAGCCGCCTGGAGATGAGCAGCCCCGCGGTCGCCGACGCTTCGCCCTTCGCAAAGGACGTCGCGTTGCGCAGCGCCTTCCAGCCATCGGCCCTGGCGCCACGCCGGAAGCGGTGCCGCCCGAGGGCGAGCCAGTCGGACGCGTCCATGCCGGCTTCGTCCCCTCGCAGGCGCACGAGCAATCGGGAATGAAGGTGAACGAGGCTGATCACGTCAAGGCGGTTGTGCTCGAGGGCGGCCTCCAGGACGTCCAGTGCGCCGGCGTGCAGGTAAGAGAAATAGGCGTCAGGCACGAGCGCGCTCGGTATCGGGTCGTCGCGCTCGTAGCCCAGAACCCGTTCCTCGACCATCCGCAGCGTGCAGCTCTCGAGGCGGTGCTTGTAGAGGGCGCGCACAAGCGTGAGCAGGTCGACGTGCGGAGCGGTGCTGAGCTCGTCCGGCATTCGCGCCATGACCCACCGCGTCCGGAGCACCGGCAGATCGAACGAACCACCGTTGAAGGTGGCGATCTCATCCGCGACCTCGAGCTCGTCGCGCAGCACGTAGAGGAACGCGGCCTCTAGCCCAGGTTGCGGCAGGAAGATTTGGGTGACGCGCAGCCCGCAATCGATGGGACGCGCGACCGCCGCCGCGAACACGAGCGTCCCCGAGCCGCCGCTCAGGCCGGTCGTCTCGGTGTCGAGGTAGGCGACGTTGCCGGGGTGAGGCTCCAGAGGCGGCAATGGGATTACGTCCTGGCGGAGCAGCGCGACGCCGTATCGCGTCGGAATCTCCTCGAAGCCGCGGGGCAGCAGCCGCACGGGACGAGGTCGTGGACTGGGCGGTGCGCCTAGACGGGTAAGGCGGTCGCGGAGAGCAATCGCAGACATGCGCTCTTGGCTCCTTCCACGAGATGCAGCGGGCCGACGCACGACGGACAGCCCGCCGGGCATGGGCAATCGCGCACGAGCGCGGCCGCGTCGTCGAGCAGCTCGCGGTGCAGCTCATACATGCGCGAAGAGAAGCCCACACCGCCGGGGTAGACCTCATAGACGGTCACCGTCGGCAGCAGCGTCGTCACCGAGCGCACCTCTGCGACCGACCCGAGGTCGCGCGGGTCGCACATCAGGTGAAGGCTTGCTACGTGGCGCACCGCGTGCGCCATCCCTTGCAGCCCGGCCTCCAACGTTTCGCGACCTAGCGATCGCCACAGCCCTTCGTCGACTGTGATCCAGTACCCGGTCGTGTGCAGCGTTTGCTCTGGAAGATGGATCGGTCCCGACCCGATGTTCTCGTGCGTGTGGAACCGGATCTTCTTGAACATGCTCGCGAGGCTGGTGATTTTCAATTCACCGTGGCTGCGCGAAACCTCTCCCGCATCCGGTCCGTCGAAAGTCTCGAGCACCTGAACATTCACGGCTGCCAGTGCGTCTGTGTAGTAGTCAACCTCGACCGGTCGCACGTAGGCCTTCTTCTCGTCCCAGTCCAACCGGTCGACATGGAACTGCGCACCTTCGTGGAGGTAGACCGCCTCCTCGTGCAGCAGCACCGGTGCGGTGAACTGGTCCATCTCTCCGATCACCTGCGGTCGTGGATGCGAGGTGTCGATGATTACGACGTTGTCGGCGAGAATCCGCCGCAGGTGGACCTCTTCAGCTGGGAAAGCCTGCCTGCTCCAGAACCAGCGCCCGGCGGATCGCGTCGCGGACCCGTCTTCTTCGAAAACCTGCAAGAGCTCGCGGACGTCGGCGCGGCCGAGCCGCTCCTGGTCTTCGAACGGCAGCTCGAACAGCCCTGCCTGCAGGTGGCCCGCGAGCAGGAGAAGGTTGTCGGGGTCGATCAAGCCTTCTTCGGGATCTGCGTTGAGGAAGTACTCGGGATGGCGGACGATGAACTGGTCGAGCGGCGAGCTCGACGCGACGAACACTCCGATCGATCCAGACCGGCGACCGGCTCGGCCGAGCTGCTGCCACGTCGACGCGATCGTCCCCGGGTAACCCACGAGGACCGCCGCCTGCAGGCTGCCGATGTCGATGCCCAGCTCGAGGGCGTTGGTGCTCACGACACCGGTGATCTCGCCGGCGCGCAGTCCCGCCTCGATCTCTCGCCGGTGCAGAGGCAGATATCCGGCGCGGTACCCACGCACGCGTTGGTGCGCGTCGAGACGTGGAGCGAGGTCCTGCCTGAGATAGCTGAGCATCACCTCGACCTGGAGCCGGCTGCGGCAGAACACGATCGTTTGCGAGCCGGCGCGGATCCACGGCGCCGCGATGCGGCGCGCTTCGAGCATCGAGCTGCGCCGGATGCCCATCTCTCTATTGACCAGAGGCGGGTTGTAGAAGACGAGGCGTCGCTCGCAGCGCGGGGCACCGTTCCGCTCGACCAGCTCAACGTTTTCCTCTTCGAGCAACCGCTTCGCGAGCTCGAGCGGGTTCGCGATGGTCGCTGAGGCGCAAATGAATGTTGGTTGCGAACCGTAAAACGCGCAGATCCGTTTCAGGCGCCGGATCACATTGGCGACCTGGCTTCCGAAAAGCCCGCGATATGTATGCAGCTCGTCGACGACCACGAAATCCAGGCTCGAGAAGAGACGGCGCCATCTGGTGTGGTGCGGAAGTAACCCCGCGTGGAGCATGTCGGGATTCGTCATCACGACATGTCCGCCCTCGCGGATCGCTGTGCGCCGGCCCGGCGGCGTGTCGCCGTCGTACGTGTCGGCGCGAAGCTCGATCGGAAGGCCGTGCTTGAGCGCGCTCAGCTCGGCCAGCTGGTCTTGAGCCAGCGCCTTGGTTGGAAAGAGGTAGAGCGCCCGCCTTTGGGGATCTTCGAGCAGGCGCTGCAGGACCGGCAGGTTGTAGCACAGCGTCTTTCCGCTGGCCGTCGGCGTCACGACGACCAGGTGCCGGCCCTGCCGCACGGCTCGGTAGGCGTCGGCCTGGTGAGTGTAGAGGCGCTGGATACCGCGGGCGGCCAGAGCGGTCACCAACTCGGGTCGGAGCTCGGACGGAAGGGGGGAAAAATTCGGAATGGCTTCAGAAATCACGTGGTCCAGCGTTATGTCACCTGGGAAGTCGGCTGGATCGAATGCCGGGAAGCTGGCCATACGCTTTCGGGAGAGTAGACGAACATTCGTTCGGAGTCAAGCGAGCATGAGGTTGCGCCGGAGCAGTACGAGCCAGGGTCGGACGCCGACTTCGAGAGGCTCTACCGGAACACGTACCGCAGGATCCTGGGCACCCTGATTCCGCTTCTGGGCGATCGGGCGGCCGCGGAAGACTGCACGCAGGACACTTTCGAGCGGGCCTACAAGAGCTGGGCCAGCTGGCGACCCGACGCCCCGGTCGAGGCGTGGCTTCACCGGATCGCGATCAACGTCGCGATCTCATACCGGAGGCGTCACAGGCTTCGCCAGGTCGGCGAGCTGATCAAGCGCGTGGGTCGCCCCCTGCCGTCGCCCGATCCGGGCACCCTGGCCGAACGCTCAGACCTGATCCGGGAGCTGCGCAAGCTTCCGACCAAGCAGGCCGCGGCGCTGGTGATGCGCCACTACCACGGCTACACCAACCGCGAGATCGCGGCCGCGCTCGGCGTGGCCGAACAGACGGTCGCCTCGCGCATGACGGCTGCGCGCAAGCAGCTGCAGGTCACCCTGGGCGACCTGAGGGAATCAAAAATGGTTGATCCGGCCTAGGCATGCGTTTCTTCCTCCCGACATGTCAGACATGAATGACTTCGAACGAGAGATGGAGCACGAGCTGCGCCGGATCCTGGATCCGATGACGGCCGGCCCGATCCCGTTTCGGAGACCTATGCAACCAGGAGGAAGCATGAAGAAGCTTTTGGGCGGCGCGGGAGCCGCGATCGGCGTCAAGATCCTGACCGGGATCGCGGTCGCCGCGGCGGCTACGACCTTCGCGGTCGCGGCCACCGAGGTGGCGATCACCGGCAGCGCCAACCCGACCAACTGGGGCCACCAGGTGGTGACCCAGGTCAACGCTTGCAAGGCGAGCGCCGCGCGCCTCGGCGTGCACGGCATCGGGCAGTGCGTCTCATCGTTTGCGCGAACTCACAACGACACCACTAGCACCCCGAGTAGCAGTACCGACAAGAACGGCAAGCCGACCAAGACCAAGACCGGCGTGACCGGCAACGGCAGCCCGAACCCCAACGCCAACGCCCAGAACAACGGCAAGGGCAAGGGCAAGGGCCCGACGTCGTCGACCACCACCGACAACATGTCCTTTTTGTCGCAGCTATGACCTGACTTTAACTCGACAAACCCTTCCTCTCGTGGGACCGGGCCGCAGGGTTCGGTCCCGCCTTTATTTCTGCGGAGTTCCTCTCGGGCTCGTCTTCCAGCGCTGTCCTTCAGCCGTGTCTGTGACGCTGACTCCGAGGGCAGCGAGCTGGTCGCGAAGCCGGTCTGCCGTCGCGAAGTCCTTCGCGGTCCGTGCTTTCTCGCGCGCCTCAAGGAGCGATGAGGCGCCGTCGGGCAGCGACTGATCGGCCGGCGACCGGTCGAGGTCGAGCCCGAGGACCCGGTCCCACGCCCGCAGCAGGCTTGCCTTGTGCGAGGCTGCCAAGCCAGAATGAACGAGCTCGGCGACCAGGGCCATCGTGGACGGCAAATCAAGGTCGTCGGCCAGCGCGGCGCGAAAACGAGCCTCGTAGCCTGCGACCTCGGGGGCTTCCGTCCCACTCACGCGAGCGGCGCTGGACCAATCGGCCATACGATCTCGTAGCTGTCGGAGAGCGCGATCGGCTCCGGCCAGTCCGCCGGTGCTGAAGTCCAGCTTCGTGCGGTATTTCGCCTGCAGCGCGAGGTAACGAAAGGCGAGCGGGTCGAAACCTTGCTCCTCCAGCTCAACAACGCGAAAGAAGTTTCCGGCGGACTTCGCCATGCGCGAGCCGCCGAGGAGAAGGAGGCCGCCGTGCATCCAGCACGACACCACGCGATGGCCAGTGACGCCTTCGCTCTGCGCGATCTCCGCCTCGTGATGAGGAAAGACGTTGTCTGATCCGCCGGTGTGAATGTCGAACCGATCCCCGAGCAGCGACATCGACATCGCCGAGCATTCGATGTGCCAGCCCGGAAAGCCAGGTCCCCACGGGCTTGGCCAGACCTGCAGCCGGTGCTCGCCGGCGCCCTTCCAGAGCGTGAAGTCCCCGGGGTGCCGCTTGCGCGGATCCACCTCGCCCCGCGCGCCCGCCAGGAGCTTGTCCGTGGTGTTGCGCGAGAGCTTGCCGTAGGCCGGGAAGCTGGCGATGTCGAAGTAGACCGTGCCGCCGACCTCATAGGCATGACCGCGCGCGATCAGCTTCTCGATCAGTTCGATCATCTGCGGGATGTAGTGAGTGGCGTGCGGGTATTGGGCCGCCCGCCGGACGTTGAGCTTGGCGGCGTCCTCCATGAACGACGCCGTGTAATGCGCCGCAATCTCTTCCGGCGACTTGTTCTCCAGGCGAGCTGAAACCAGCATCTTGTCCTCGCCGCGGTCGAACGTGTCGTCGGTGAGATGCCCGACGTCTGTGATGTTCATCACCTGCTCTGTCTCGTAGCCGAGGTATTCGAGGCTGCGCCGCAGCAGGTCCGGCAGCATGAACGTGCGCAGGTTCCCGACGTGCACGTAGCGGTAGACCGTCGGGCCACAGGAGTAGATCCGCACCACCCCCTCCCGCACGGGCCTCAGCTCCTCTTTGGAGCGGGTGAAGGTGTTGTAGAGCCTGACAGTCGGAAGCAATGCGTATCTATCCTCTCAATTAATGAAGGCGGTCCGGTTGGACGGGGGGTCGGTGCAGGCGGCGGACATCGAAGGCCGCGTGCTCACGCATGACCTGGGTCCCGATCTCCGGAAGGGGGCGGTGCTCGGCGCAGAGCACGTTTCCCTGCTGCGCGGCCACCCCGAAGTTCACGCCGTCGAGCTGGAGCCGGGAGACATCCACGAGGACGAGGCCGGGCGGCGGCTGGCTAACGCGATCGCGAAGCTGGGCCCGCTCAGGGTCGAAGGTCCTGCGCAGAGCCAGTACCGGCTCGTGGCCACGCGGCGCGGCCTGCTGCGAGTCAACGCCGAGCTCGTGGGGAAGATCAACGCGCTCTCCGGGATCGCGCTGTTCACGCTTTTTGACGGCCAGGCCGTGGAGGCGGGCGAGGAGGTCGCCGGCTGCAAGGTGACGCCGGTGGCGGTGCCGGAGCAGGTCGTGCGCGAGGCCTCGTACATGGCGCTCGAGTTCCGCGTCCTCGAGCTGCTGCCCTTCCTTCCCCTGAGGACAGCGATCGTCGTGACTGAAAAGCTCAAACCCGCGGCCCGGACGATGTTCGCGGAGGCGGTGCAGCGCAAGCTCGGTTGGTATGGCGCCGAGATCCTGGGCGTCGAGGAGGTCGCGCGCCGGCGGCCGGCGGTAGCCGCCGCGTACGCGCACGCGACCGAGGCCGGCGCAGACCTCGTCCTCTTCGCCGGGGCCTCGTCGATCGATCCGCTCGACCCCGCCTACTCGGAACTGGAGCGGGCGGGCGGCGAGCTGATCCGTTTCGGCATGCCGGCGCACCCCGGCTCGATGCTCTGGATGGGGCGCCTCGGCCGCGCGGCCGTGCTGGGGATCGCTTCGTGTGCCGGCTTCGGCAAGAACACCTCCCTGGACCTGGTCCTCCCATTCGTGTTCTCCGGCTCGCCGATCGACCTGGCGGGGCTCGGCCACGGAGGCCTGATCGAGAAGTCGGCGGGGCGCCGCTTCCCCGCTTATTCGTAGGCGATTCGCGGCATCGTCAGCTCCGGCCACTCACCTGGCCTTATCGCAGCGAGGAACCCGTCCACGGTCGCAACCAGCGGCGCAAGGCGAACACCCAGGTGCGCCGGCAGATAGGGGCGTAGGTACTCGGCGCCGCTCGTCCACTTGTTCAGCGTTCCCCGCCGGTTTCGTCTCCCGTAGTGAAGACATCCCGCCGCGACCTGTATGAGTCCCTTGTAGAACCCGGCGTCAGCTCCTTTGCGATCGGGCATCCACGCGTGCTCCCAGGCTTCGTGCGCGTCCCAGTAGCGGCCGCTGTTAAACAGGTCGATGCCCCGCTTGAGGTCGGCGTTCATGGGGATAATCGCCACGTGACCCACGTGCCGGCTGAGTACTCGCGAGTCAATCTCTCGAGCGATCCCATCTACCGATACCTTCGCATCACCAAGGGCGGGGCTGGCGGCGCACCCGGGGCGGCATCGGAGCAAGACCTGGTCGACACCGCCTGGATGCAGCGCCTGCGCCGCATCCACCAGCTCCAGAGCGCCTGGTGGGTTTTTGCCACCGCCGAGCATTCACGCTTCCAGCACGCTCTCGGCTCGATGCACCTCGCCGGTGAATGGGCGCGTCACCTTTATCCGTCGCTCAGCGCCGTCTGCGACGCCACACCCTCAGCGTCTCTCGTCGAGGAGACGATGCGCGTGGCTGGGCTCCTCCACGATGTTGGCCATGGCCCGTTCGGCCATTTCTTCGACGAGAACTACCTCGACACATGGGGCATCGACCACGAGGTCATCGGCCGGTCGCTGATCACCGGCCCGCTCGCCGATCAGATCGCGTCGCTCGGCGCCTCGCCTTCGGCCGACTTCGACTCGGGGGAGGCGGTCGACCCCCGATGGGTCGCCTATCTGGTCAGCTCCACGGAGCTGGCCGGATTCGAGGCACCGGCTTGGCTGGCGGCCTTGAAGCCGGCCATGGTCGGTGCGTATTCGGCCGACAACATGGACTACGTCCCTCGCGACTCTTATATATGTGGCGTCGCGGCGGGCCCGGTCGACGTGCAGCGGATCGTCCACTATTCGTTCATCTCGGACCGGGGCTTGACGCTGCACGCCCATGGGGCCGAGGCGCTCTACATGTTTCTCAGCGCTCGCCTCTACCTCTACTCCCAGGTCTACTTCCACCGCACGGTCAGGCGCATCGACCTCCAGCTCCGAGAGGTCTTCCGTCCGACCGTCGAGCTCATGCTGGGCGGAAACCCCCTAGAGAGACTCGACCGCTACCAGGTCCTCACCGAGTGGTCGTTGCTTTCCGAGGTCAACCGGTGGGCCCTCGGCCACGGCGATGCGCAGCAGCGCGTACTCGGAGCGGCGTGGGGCGAGGTGGTCGCGCGCCGGCTCAAGTGGAAGCTCATCTACCAGGGGCACACCGACGCTAAGGAGATTCCGAGCGGCGCTTTGACCGCCACGCGGCAGCAGTTTGCGCGCGAGATCCGGGAGCGCCTGCCGAAGCGCCTACGCACCATCGTGTTCGAGGTCGACGTGGCGGCCGAGGAGTCTCGGGCGTTCAACCCGATGACCGAGACCGCCGACATCCTGATTTACGACCCGCTGGTGGATCGCTTCCAGCAGAGTCGCGTGCTCGACCTGTTCAAGCGCCTGCCTGTGCGCATGTCGCTTTTCAGGATCTTCGCGCACGACGAAGCGCATCGCGGCGAGCTGATCCGTGCCGCGAACGAGGTACTTGGGCTGAGGAGCTAGAAGTCGTCGTCGCCGCCGTAACCGCCGCCGCCAAAGTCGTCCCCGCCGCCGAAGTCATCGCCACCGCCGCCCTCGTCGAAATCGTCACCACCGTCGCCGTCGCCCGAGCTGACAGTGGCGAAGGTCGACACCAGCCGTTTCAGGGCAGGTTTGCCGCAGTGCGGGCAGGGCGGGTCCGGCGACGAGTAGCTCGGAAGCAGCGACGTGGAGCGCTTGCCGCACTCGTCGCATCGGTATTCGTAGATGGGCATCCCTACGATTATCTATCCGAATGTCATCAATGATCGACATCGACCGGATCAGGGCCGCGGCCGAGCGGGCGCGGCCACACGTGCTGCGCAGCCCGATGATGCCGGTCGAGGGCGCGCTCCTGAAGCTCGAGTGCCTCCAGCCGACCGGTAGCTTCAAGGTGCGCGGATTTTTCGCCGCGGCGCTCGCACTCGAACCGGAGAAGCTTCGCCATGGTCTCCTCACGGTCAGTGCCGGAAATGCCGCCCAGGCCTGCGCGTACGTGGCCAAGACCCTCGGCGTCCCGTGCCGCGTTGTCATGTACGAGACGGCTCCTCCGCTGAAGATCGAGGGCGTCAAGAGATGGGGCGCGACTCCCATCCTGATGCCGCGCGAGGCGATGCTCCAGTGGATGGCCGATGAGGGCTGGACGAGCGAGCCGGAAACGTTTGTTCATCCCTTCGCCGACCCGCAGGTCATGGCGGGTCACGGCGGCCTCGCCCTCGAGCTCCTCGAGGACGTGCCCGACCTGGCTCGCGTGCTGGTCGCAGTCGGTGGGGGTGGACTCATCGGCGGCATCGCGTCTGCGCTGAAGGCGCTCCGTCCCGAGGTCGAGGTGATCGGCGTTCAGTCGGACGGCTACGCGCTGTGGACGAAGAGTTTCGAAGCGGGCGGCCGCGTGGCGATCACGCCCGACACGATTGCGGATGGGACCACCGCGCCCTTCGACGCGAGGATGTTCGAGCTGCTGAAGGAATGCGTGGACCGGTGGCTCACTGTTCCAGAGCCGCGCCTGCGCTCGGCCATACCCGAGCTGGCGAAGTCTGCGAAGGTCGTGGCGGAGGGGGCGGGCGCTTTGACGTTTGCCGCGTTGGAGCAGCTGGAGCCTGGACCCCCGACGGTCGCCGTCGTGAGCGGTGGCAACATCGATCCGAAGTTGCTCGCCGGCCTCCTCAGCCCGGTTGGGGCGTGACCTTTCTCATCGCCCACGGCCCGCGCTTGACCAGCGCGACCAGCATCCAGACGAACAGCGCCGTGCTCGGGATGGCGGACGCAAGCCCCAGCCAGTAGGTCCAGGACGGCAGATTGAAACCTGAGGCCGCCGAGATGGTGGAGCCTCCCAGGGCGTCGACCACAGTGATGGGAAGCGAGACCACGCTCAAGCCGAGCAGGACGAGCACCGCGTAGAACGTCCAGGTCCACCGCTTCATGGCTCCGATCACCGCGACGACCGCGATGGCCAGGCCGAAGAAAGCGCTAACCCATAGGATGCCGCCGACCATCGAAGTGATCAGGTTCGTGAATTCGACGGGTGGCGGACTGACCGTCGGGTACAACTGCTGCTGGCGCTGGATGCTCTGGTTCATCGCCTGGGTCATCGGCCCGCCCATCCAGAATGGAAGCGTCAGGGCGTACACGCCTTCCAATACGTACCAGCCAGCGACCGCGAGCTGAAGGGGTCGCGTCCACGACGTCGCCACGCGCGAGGCACGACCGGTCGACTGGTATTGGGGAGGTACGTACGCGCGGCCGGTCGGTAACCACGCCGTCCCGTTCCACCGGACGCGGCCGTCGGGAGAGAGCGTGCTCATCCACTGCCGGCCGTCCCAATAGAACATGCCGTCCGGGGAGAGCTGTGCGCTCACGCGCTCAATACCTCTTCGCAGATCTTCAGCGTCGACTGGATGTCGTCGGCTGTGATCCCATAGTGGGTTACGAGGCGGACGCGATGCGGGCCCGTCGCCCCACCCAGCAGGCCTCGCTTCGCGCACTCCGCTTCGAAATCAGCGCCTGTCATTCGCTCGAGGTCGAAAAAGACCAGGTTCGTGTGCACGCGCGACAGGTCGCACCGCACGCCGGGCAGCTCAGACAGGCCCTCGGCGAGGGTCCGTGCATTGGCGTGATCTTCCGCGAGGCGGTCGACCATAGTCCTCAGCGCGATCAGCCCTGTCGCCGCGATCACGCCCGCCTGCCGCATCCCGCCGCCGAGCCGCTTGCGCCAGCGGCGAGCCTCGTTTACTGATTCGGCGCTCCCGCAGAACACGCTGCCCGCCGGGCATGCGAGGCCTTTGGAAAGGCAGAAAGTGACGGTGTCGCCGCAGGCCGCGATGTCGGCGACGTCGGTCCCCGCGGCAACCGATGCGTTGAAGATCCTGGCCCCATCGAGGTGCACGCGGAGCCCATGGCTCCGAGCCGCCGCTGCCGCCGCGCGCAAGTCCTCCAGCGGCCACACGACGCCTCCGTGGCGATTGTGAGTGTCCTCGAAGCTCACCGCCGCGGTGATGGGTTGGTGGAAGTCATCGCGCGGCCGAAGGGCCGCTTCGATCTGAGACGGCGCCATCACGCCCGCAGCGGTCGCGACGGGCCTGATCTGGACTCCCGCGATGACGGCGGCGCCGGCTGTCTCATATAGAAAGACGTGAGAGTCGGCGTCGGCAATCATCTCTTCGCCAAGGCGCGTGTTCACGGCGACGCCGACCACGTTCCCCATCGTTCCGCTGGGCAGAAACATCGCCGCTTCCTTGCCCAGCATCGAAGCCGAAACCTGCTCGAGCTCGTTGACCATTGGATCGTCACCGAAAACGTCATCTCCCAGCGGCGCAGTGGCCATGGCCTGGCGCATCTCGGGCGTCGGCATCGTCACGGTGTCTGAGCGGAGGTCTATCGGCACGCGCTTAATCTAGCGTTTGCTTGAGAGCCAGCCTGATCCTCACCCGCGGACGCATCCGGACCCTTGGGCGCTCCGGCCTCAAGATCCACACGCACCTCGCGATCGCGGGCGGACGCGTCCTGGCCGTCGGCGGCTCGGAGTTGATGGGCCTGCGAGGGCCGCTGACACGCGTGATCGGCCTGGCCGGCGCCAGCGTGCTGCCAGGCTTCAACGACGCGCACGCTCACGTCGTCTATTACGGGCTGACCAGGTTCGGCGCTGACCTTGGAGGCGTGCGTAGCGTGCGCGAGATCGCCGAACGCCTGAAGGCGCACGCGCGAACGCTCAAGCCGGGGGCCTGGCAGCAGGGCATGGGTTACCGCGCCGACGAGCTGGTCGAGCGCCGGCAGCCGCACCGGCGCGAGCTGGACCGGGGGACCGGCCGGCGCCCCGCGTTCATCGACGAGCGTGGTGGGCACGCACGCGTGGCCAACACCGCGGCCCTCGCCGCGGCGGGCATCACGTCAGAGACGAAAAATCCACATGGCGGGCGGATCGACCGGGATCCCGATGGCACGCCGAATGGGCTGTTGCTCGAGACGGCGATGCGCCTGGTCGCCGACGTGCAGCCGCCGCCCGCGCTCGAGCAGCGCAAAGCGGGAGTTCTGCTGGCCCAGAAGCTCCTGCTGTCGCGCGGCATCACATCGGTCGGCGCAGCGGTCAATCGCGGCTTCGCCGATGACCTGCGGGCGTATCAGCAGCTCGCTGCAGCCGGCCGGTTGCGCGTGCGGGTCAACGAGTTTCTCTCGTGGGAGCTGCTCGAGGCGGCCGCCGGCCTTGGGATTCGCGCAGGCTTCGGCGGCTCGCTCCTGCGCGCAGGCCCCATCAAGGTGTTCGTCGATGGCGGAGCCGAGCGCGTCGCCACGCGATCTGGCGGAGGAACGTGGCGGACGACGCCAGCCGAACTGCGCGAGCTCCTTATTCGCGCGACCGCCGCCGGGCTACAGGTGGCCGCTCATGCGATCGGCGATGCCGCGATCGAGGCGATGTGCGACGCGGTGGAGGCCGCGGCGGGAGAGCATATGCGCCACCGGGTCGAGCACTGCACAATCTGCCCGCCGGACCTTCAGACCCGGCTGTCAAGGCTAGGCATGGTGGCCGTGATGCAGCCGATGGCGGCGCGCTTCGGCCGCGTCGCGTCATCGCTGTTCTTTCCGGTGCGCGATCGAACCGACCTGGCGCCACATGCCCGTCTGCTGCGCGCCGGTGTGCCCGTGGCCTTCAGCTCTGATCTTCCTGTGTCGCCCGATCCCAACCCGTGGCCGGGGATCCAGGTCGCGGTTGACGATCAGGTCAACGGGATCTCGCTGCTCGCCGCGCTGAAGGCGTACACCGCGGGCGGCGCCTACGCGAGCTTCGAGGAGTCGACCAAGGGAACCCTGGAACCAGGCATGCTCGCGGATCTGCAGGTTTACGACGAGGACCCGATCACCGCGCCGGCTTCACACCGGCCGGCGTTCCGCCCAAGAGCCGTCCTCCTGGGCGGAGTCGAGGTCTTCGGAAGGATCTAACCCCCGGTCGCGTCCGGTTCCGTCAGTGAATCCTGTTCGGGTTCCGGCGCCGGGGCCGGGGTCCGCCTGGCGGATGCTCGCCGCGGCGCCGCCCTTCGGGCCGGCGTCGCCGATGGAGTAGACGCGGCGCGGCGCGAGGCCGCGGGCTTGCGAGCGGAAGCAGTCCTTTTTGCCGTGGTGGCGGCCGTGCGCGTCGAGCGCTTGGCGGCGGGCTTGGCGCGGCGCGGGGTCTTCACCGCCCGCCCGGTGGAAGATGAGCCGCGGGCCGCTGCATCACGCGCGATTTGCTGAACCTGCTTGCTCAAGCCTTCGAGGCGCTTCAACGCCTTCTCCACGTCGGCCTGCTTGGCGGTCCGGCGGACCTGCACCTGCAGCTGGTCGATCGCCGTCTTCAATGTCTTCTGGCCGTCTCTGATCGAGCGCTCGAGCTGGCGGCGCACGTCGGGCGGCACTCGATTCTCAGCCTCGCGAAGCGCCTTTCTGCCCGCAGTGACCGCGCGACCGACCAGGCCTGATGGCCTGGATCTGGACGATGCACGCTTCTTCGCCGCCATGCCGCCACCTCCGATCTACGTGCCGGGCGGAGCTTCTGACGCACCGCCTTAGAATGGGCCCGGCCGTGACGACCGCCCCCGAGCGACACCTTATCAAGAAGTACGCAAATCGCAAGCTCTACGACACGCGCACGAGTCGCTACATCACGCTCGAAGGAATCGCGGAGCTCGTGCGCGATGGCCATGAGATAAAGGTGGTCGACCGGGACAACGGCCATGACCTGACGCAGGTGACCCTCTCCCAGGTGGTCCTTTCTCAGGAGAAGCGTGGACCCGCGCGCCTGGTCGATGCGGGCGGCGAGGTCATCGCCGAGCGCGGTCAGGCTCTCCTCGATTACGTGCGCAAGACGCTCAACGTGCGGTCCGACCTGCGCAGCCAGATGGAGCGCCGGCGCGAGGACTTTGAGGAGCGGGCGGACGAGGCGATCGAGGGCACGCTGCGGCGTCTGCGCATACCAAGCCACACCGACATCGACCGCATCAACGCGCGGCTCGACCGGATCACGGCACAGCTGAAAAAGCTGGGAGCGACGGAACCGGCTAAGACCCGATCGCGTAAACGAAAGGGCGCTCGCTGACCACCGACCGGATGGCGACGTCCGATTCCACGCGGTAGGTCGCCTCTCGAACACGGCGGTCGGCATTCAGCGCCTTGGTCATCAGGTCCGCGACCTCGGCGAGGCGATTGGCGTCGCCGATCGTCGTGATCGTCCATGGCGGCGCGACCACCGATCCGTCGATCGCTACGCCCGCAGTGGTCTGCTCGATCGAGACACCCGTGACGACGCGATGGTCGTTGACCGAGATCGCTTCGGCGCCACTGGAAGCCAGGTTGTTGATCGCGTCCTGCAGGTCGAGCGCGGTAAGGCCGGTCGCGTCGATCACGATCACGACGCCCGGGCCGTGCACCGGCACGAGCCCCTCGATTGCGCGCAGCCGGTCGGCCTCGTCGCTCAAGACCTGGTCGGCCGCCCCGCTGGTCCCCGATCGCAGAGTGGCCTGGCGAGCTTGCAGGTCCGCCGCTTCGGCCTGTAGCGAGTCGTTGGCGCGATGCAGGTCGTCGATCAAGAAAGCGAGCGACGTCGCGTCGATGCCGACGAGGCTGCGTTCGACCTCGGCCTGGCTCCGGATCTGCACAGTCGCCACGAGCGCGACCAGCAGCGCGATCACCCAGATGCTGATCGCCCGACCCGTCGACCGCCTCTGAGGCCCTGGCCTAGATCGCATGGACATCGGGTATCTGAAGGCTCGAGTCGTAAGCGGGCAGGGCCACGTCGGGGCTGCCGACGAAACTCAGGTGGAGCTGAAACTGGACCTGGCGCGCACGGATGTCGGGAAGCGCCGAGGCGTCGTAGAGCGCCGCCACCATGCGGTTGCGGTCCCCGACTGCGACGACCGTGATCGGAGAGGAAAGAGGCGGTCCCTGGTCGATGACGACCTGGCCCGCCGAGCCCGAGTAAGCGGTCAGTGGGGTGATCCGCCGCCCATTGACCGCGACTCCCTCCGCGCCCTGCGCGAACAGCAGGTTGACGATGTCCTGCACGTCCTGGAAGTTGACCAGGTAGCTCGCCTGCCCGTCGGCGGCCGGTCCAGGCACCCCGTTCGCCAGGTCGATCGCGACGCCTGGGCCGTGCATGGCGGTCAGGCCGGCGTGCGCGCGGAGGTCGGCGACCTGGTTCTGCAAGGCTTGCGTGGCGGCCGAACGCCCCGCGGCGTCGGATTCCAGCGTGTCGATCTCGGCCCGCAGCGCCGCGATCTGGCCCCGGGACGCGGCGTTGGTCGCCTCCAGGTCTTGCACGCTCCGCACCAGCGCCTGGTAACGGGCGACCTGGTTGGAGGGTGTCAGGAGCTGCGCCTTGATTTGCCCGGCGACGAGGTAACCCATGGCCAGGGCGACGGCCGCCACCGCGCCGATGCTGAGCAGCTGCCGGCGATACATACCTGGCCAATTGTGCGGCGAGCGGTGCCACCGTCTCCAGGGTCCCCACGAACTCTCGCTTTTAGCCTCGGAGTTCGCGTGGTAAGGAGTACGATCGTGGGCCGAATGGCGGTCGAAACTCGAGCCTCGGCCTTCCAGACCGCCCAGCGGCGCTTCGACGCGGCGGCCGACGTGATCGGGCTCACCGACGATGCCCGTCGCGGCCTGCGGGACGTCAAGCGCGAGCTCACCGTCCATTTCCCGGTCCGCATGGACGACGGCTCAGTGAGGGTTTTCACCGGCTGGCGGGTGCAGCACAACATCAGCCGCGGCCCGGCGAAAGGCGGAATCCGATATCACCCGGACATCACGCTCGACCTGGTCAAAGCGCTCGCGATGCTGATG
Source organism: Candidatus Acidiferrum sp. (assembly GCA_035571315.1). GTDB lineage: Bacteria > Chloroflexota > Dormibacteria > Dormibacterales > Dormibacteraceae > Palsa-870. Next base: position 50,985 of record DATMKM010000052.1, read on the forward strand.
ACCTGGAAATGCGCGGCGGTCGGCCTTCCGTATGGCGGAGCCAAGGGAGCCGTGGCGTGCGAGCCGGGCAAGCTGTCGCAGAGCGAGCTGGAGCACCTGACCCGCCGGTACGCGACCGAGATCGCGATCCTCATCGGACCGGAAAAGGACATCCCGGCGCCCGACATGGGCACCAGCCCCCAAGTGATGGCCTGGATCATGGACACCATCTCGATGCACTCGGGCCACTCGGTCACGGCCTCAGTCACCGGCAAGCCGGTCGACGTGGGCGGCTCCGAAGGGCGCACCGACGCGCCGGGTCGCGGCGCGACCTATCTGACGCTCGAAGGCCTGAAGTACCTACACGTGGACGAGGAGACACCAACTGTCGCGGTGCAGGGCTACGGGCAGGTCGGCCGGTCGACCGCTCGACTGCTCGCCGAGGCAGGGCTGAAGGTCGTCGCCGTGAGCGATTCGCGAGGCGGCGTGTACAACCCCAACGGCCTTGATCTCGCCGCGCTGGAAGAGCACCGCACGGTGCGCGGCGGAGTGACCGGGTTCAAGAAAGCGGACAACGTCACCAACGATGAGATCATCGAGCTACCCGTGACGGTGCTCGTGCCCGCTGCCGTGCAGGACCAGATCACCGGCGAGAACGCCGGCCGCATCCGCGCCCGGCTGATCACGGAGGGCGCCAACGCGGCGATCGCGCCGGAGGCCGACCCGATCCTGCACGACCGGAACATCTTCGTGGTCCCAGACATCATCGCGAACGCGGGCGGCGTGATCGTCTCTTACTTCGAATGGGTCCAGGACCTCCAGGCCTTCTTCTGGGAGGAGGAGGAGATCAACACCAAGCTGCACCACGTGATCACGCGGGCCTTCTACGAGATCCTCCACACGTCGGTCAACAAGCGCATCGACATGCGCCTGGCCGCCTACGCCCTGGCCGTCCAGCGGGTGGCCAACGCGACCACCGTCCGAGGGATATACCCATAATCGGGGTGTGACCCTAGCCCACCCGAACCGCGTGCTGGTCACCGGCGTGTCCAATCCTCTCGGCGCCGAGGTGGCGCGGCGCCTCGCACCTCACGTGCCCCACCTGTTCGGGTGCGACCTGAGGGATCCCATCAGCGCGCTCGAAGAGATGGACTTCGTACACGCCGACACCCGTCACGTCGCGATCGGAAAGCTGATCCGCCAGCTGAACGTCGACACGGTCGTCCACCTGGCGGTCATGGTCGATTCGCCGCGCGACGAGCGCTCGATCCATGAGACGGACGTGATCGGAACCATGAACGTCCTCGCCGGGTGTTCGGCGCCTTCCAGCCGCGTCCGCCATCTGATCGTGAAGTCCAGCCAGGCAATCTATGGCGCCGGCCCGAGTGATCCGTCTTTCTTTTCCGAAGAGATGACGAACAGCGAACGACCCGTGTCGTCGGTGACGCGTGACCTGCTCGACCTGGAGCAGCTTGTCGCCGAGTTTGCCGTGCGCAACGAGTCATGCAATGTCAGCGTGCTGCGTCTCGGCTTTCGCGTCAGCGAAGACACGACGCTTGCGCAGTACCTGTCGCTTCCGGTCGTTCCGACGTTTGCCGGCTTTGACCCGCGCTTGCAGCTGCTGCACGAAGACGATGCGGCGGAGGCCATCGTGCAGGCCGTGCTCGGGCACCACCCGGGAGTCTTCAACGTCGCGGCCGGCGGTGTCGTGCTCTTGAGCCAGGCAATCGCGATCATGGGCGGAACTCCCGCGCCCATCCTGCCGCCTTACGGCCGCTGGATCGGGCGCCTCGCACTGCGGGCGGTCGCGCACGTGGAGCTCCAGGCGCACCTGGCGGACGTGATCGCGTTCGGCTCCGTCGTGGACTGCTCGAAGCTCAAAGCCGAGTTTGGCTGGAAACCCGCTTTCACATCTCGCGCCGTGATGGACGCCCTGGCTCGCGGCAAGACCCTCGAGGTGATCGAGGCGCCGTCCCCGCCGCAGGAATACGAGCTGCAGGTTTATCTGCAGCGCCGGCGGCGCAACGCGCGCAACGGGCACCGTGCCGGAGCGGCCCTCGAGGCGCACCGATGATTCAGGCGAAGACCCCGAAGCAGCGGCGCAGGGAGAGCAAGCCGGCGGAGATCGTTCAGCCCAAACCGGGACCGCGGCTCGTGAAGTCGGTCAAGCGATTGCAGCGGCAGGCTCCGCTACTGGCGTTCCAGGGGCTCACCGAGCTGTCAGCCCGGCTTCGCGAGGTGACGGGGCGAGAAGTCATCGACATGAACCGCGTCATGCAGTTGGCTCAGTTCATGTACAAGCAGCAGGAGCTCGTGCGCCGCGGGGCGAACTATGAGGTCGACGATTTCGGCTTCGACCCCCAGTGGACCGAGTCGTTTCTTTCTGTCTTCATGGTCCTGTACCGCGACTACTGGCGCGTCGAGACCACCGGCATCGAGAACGTTCCAGCCACCGGCCGCGCGCTGCTCGTGGCGAACCACGCCGGCGTGTTGCCCTGGGACGGCACGATGATCAAGACGGCGGTGTTCGCGGAGCACCCATACCCGCGCCACGTGCGCGCGCTGGTGGCCAGTCTCTTCATGGGCATGCCGATGCTCAGCTGGTTCCTGCGCCGGACCGGGCAGACAGTCGGGCACCCGGACGATACGCGGCGGCTGCTTGAGCGCGACGAGCTTGTCCTGGTGTTTCCCGAAGGCGTGAGAGGAACGGGCAAGAGCTTCAAGGACCGCTATCGCCTGCGTCGCTTCGGACGTGGCGGTTTTGTCGCGACTGCGATCAGGTCGGGCGCGCCGATCATTCCCGTGTCGGTGGTCGGATCGGAGGAGATCTATCCGATGGTCGCGGACCTGGCCCCGCTGGCGAAGTTCTTCGGCCTTCCGTACTTCCCCATCACGCCGACCTGGCCGTGGCTCGGCCCGCTCGGCATGATCCCCCTGCCCAGCAAGTGGCGCATCCATTTCCACGCCCCGATCCACGTCGAGGAAAATCCGCCGGGAGCGGCCGACGACAACAACCTGGTGATGGCCCTGTCCGACCAGGTGCGCGACACCATCCAGCAGGGCATCTACGACAACTTGAAGCGCCGCCGAGGTGTCTTTCTCTAACCCGCCGCCGGCCGCCGGAGTTCGCGTTCACTGGGAAGGCCTGCCGGGTTCGGTTCGGGACGCTATCGAAAGACGCCTCGGTGGTCGGGTGGTCGAGGCGGTCACGCAGCCCGGCGGCTTCTCTCCAGGCCTTGCGGCGAGGCTGCGCATGGACGATGGCCGGCGCGTTTTCCTCAAGGCGGTCAGCGAGGCCGCCAACCCAGATACGCCGATGATGCACCGCCGCGAGGCGCGCATCGTGGAGGCTCTCCCGGCGACTGCGCCGGTGCCGCGACTGCTGTGGATGTATGACCAGGACGGGTGGGTCGCGCTGGCCTACGAGGACGTGGTCGGGCGCCACCCTGGAGCACCGTGGACGGAGCACGACCTGGCGCTGGTTGTCGAGGCGCTGAGGAAGATGTCGATCGACCTGACCCCTTCACCGATCCCGAGCGAGCTCACCGCATCAGGGGCGTTCGAGCGCGGCATCAACGGCTGGCGCAGAGCGCTCGAGCGTCGTGAGACACGTCTGGAGGCGTGGTGTGTGAAGCATCTCGCACGTCTGGCCGATTTGGAGTCGAAGGCACCTGCTGCGGCGGCGGGCGAGACCCTCCTTCATTTCGACACGCGAGCCGACAACATCCTCATCGCAGGCGATCGCGTCTTCGTGGTCGACTGGCCCTCCGCGCGGTTGGGAGCTGCGTTCGTCGACTGGCTGATCATGGCGCCCAGCGTGGCCATGCAGGGCGGCCCGCAGCCGGACGATTTCATGAGTCGTTTCGATCTTTCGCACGTATCGCGAGAGGACTTCGAGGCGATCCTGTGCAGCGTCGCCGGCTACTTCGTGATACATGCCTTTGATCCACCTCCGCCGGGACTGCCAACCGTACGGGCCTTCCAGGCGGCGCAGGGCAAGGTCGCTCTCGAGTGGCTTCAGAAACGGACCGGCTGGGAGTAGCCTCGAAGGCGGGATGCGCTCCTAAGCGGTTTCCCAGCAAGCTGGCCGACCTGGCCGCCTCCGTCCTGCGTGAGAGCCCGCCCATGACCACGCACGAGATCGCGAAACCAGCTCTGTTCGGCGTAGCGGGCCGTGCCGCTTACGTTCGCGAAGCCGCACAACCGACGAGCGCGACGGGCGGGCCGTATAGCCCGACGAAAGCCGACTCGCTCCGGTTTTCGTTTCGGGAAAGCCGCGATCGTCAAAACGTTAACGCGTTCTTCAGGCCTTCCGACCACTGTGCAGCCGCACGAATGAAGAATCGGCGAGCAATTTCGCGGTGGCCGCTTCAAGAAATTAATTCTTGTAACTGGCAATCCTGATTTCAGGTCGGAGCCATTCCAAAGTCGTCAGCGGAGCGTGCTCCAACGCAAGTTGATGCAGCAGGTCGCGTTGTTATGAGCAGCGGCTGAGGACACGAGGGAGGGATTGATGCAACAGCATCGTGCGCTGCGGCACTCGTCGCGGCAAGCGGACGTTCGCGCGACGCGAAGCCAGCGTAGCCAGGCGCTCGTGGAGTTCGCACTGGTGTCGCCGATCTTCCTGCTCATTCTCTTTACGGCCATCGATATAAGCCGCTTGCTCTACGCGTACAGCGCCATCTCATCGGCGGCCAGGGACGGCGCTCGCACCGCATCCCTGAGCGGCAGCCTATTCAGCGACTGCCAGATCATCCAGGAGGTCGAACTGGTTGGACAGGGCTTCCCGGTGAGGATGGATCCCAATTCGATCGTCGGCAACTCGGACCCCAACAATCCGAGCGGGACTCTTCAGCCGACGACACCGCCACCGAACTCGGGGTACGCATACATCTGGCCCGCCGTCGCCACAGCCGACCCTCCGGACAGCAACTGCAACTCCTCGGCCCAGCGGGCGATCTCACCGACGGTGAAACACGTGGCCGTCGAGATTCAGTACCACTTCGTTCCGCTGTTGCCGTTCGTCAACAGCTTCACGCAGAACATCATCGTCAAGACGATTTCAGTGGTGACCACCGAATGAGGTGGAACATCAACGCCCGCGCACGACAGAGGGGACAGCTCCTTCCAATCGCGGCGGTCGCATTTCTTCTCATGTGCGGGCTGTCCGGGCTGGCGATCGACGCAAGCCGCGATTACCTGGTGAAGCGCAACGCTCAAAACGCAGCCGACTTTGCCGTCCTCGCGGCCGCCAAGCAGATGACGATTTCCGGCACCATTACGTCGCCGCTCACCGCAAGCTCGGCCACGGTGCAGGCAGTGCACGACTACGCAACCATCAACGGGTTCAACACCATCTACTCGAACGGATGCGACACGGCGACCGGCTCGTCGTTCAGTACCACCTGGTTCGATGTGGCGGGGCTCGCATGCAACGCGACGGCGGGCTTCACCAATAAGGTGAGCGTCAACTCCCCGCCGGTCTCGCTTCCTGGCAACCCTGCGCCGCTGGCGTGCCAGGGCGCGGGTCAGTTCTCATGCGTGCAGGTGGTGATCACGACCCGCATCGCCGAGCTCTTCACCTCAGCCCTCGGCATCCCGTTCGCGTACGTCACGGTCGCGGCTGCCGCCCAGGCGACGCTGCCGAGCTCCAGCATCAACGCACCCCCTCCGAACGCCCTCATCATCTATCAGCCTCAACCCGGATGTGACTCGGGGGAGCAACAGTGCTTCAACGAGGCCAAGCCGGCGGCCCGCGCATTGCTGTCGTGCAGCGGCGGCACCAACAACTGCCCCACATTCTGGGTCAACCACGGCACCGCGCCAAAGATCTACGGATACGACGGTTCGACGCTGAGCGTGCCCGGCAACTACACCACTGTCGAGTCCGCCGGCGACATGGTCTTTCAAGACCGGACCACCATCTGCGATCCATACGGCGGTGCCACGTGCTCGCCGAACACAGCGGTAGGCAGCGGGGGCTTCGCCATTCCGGCCAGCACCAATCTCTACTGCACCAAAGTGGGCGGTGGCGGGTTCTCGTTTACGCCCTGCACCACGAGCGGCCAGGCGAACCTCAACGAGGTTGACGGCAACCAGGCGGTTTACGCGCCGCCTTACTACTGGTCTCCGAGCGTCAGCACCAGTGGCCTCAAAGACTGCGGCGCGCTGGTCCTCAACGGGCAGCCGGTCTACGGGCCATGCGCCGACGCGCAGGAGCCGTACCAGCTCGACCCGGGAATTTTCGACTACATCGTCATCAACCATGGGTCGTACGAGTTCGGCTCGGGCCTGTACGACATCACCGGGACAGCACCCGTCAACAGCGTGACGGGCGGGGCTTACACAGCGAACGGCATCGACCACAGCCGGGAAAACGCCTCTGACTTCGACCTGTGCACCGGGGCCCAGCCCAACTCGTGCCCGAATCTGACCGCGGGAGTCTGGATCGGCCACGGTGGCGGCGCCTTCGGCGCGTATCAGGGGCCGGTTCCAGGGTCCTGCACCGGTGGGGTCGCCGGAAACGGTGGTGGAGGGGGCGACCCCACAATCGTGAGCGGCAGCGGAGTCGTCTTCAGGCTGGAAAGCCAATCGGGCGGGTTCGTCACCACGAACGAGATCTCCGGCCTGTCGCTTTCGGGCGCAGGGGTCGGCAGCCTGGCCTCGGTTGGCGGATCTCCTTTGCTGATCGATGAAGAGAACAGCTCGTTCATCCACATCGACTCCGGGCAGCCCAGCGCGCCGATCACCGTGAACAGCGTGGCCGGCATCATCTATCAGACTCCGTACGCCACCGCCGGCGGCTTTGAGTACAACCCCGGCATGAGCAGCGGGCACGGAGGCAACGGACCTTCCATCACCGGCCAGGTCCTCGCCTACACCTTCACGACATTCGGTTCGAGCGGTGGCGCGATGGACTTCCAGAACGCATACGGGACAGGCTCCGTACCGGGAATCGGAACCAGCGGTAAGAACGAGACCTCGATCATCGCCAGCGTGTCGCTCAAGGCCGGTGCGCCAGGCTATTCGATCCTCACGGTCAACTACACGGACGAGTGGATGATGGACGGCTACGACGCTTACGTAAAGGTTAACAACGGCAGCCCTCAGTTCTTCTCGCAGGGCATCTGGACCACCGTGCCAGGGCCTGGCTCGCCACTTCCGCCACCGGGTAACAACCCCAGCGACGCGAACCCTGCGTACCCGTCGTCAGGTAATCCCGGGTCTTATGCGATCGCCCCGGGGACGGACTGGACGTACACGATCCCGGGCGGAAGCGGCGCCACGATCGAGGCCAAGGGCAACTGGGCCTGGGGCCACCAGACCGACATCCCGGGCGCCAACAATGGCAGCTACACGGCCCAGCTCATCTACACGTTCCCAAACCCCGTGGGCAGCTACATATCCGTCACCCTGTTCGCCCTCGATGGCGACCACTGTGGTGACTATGCGTACGCGACCTACACCTTCAAGAGCACGGGCGGCCCCGGCCCGGGCCAGCAGAGCATCGGCTCAGTGCAGCTGGTCCAGTGATCGGCCTCCTGCGCCCCCACCGAGAAGGAGCCGACGGCCGGCGCGGCCAGGCCCTGGTCGAGTTCGCGCTGCTGACCCCCGCCTTGCTTTTGTTCGTGCTCCTGACCGTCGACGTCGGCCGCGCCTACTGGCAAGCCATCGACGGCGCGGGCGCCGCGCGGGCGGGTGCCCGCATGGGGGTCATATCCGACACGAGCGACATCGGGAGCGCTGTGCGTGACGAGCCAAACACCGGCATCCCGAACACGCTGGCGGCCTGGGGATCGGAGGGCCCAGGCACGAGCTGGGGCACTTGCATCACGGCGAGCGGGGTTTGCGGAGATCCGTCTGGCTGCGTTTCGACCTCTTTCAGCGGCACGCAGGTCGCCTGTTTTGCGATCCGGACGTGCAACCTGTCGTCAGGGGGCGATCTTGGTCAGTGCATCAGCTACGGTGCCTGGGGCTACCGGCCGGACGACGGAACTGGCCACGGGCTTCAAGTGCTGGTGGTGATCAAGTTCAGAGCCGTGACGCCGGCACTGTCCCAGATCGCGGGCGCAGCCTCCAACGGAACCATCTTCATCCAGCAGTCCGCAATTGGAAACGAGCTGTACTTCTAGTCCTTCGTTCAGGTCTTCAGAGTCACCCGGGGTTCAATGGGATCGGAGTAAATCAGGTGGAGTGCCGGACGATCGGGCCCAGCCCGGCTGCAACGGACCCTCGACAGCCCAAATCCCGATACCGAGCGTCACCAGCACAGCCAAAAGTGCGAGTCCAGCCCACAGCGTCGGAACAGCCCGCCAGCCTTCGATGACTCGAACGGCCAGGAAGGCGACCAACACGCCCGCGACGCAAAGGACGTTGAGCAGCAGAAAGAGCTCATTTCTCGCATCCGAGCCGGTGCCGAGCGAATGCAGCAAGGCCAGGACCCAGGCCACGTACATACTCCGGTGCAACCAAACCCAGGTGGCGCGCGAAAAACGCCGAGCCGGCCAGCTCATAAGCACGTTGGCTGAGTAGACATATCCCGAAACGACCCCCAAGCCGAGCCATGTGCCTCGATACGCCGATACGAACGGGATCAGAGCGTCGATCGGGCCAAGGCGAGCGAACGGATCAAGGACCGCGGCCACGATGTGGAGGCCGGCGAACGCTATCGCCAGAAGCGCCAGATTGATGTGCGCGCCCTCAACCAGGAACGGGAACGCGGTCGGAACACCCGAACGAACGATTCCCAAGATCATCACCGCGCTCATCAGAAGCAAGGTCACTTCGCCGGCGCTGCGATCGACAAACCAGAGCGGGCTCGGCAATGGGGTCATCGGCCGGCTTCTTTGCGGTCGATCACGAACCCCCCGTGGTCACAACTGGTCCGGCGCCTGGCGCGGGACTGGGGGCCTCTGCCGGCGGCTGGAGCGTCGAGCCTGGTAAGAACGCGTTGAGGACAGAGAGGACCGTTCGGTCCACCTCAGCCGGGCCGAGCTGTCCGACCGCCGTCTGCAAAAACAACGCGGCATTCAGCCCCACCGCTGCCACCGCCGACGCCACGGTCAATCGGCGCAGCGTCTCGCGATGATCGGCCGCGCGCCGCCGGCTCTTTCGCCGATCGGAGGCGTCTCGGATCTGCCACGGCTTGGCCCCGGCGGTCCCGGTCGAGCCCGGACCGTCCACTGTGCGAGGTTCGTTTTCGGCGGGTTTCGGAGCATCCCCCCGATCACTCATGTGTGCCTTTCTCCAACTTGACCGGCGGACTCTCCACTTAGGTTCAGCTCTTAGGCTGCTAGCTGATGACCGGCCGCGGCTCCTTTGGTTCGGGTGCTTCCACGATGTCCAACGCCGTCGCCTGGCTTATCCAGTACTGAACATCCGAGAAGCTCGGCGCGCCCGCCAGCCCGACCGCATCGACCACTTTGGCGTGCAGTGTATGAGCGTCCTGCGCGCGCAGGTCGCCCATCGACTCGATACCCAGGCGGCGGATGATCGGCAGAAAGTGGTTCATGCCCGAAACCTCGAGGAGCGTGCATTGGTTCACGAACTCGAAAAGACGGTCGGTGCTGATGCCCGTTTTCTTGGAGAGTCGCTCGCGATCGATTCCAAGCGAAGTGCGGTGCAGGAGCTGGTTCGTGTGCCGGATGCCGCGGGCGCGAAGTCTCGCGACGTCGTCGTCGGAGATGCCGCGCAGGTACTCGAGCGTCCGGTACACGGCTAAAAGTTTATGCGGCCCACGTTCACGTCTCCTGCATTCCGTATAATTCAGCGAACCCCGCCACCATTGGAGTAAACACACCCTGCATCAGAGCCGGCTCGAAACCCGCGGAACGACTCCCGGGGAGCAGTCTGGCCTCGAGATCGGGATCGGCCGGCGGGCGCGACGCGCATACGGCTTCGACGAGGTAGCGCTCGTCCCCGGCGGCGTCACCCTGAATCCCGACGAGGTCGACATCACGTTTTCGATGGGCGACCGCTTCAAGCTCCCGCTTCCCATCTGGGGCTCGGCCATGGACGGCGTAGTCGACGTCGAGTTCGCCATCGCGATGGGAAAGCTGGGTGGGGTCGCCGTGCTGAACCTCGACGGGGTGCACACGCGCTACCAGGATTCGGCGCCAATCATCAAGCGCATCGCTGAGGCCGACAAGTCGCAGATCAACGCGTTGCTCAAAGAGGTCTACCGCGAGCCGGTCAAGCCGAACCTCATCGCCGAGCGCATCAAGGCGATCAAGGCCGCGGGCGTTCCGTGTGCGGTCTCCACGATTCCCGCTCGCGCCGAGGAACGCGCCGAGGTTGTGCAGAAAGCCGGTGCCGATGTCCTCGTCGTGCAGGGAACAGTGCTCACAGCCCGCCACTCGTCCCAGTCCTATCATCAACTCTCTTTCGAGCAGCTGGTGCGGGCCTGCGAGATCCCGGTGGTCGTCGGCAACTGCGTGCACTACGAAACGGCGCTCGAGCTGATGGAGACCGGCATTGCAGGCATCCTGGTCGGCGTCGGCCCCGGCGCCGCGTGCACCACGCGTGGCGTGCTGGGCGTGGGCGTGCCGCAGGTGACGGCCACCGCCGACGTCGCCGCGGCTCGCGACGAGCACATGCGCCGAGGCGGGATGCGGGTCGCGGTGATCACCGACGGCGGCATGCGCATCGGAGCTGACGTCTGCAAGGCATTCGCGTCCGGCGCGGACGCGGTGATGATCGGCACGCCGCTCGCGGGGGCCGAGGAATCCGCTTCGAAGGGCTTCAACTGGGGCATGGCCACACCCGACCCCAACCTCCCGCGCGGCACCCGCATCCATGTGGGCACCAAAGCGACCCTGCACGAGATCCTGCTCGGTCCTGCGCGAGTCGATGATGGTAGCCAGAACTTCGCAGGCGCCTTGCGTTCGGCGCTCGGCGTGTGTGGCGCGCACGACATCACCGAGTTCCAGCACGTCGAGATGGTGGTCGCTCCGTCGATCACGTCGGAGGGCAAGGTCTTCCAGCAGGCCCAGCACGTGGGCATGGGAAAGAGCTGAGCTGAGCATGACCGCCGCGGCCGCCCGGGACCGCGAAGCAGTCAAGGGCGGCCCGCGCGGACAGACGATCCTGGTCCTCGACTTCGGCTCCCAGTTCAGCCAGCTGATCGCGCGCCGGGTGCGCGAAGCGAACGTGTACTGCGAGCTGGTGCCCGGGACGACTCCGTGGTCCGAGTTGAAAGAGCGCGCGCCGGCCGGGCTGATCCTCGGCGGAGGGCCCGCGAGCGTCTACGAGCCCGGAGCCCCGCAGGTCGACCCGGAGGCCCTTAGGGCGGGGATCCCAGTGCTCGGCATCTGCTACGGAATGCAGCTGATCGCCCATCACCTGGGCGGCAAGGTCGATCCGGGACACGCCCGTGAGTACGGCCCCGCGCTGCTGGCGGTCCGGGAGCCCAACGCCCTTTTCAAAGGCTTGAACGCCGAGCTCCCGGTCTGGATGAGCCACGGAGACCACGTCAGCGAGCTCCCGCCAGGCTTTCACTCGCTCGCCTCCAGCGGCAACTCGCCGGTCGCCGCGTTCACCAACGGCCACGGCATCTTCGGCATCCAGTTCCACCCCGAGGTCGTCCACACGCCAAGCGGGCGAGAGGTGCTGCGCAACTTCCTTTACGGCGTGTGCCAGTGCGACGCTTCCTGGACGGCGGGCTCGTTCATCGCGGAAGCCACCGAGAGCATTCGTGCCCAGGTCGGTCGCGGCCGCGTGATCTGCGCCCTTTCGGGAGGAGTCGATTCGGCCGTCGCAGCGACGTTGGTCCACCGGGCAATCGGCGACCAGCTGACTTGCGTTTTCGTCAACAACGGATTGCTGCGCAAAGAAGAGCCGGAGCGCGTGCTGGCTGTCATGCACGGCAACCTCGACATGAATATCCGGTACGTCGACGCGACCGACCGGTTCCTGCAGGAGCTGCGCGGAGTGATCGATCCCGAGCAGAAACGGCGGATCGTCGGCCGCGAGTTCATCTCCGTGTTCGAGGCGGAGGCGACGAGCCTGGGGCAAATCGACTTCCTGGCGCAGGGCACGCTTTACCCGGACGTCATCGAATCGACAGCGCCCGATGTTTCCTCCACGGCGGTCAAGATCAAGACGCACCACAACGTGGGCGGCCTGCCGCCCGGCTTGCGCTTCGAGCTCATCGAGCCGTTGCGCTACCTGTTCAAGGACGAGGTCCGGGCGGTCGGTATCGAGCTTGGAATGCCCGAAGAGATGGTGTACCGCCAGCCGTTCCCCGGACCTGGCTTGGCGATCCGGTGCCTTGGCGAGGTCACCGCGGAGCGCCTCGAGATCTTGCGGAACGCCGACTGGGTCGTGATCGACGAGATCAAGAACAACGGGCTTTACCGCCAGGTCTGGCAGTCGTTTGCGGTGCTCACCCCGCTCGAGACGGTCGGCGTGATGGGCGACTACCGCACCTATGCCAACGTGGTCGCTGTGCGGGTGGTGACCAGCGAGGACGCCATGACCGCGGACTGGGCGCGCGTGCCTTACGAGGTGCTGGCGCGCATCAGCAACCGGATCGTGAACGAGGTCAAGGGAGTCAACCGGGTGGTGTTCGACATCACGAGCAAACCGCCCGGAACGATCGAGTGGGAATAGCCCCGACCCCCCGGTGAAGGTCCTTGTCGTCGGATCGGGAGCCCGCGAGCACGCGCTGATCTGGAAGTGCGTGCAGTCGGACCTCGTGGAGCGCGTCTACTGCGCGCCCGGCAACGGCGGCACCGGCGGCATGGCGCGCAACGTCGCCATCGGTGCCACCGACGTGGTGCGCATCGTGGACTTCGCGAAGCACGAGCGCCTCGGGCTCGTGATCCTGGGGCCCGAGTCGGCGGTGGACGCCGGTGTGGGCGACGCGCTGCGGAGCGCGGGCTTCAACGTCTTCGGTCCGAACCGAGGCGCCGGGCGCATCGAATCGAGCAAGTCATTCGCGAAGGCCCTGATGAACCGGGCGAACATCCCGACTGCGGACTTCGAGGTCTTCACCCAGCCCGCGCCCGCCAAGGCGTGGGCGCGCGAGCGCGCAGGCCGGGTCGCCGTCAAGGCCGACGGGTTGGCGCTCGGCAAGGGGGTGATCGTGTGCACGAGCCTCAAGGAGTCGGACGCCGCGGTGGATGCGATCCTCGTCGAGAGCCGGTTCGGTCGCGGCGGCGCCACCATCGTGGTCGAAGAGCTACTGGAAGGCCCGGAGCTCTCGGTGTTCGGGGTGACCGACGGCAAGGAGGTCATTGCTCTCGCGGCCGCCCGTGATTACAAGCGCGCCCAGGACGGCGACGCCGGCCCGAATACCGGCGGCATGGGCGCCTATTCGCCGCCGCAATCCGTGGACAGCGCGCTCGTCCAGGAGGTCCTGGATCGGGTCCTGCGCCCCGCGGTCCTCGAGCTGTCCAACGGTGGGGACGAGTTTCGCGGCGTCCTGTACGCCGGCCTGATGTTGACCAGCCACGGAATCCGTACTGTCGAGTTCAACGCGCGCTTTGGCGACCCCGAGGCGCAGGTCGTGCTTCCCCGGCTGCAAACCGACTTCGTGGCCATGGCGCTCGCTGCCGCGAAGGGCACGCTGGCGGACTTTCCAGACCTCCGATGGAGCCCGCAGCCGTGCGTCGGAGTCGTCGTCGCGTCCGGCCATTACCCCGACGACGCGGCGATGAAGACGGGGTTGCCGATTCGCGGCCTGGCCGAGATGCCGCCTGGCGTGCTCATCTTCCACGCGGGCACGCGCTTTGAGCCAGGTCGAGGCCTGGTGACCAGCGGCGGCCGGGTGGTGACATCGGTCGCGCTTGGAGAAACGGTCGCCCTGGCCCGGGAGAAGGCGCTGGCCGGTGCCCGCCGGGTACGATTCGAGGGGGCTTTCTTCAGATCCGACATCGCAGGGGAGGCCGTTAGTTGAGCCCAGTCGTCGGCGTCATCCTCGGCTCCAAGTCCGACCTGCCGCTGATGGAAGCGTGCGTGAAGGTCCTCGACGAGCTTGGGATCGAGCACGAGGTCAAGGTCTGTTCGGCGCACCGCAATCCGCGAGGCGTGATGGAGTGGGCGTCTTCGGCACGTGAGCGCGGCCTCAAAGTGGTGATCGCCGCTGCGGGCGGCGCGGCCCACCTGCCCGGCGTCGTGGCGGCCTGGACCGACCTGCCGGTGATCGGCGTCCCTGTGCCCACCCAGCACCTGGGCGGAGTCGATTCGCTCTACTCCATCGTGCAGATGCCCGCAGGCATCCCGGTCGCGACCGTCGCCATCGGCGAGGCGGGCGCCAAGAACGCGGCTTGGCTGGCGGCGCGGATCCTTGGTCTCAATGACGACGCGATCGAGCGACGCCACGCCGAAAAGCGCGCGGCACTGGCCGGATAGATGGCGAAGAAGAAGGCGCGCGTCCGCCTCGTCGACACCACGTTCCGCGACGCGCAGCAATCGCTCCTCGGCGGCAACCTGCGCAGCGACGAGATCATCCCCATCGCCGCGAAGATGGACAAGATCGGGTTTGTCGCGATGGAAGCGTTCGGCGGCGCCACCTTCGAGACGCAGCTGCGCGCCCGCGAGGACCCGTGGGAGTTCCTGCGCAAGCTGCGCAAGGTCACGCCGAACACGCCGATCCAGGCGTTGATCCGCGGGCAGAACCTCGTCTCGAAGCGCAACTTCGCCGACGACGTGGTGCAGCTCTTCGTCAAGCACGCGGTCAAATGCGGTGTGGACGTGTTTCGGGTCTTCGATCCTCTGAACGACCTGCGCAACATGGAAGCGGCCATCGGAGCGGCCCTCAAGGCCAAGAAGAAGGTGCAGGGCGCGCTCAGCTATGCGATCTCACCCGCCCACAACATCGAGCTGTGGGGGTCCCTGGCCAAAGGACTCGCCGACATGGGCTGCGAGGACATCGTCATCAAGGACACCTCTGGGCTGCTGAGCCCGCAGGCGACCTGGGAGCTTGTGACCGCCCTCAAGAGCGTGGTTCAGCTCCCGATCGATGTGCATTCGCACTGCTCGAGCGGAATGGCGCCGATGGCGTACATGGCCGCGGTCGAAGCCGGCGCCGAGATCCTGGACGTAGCGATCTCACCCCTGGCGTGGGGCGCCTCGCAGCCGGCGGCCGAGAGCGTGGTCGCCGCCCTGCACGGAGGCGAGTACGACACCGGTCTAGACCTCGACACGATGTGGGACGTCCAGCACGACGTCGAGGAACTGAAGCGGCGGCACCTCGAGCACCTCAGCCCGTTTGCCGACCGGGTGGACGCCAGCATCCTCCGCTACCAGATGCCAGGCCAGATGCTCGAGGACATCTATCACCAGCTCGCCGCCCACAAAGCAGGGGGGCGCCTTTCCGAGGTCATGGAGGAGGCCAACCGCGTGCGGCGCGAGCTCGGGTATCCACCGCTGGTGGCGCCAGTGCGCCAGGTCATCGCGACCCAGGCGGTGTACAACGTGATCGGTGGCGAGCGTTACGCCACCGTGACGCAGGAACTCAAGGATTACCTGCAGGGGTTGTATGGCCGGCCGCCTGTGCCTGCCGACCACGAGCTCCGCAGGCTTGTGCTCGGTCGCGAGGAGCCGATCACCATCCGGCCCGCGGACCTGCTGGAGCCCCAGGTGGAGAACAGCCGCCGCCAGGTCAAGAAGATGGGTTTCGAGCCGACCGACGACAACGTCCTCATCCATCTCATGTTCCCGAGCCTTGCACCCGAATACCTGAGCGGACCGCCCGCGCCAGCGTCGCAAAAAGCACCGCCGGAATCGGTGGCTCAGGCCGCGGCGCCGACCGATCCCGCGCCCGTTTCCTCCGACGCAGCGGATCCTCCGCCGGCCCCGGCCGTCTCGACCGCCGAGTTCGAAGTGGAGGTGGAGGGCGAGACATTCAAGGTGCGCGTCACGGGCGCGGGCATGACCGTCATGTCTGCCTCCGGCGGGGCGGCGCCGGCGGCGCCACCGCCGCGGACGGGGGAAGGGACCGTGATCGCACCGATGCAGGGATTGATCGTCAAGATCCCGGTCAAAGCGGGCGACGATGTGAAGCTCGGCGACGTGGTCGCGGTGCTCGAGGCGATGAAGATGCAGAACGACATCGTCACGACCGTCGCCGGTCGTGTCAGCCAGGTCTACGTCAAGGAGGGCGAGGTCGTCAGCCCCAACCAACCCCTGCTCGCAGTTGGCTGATCCGTGAAGAAGAAACTCTTTAACAAAGTTCTGGTCGCGAACCGCGGCGAGATAGCGATCCGCGTCATGAGGGCGTGCCGCGAGCTCGGCATCGCAACCGTGGCGGTCTATTCCGATGCCGACCGCAATGCGATCCACGTGCGCTACGCGGACGAGGCACATCACATCGGCGGCGCGGCGGCCACCGACTCCTACCTCCAGCTCGAGCGGATCGTCAAGGTCGCGCACGACTGCGGCGCGGACGCGATTCACCCGGGCTACGGGTTTCTCTCCGAAAAGTCTGCGTTCCCGGATGCGTGTGAGGCGGCGGGCATTCGTTTCATCGGCCCGCCGGGCGCCGCCATGCGGGCGCTCAGCTCAAAGGTGGCGGCGCGCCAGCTCGCCGTGGCTCACGGGGTGCCGGTCACCCCGGGTAGCGGCCCCGTCGATGCATCCAGCGCCCAGGCCGCCGCGCAGGCGATCGGCTTCCCGGTGATGGTCAAGCCATCGGGCGGCGGAGGCGGCATCGGCATGAAGGTGGTGGAGTCAGAGAAGGATCTCGTCTCGACGATCGAGAGCAGCGCCCAGGCGGCGCGCTCTGCGTTCGGCGACCCGACGGTCTACCTGGAGCGGTACATCCGCAAGCCGCGCCATATCGAGATCCAGGTCATTTGCGACAGCCACGGCAACGCTGTCCACCTGGGCGAGCGCGAATGCTCGATCCAGCGACGTCATCAAAAGATCATGGAAGAGACGCCGTCGCCCGCGGTGAACGCGGAGCTGCGAGCCGCCATGGGCGAGGCCGCGATCCGCGCCGCCCGCGCCGCGGGATACGTCAATGCGGGAACAGTCGAGTTCATCTTCAACGACGGGGATTTCTACTTTCTCGAGGTCAACGCCCGTCTTCAGGTCGAGCACCCGATCACGGAGGCGGTCACCGGCATAGACCTCGTCAAGGAGCAGATCCGCGTCGCCGCCGGCCTGGAGCTCAGCTTCGGACAGAGCGACGTGACGTGGAGGGGCCACGCGATCGAGATGCGCATTAACGCCGAGGACCCCGTGCGGAAATTCCTCCCGAATCCCAAGCGGATCAGCCGCTGGGTGGCGCCGGCCGGCCCTGGCGTCCGAGTCGATTCAGGTTTCGGGCCGGGTTCGGACGTGCCGCCCAACTATGACTCGCTGGTCGCCAAGCTCATCGTGCATGGCGCCGACCGCGCGGAGGCCATAGCGCGGGCCGGTCGCGCCCTCCGCGAGTTCGTCGTCGTGGGCCCGGCGACGACGATCAGCTACCATCGCGCGATCCTCGAGAGCCCTGATTTCCGCTCGGGCAACCTGAGCACGCGCTTCATCGAAGACCATCCGGACCTGGTCGAACAGGCCCGCAAGCTGGCGGGCGACGTGTCACCGTTCGACTACGGGCCGGATCCGCGGCACGTCGCGGCGGCCGCCGCCGCGGTAGCCGTGGTGGTGAGCAGATAGCGAAGCTCGGCCACCCGAAAGGCGGACGGCCGTTCGAGGTTGCCTCGAGTGCCGTCGTGGGGCGCTCCGGTCCGTTTGCACTCAGAGAAGATGTCATCAGGTTTCCGGACGGCGCGGAAGCTGTCTACACCGTGCTCGCCAACCCGGACTCGGCCTTCGTCGTGCCGTACTTCGACAATGGCGACACCGTGTTGGTCCGCCAGTGGCGGCATGCCTGGGACGAGTCCTCGTGGGAGGTGCCGGCGGGCACATTCAACGCGGGCGAGGATCCGCTGGAGTGCGCGCGGCGAGAGCTGGGGGAGGAGACCGGGCTGCTCGCCGCCCGGTACACGTCGTTGGGCACCGTCCACGGCGCCGCATTTCTCACGGGCCGGGCGCACATGTTCCTCGCCGAATCGATCACTGAGGCGGAGCGCAATCCCGAGACCTACGAGCAGGACATGGAAGTGCTTCGTCTACCGTTCAAGGAAGCGTTCGAAGCCGCGATGAGCGGCGAGATCGCGCACTCCGGCTCGGTCACCGCGTTGAGCCGCACGGCTCGAGCGCTGAAGCTGATCTAGCTCGGGCTCGCGGTCGGGCTTGCAGCCGGGCTCGGAGCCGGGCTCGAACTAGGAGAGGCGGGAGCCGGCGAAACCGTCACCCCGCCGTTCTTGTGATCCGCGCTGCTCTTCGCCACAGGCCCCAAGAGCTGGAGGTCGTATTCGGCCGCGATGTTGTGGCCGAGGAAGTCGCGCAGCGTGGTGAGGACCACCAGCTTGTACTGAGCCCCCGGCTTAAGGTTCAGGCCGCTGATCGTCACCATCCGAGTCGAGTATGTGATGGTGGCGTCGAGCGGAGTGCCTTTGGAGTCGAGCACTTGCACGGCCTCCGCCACTGTGCCGGGATCGAGATCGCTGTCGAATGTGACCTGGATGCTGTCCGCCGCCACGACCACCCCGACCACTTCGGCGCCCTTGCCCAGGTCGCGGTGCGCGCCGGCGGTCGCCTGGTCGATGAGGAATAGCCCGGTCGCCGGGTCGCGGACGACGGTAAGCGTCTCCTCGTAATCGGCGACGTCGAGCTTGCCGTGCGTCAGCACAAGCCGGACGACAAAGGTCGTGGTGTCGGGCTGTGTGCCGGTGACCTCCTGGGTCAGGACATAGAACCGCGAGAAGGATGGGTCGCCGTTGATCAGGAGGTTGAGGCCGCCGCTCGCGTACGCAAGCTTCCCGCTGCTGTCGAGCAGGGCGCCGGCCTGGTCGGCCTGGCCCTTCTGACGCGCTTGCATGAACGAGTTGACGACGGCCGCCGCCTGGTCCAGCACGCCCGGCAGCGGGGGCAGCGCCGGAGCCGTCGCCGTCCAGAGGACGCCACCCCTGAAGAATGTGAACGCGGTGGCGTTCGGCGCCCACATCGGGAGGCGGTAGGTTCCGCTGGCCAGCTTCGTCAGGTTTGAGCCGTCCGGATGAGCCTGGTAGAGGTCGGTTTCGCTTCCCAGCAGGATCGCGTTCTGGCTCGACCAGCCCGCGTCGCCGGCCGGCACGGTGCCGACGCTGTTGCCCTTGACGTCTGAGATCGCGATGTTGCCGCCAGGGCCCGAGTACATGACCTGGGATCCGTCAGGCGACCAACCGAAGAACGTGGCGTTCGCCTGTCCGAGCTGCGTGCTCTTGGCGGAGGCGAGGTCAAGCAGCAAGAGGTTCTGGTCCTGGGTGTAAATCGCGTGGGTGCCGTCAGGCGCCAGCGAGAGAGTCCTGACCGCGCCGGTGGTTGGAGTGGGGGCGAGGCGCTGCGGACCGCCGCCCGCTTGTGTGTAGACGCCGTCCGCGGCAGCCCACACCAGCTTGTCGTTCGCCCAGCCCACCAGGGTGGGAACCGGCGCCACAGCCAGGTCTGCGGTGGTACCGGTCGCGAATGTGAGAACTTCGATCTTGCCACCGCGGATGTAGGCGAGCCGGTCGCCGGCGGGCGCGATCGCGGGAGATGAGACGCCATCGGGGGCGACGACGCTGACGCCGCCGCCTTTCGCGGGCACTGCGTCGAGCGCCCCCTTCGAGTCGACGAAGTAGACGGTCGACGAGTCGGCCGACCATTGAACGGACGAGACGGCCAGGTTTCCTCCAAGCGGTGCGAGTTGGTGCTCGCCCGTGAGCAGTGACGACGGTGTGGCCGGGGCGCGCGGCGTCGGCGAAGGCGAAGGAGTCGGAGGGGCGGGCGGCTGCGTGACGAACGTGATCGTCTGGGCCGTGGTCAAGGGCTGACCGGCGGCGGTCTTTGCGCCGGAGCCGATGGTGACCTGGTACTGGGTGTTCGGCGCAAGGATGCCGCTGGTCGGCTGCACGGCGAGCGTGTTTGACGACCATGAGTAAGTCACGTTCGTGGCGGGAGTGATCTGCACCGCCGCCTCGGTCGAGGAGTGGTCCATCGGCTGGTTGAAGTTGACGAGGATTGCCTGCTGCAGCGCGACGGCGCGGCCGCCGTCAATCGGGCTCTGCACCACGACCTGCTGAAAAACGCCAGGCTGCTGCATGGAGTTCAAGACGACGATGCCCGCGATCAACACGAGCCCGGCGGTCGCGCCGACCCACGCCAATCCCGGCGGCGCGAAAATTCGTCGCCACAGCGACGGCCGGCCTTCGCCCATCTCCCAGGCCTGCTGCATGAGCTGCCGCCGCAGGCCGGACCGAAACGCGTCGTCCAGAGGAGGCTCTGCGCGACGGGTCGCGGTCAGCAGGCCCGCCAGGCGTCGCAGCTCCTCGTCCTGCAGGACGTCGTCGAGCTCCGGATCGTGGCGCCCGTTCATTCGACCGGCCTCAACGAGTCGGCCTCATCGCGGAGCCGCGTGACTCCTCGGTGGATGAGGAGCTTCACCGCCCCGGGCGACTTTCCCATGGCGACGGCGATGTCCTCGATCTTCATGTCCTCCTGGAACTTGAGCACCAGGGCGGTGCGCTGCTGGTGGGGCAGCGACTCGACCAATCCCCAGATGCGGCGCAGCTCGTCTCGGTGAGCCGCAAGGTCCTCGAGGGCCGGACCGGCCACCGACAGGTCGTGGAAATCGTCGAGAGGCTGCGCCGGGCGCATGGTCCGGTAGCGGTCCGCGATCGCGTTGACTGCGATCTGGTACAGCCAGGCAGCAAAGGGCCGGCCCGTGTCCTGGTATCGGGGCATGGCCTTCAGAGCCTTCATGAAGATCTCGGAAGTGACGTCCTCTGCCGCTGTTTGTTCTCTCACTCTTGAATACACGAACCTGTAGATCTGCTGAAAATGCCGGTCATAGAGCGCCCCGAACTGGCGGGGATCCCGCCTGGCTTGCTCGACGAGCTCACGCTCGTCGTCGCGCGGCGTTTCGCTCACTGGCCGTTCAGCCTGCGCCCGTTCAAACGGGTGCCTTTGCGAGGTGGTTACGAGCTTTGGCCATAAAGGGCTTGATTATCGAGCCGGAGACCGGAGCGGGCCGGCGAACAGGCCATTCCCACAGCATCTTGGGCCACTGAACTTGGCGCCTACAAGATCTGCTCCACGGCTCCGCCCGTATAATCGTCGCGTCCCCCCGGTGATCATTGGGAGCCGGCGATTTTCTTGATCGAGCGATACTCTCCGCCTGCGATTCGGGCGGTCTGGTCCGACCAGCACCGCCTCGAGCTGTGGCTCCGCATCGAGATTCTCGCGTGCGAGGCCTGGGCGACCCTTGGCCGGATTCCGTCCTCGGCCCTCCCGAAGATCCGCCAGGCCACCTTCGACGTCGAAAAGATCGCCGAGGTGGAGGGTCGCGTCGGTCACGACGTGATCGCTTTTCTCACGGTTGTCAACGAATCGATCGGCCAGCCTGAGGCTCGCTACGTCCACATGGGAATGACGAGCCAGGACCTGAACGACACGGCGACGGCCGTGCAGCTGGTCGAGTCGGCGCGGCTCATCGCCGCCGACCTTGCCTTGGTGCGCGAGGCAGCGGCCGAGCTTGCCATCCGACACCGCCGCACGCTGATGGCCGGGCGCACCCACGGCGTGGTCGCCGAGCCCATCACGTTCGGATTCAAGGTGGCCGGCTGGGTCGCGGAGCTCGATCGCGCGCAGGACCGCCTGACGCGTGCCGCCGACGAGGTTGCCGTCGGGCGTGTGAGCGGCGCTGTCGGCACTCACGCCACCATCGACCCGAAAGTTGAGGAGTACGTCTGCGCAGAGCTTGGCCTTCGTCCCGATCCGGTCTCCACGCAGGTCGTCGCGCGCGACCGGCACTCGAGCTTCATGTCATCTCTCGCGCTGGTGGCGGGCACGCTGGAGCGGATCGCAACGGAAATCCGTCACCTGCAGCGGACCGAGGTCGGCGAGGCGTTCGAGCCCTTCGGCAAGGAGCAAAAGGGCAGCTCGGCGATGCCCCACAAGCGCAACCCGGTGCTCACCGAGCGGGTGTGCGGGCTGGCGCGGGTGGTGCGCGGGCACCTTGTGACCGCGCTCGAGAACACACCCCTGTGGCACGAGCGCGATATCAGTCATTCTTCGGCCGAGCGGATCATCTTCCCCGATGCGTGCGCCCTGGTGGACTACATGTCACAGGAGATGACCAAGGTCTTGCGCGGGCTGGAGGTGCGCACGGACAGGATGCTGCGCAACCTTGATGTCGGTGGCGGGGTCGTGTTCTCGCAGCGGGTGCTGCTGGCGCTCGTGGACAGCGGAATGTCGCGCGAGGACGCGTATCTCATCGTTCAGAAGGCGGCCATGCGAGCGATGGACGGAGAGGGCGCCGGCTTTCGCAAGCTGTTGGAGAAAGATAGTGAAGTGATGTCGCGGATAGGCTCGAAGCTCGATGAGGCGTTCGATCCCTGGGCCGGACTGGAGCACACGGACCTGGCGTACGAGCGGCTGGGGCTGGGAGTGAAGACGAAATGATCGCTGGGCCTGCGGTGCTGGATACGGACCTTCCGCTCAAGCTCTTCTCGCGGGGCAAGGTGCGCGACACCTACGAGCTGGGCCCCGACCAGCTGCTCATGGTCGCGACCGACCGCATCTCGGCTTTCGACCACAACATGCCCAACGGCATCCCGGACCGCGGTAAGGTCCTGACGCAGCTGTCGATTTTCTGGTTCTCGCAAACCGACACGTTCCAGGAGAACCACCTCATCTCGGGAATGGTTCCCGACCTGCCGGCGGCGCTGAGAGATCATCGCGACAGCCTCGCCGGCCGGTTCATGATCGTCCGCAAAGCCAAGCGCATAGATTTCGAGTGCGTGGTCCGCGGATATCTCGCGGGAAGCGCATGGAAGGAGTACCAGGACTCGCACACGCTGGCGGGCGAGGAGATGCCCCCGGGCCTGCGGCAGAGCGAGCGCCTCGCCTATCCGATCTTCTCG
The DNA here is from genome assembly GCA_035571315.1 of Candidatus Acidiferrum sp. Taxonomy (GTDB): domain Bacteria; phylum Chloroflexota; class Dormibacteria; order Dormibacterales; family Dormibacteraceae; genus Palsa-870. The sequence goes on from DATMKM010000052.1 coordinate 73,898, forward strand.
CCGGCGACGAAGGCCGAGACCGGTCACGACGAGAACATCAGCTTTCAGCAGCTGAAGAAAGAGCTCGGAGACGAGCTCGCCACCAAGCTGCGCGACGCGAGCCTGGAGCTCTACAAGTTCGCTTCCGAGCTCGCCAGCCGGCGCGGACTGATCCTCGCCGACACGAAGTTTGAGTTCGGCCTTCTGGATGACGATCTCATCCTTATCGACGAGGCGCTCACTCCCGACAGCTCGCGATTCTGGGATTCCGCGACCTACCAGGTCGGATCATCGCCGGACTCCTACGACAAGCAGTTCGTGCGCGACTGGCTCACGGCGGCCGGTTGGGACAAGGAATCGGACCCGCCGCGATTGCCTGACGAGGTGGTCGCCCAGACTCGAGAGAGGTATCTGACCGCGTACCAGCGCCTGGTCGGCAAGCCCTTGTTTCCGCCGAAACCCAGGTACGAGCGTTGATCGCTCGGATCGTGGTCACGCCCAAACCGGTGGTGAACGACCCGCAGGGCATCACGGTGAGGCAGGGCCTCGCGACCCTCGGGTTTCGGGAGGTCTCGGACGTGCGCGTCGGCAAATACATCGAGGTGAGCCTCGAGGCGGAAAGCGAGCACCAGGCGCGACAGCGCGTCGAGGCGATGTGCAAGCAGCTCCTGGCCAACCACGTGATCGAGGACTACCGATTCGAGATCGAGACGGACGGTCACAAGCGGAGGTGAGGTTTGGAGTCGTGGTCTTCCCCGGCACGTGGTCGGATCGCGACTGCGGTTGGGTGATCGACCAGGTGCTCGGGGCCGAACTCCAGTACCTGTGGCACAAGGACGCCGACCTCAAGGGCTGCGACTGCGTCATCCTGCCGGGTGGGTTCGCCTACGGCGACTACCTGCGCACCGGCGCGATCGCGAGGTTCGCGCCGGTGATGGAGAAGGTCAGCGAGTTCGCCGACCGCGGCGGGCTGGTCTGGGGGATCTGCAACGGCTTCCAGGTCCTGTGCGAGGCGGGCCTGCTGCCGGGTGCTTTGATTCGCAACGCATCGCTGGAGTACCGCTGCCAGTGGACAAACCTCGTCGTCGAGCGCACCGACCTCGCGTTCACCTCGCAGTGCGCCGAGCGCGAGGTGCTGAGCATCCCGATCGGCCACGGCGAGGGCAACTACTTCGCCGACCCCGCGACGCTGTCACGACTCGAGCAACGGGGCCAGGTGGTCATGCGCTATTGCGACTCGGGTGGCCGCGTTACGAACAATGCCAACCCCAACGGGTCCACTCACAACATCGCGGGCATCGTCAACGCGCGTGGAAACGTGCTGGGGATGATGCCACACCCGGAGCGCTGTTCTGAGGCAGAGCTCGGCGGGACAGATGGGCTTAAACTCTTCCGCTCGGTTGCCGCCAGTGCGATGCAGGTCCTGGTTTCTTGAGCTTAGGCATGGTTGACGAGCGCCGATTGCGGGAAGTCGCGCTCACCCCCGAGGAGTACCGGGCCATCGTCGAGGAGCTGAAGCGAGCACCGAACGAGGTCGAGCTCGGAATGCTCGGCGTGCTCTGGTCGGAGCACTGCTCGTACAAGAGCTCGAAGGCGTTGCTCCGGCGCCTGCCGTCGACCGGTTCCGCGGTGATCCAGGGGCCCGGCGAGAACGCCGGGGCGGTGAACATCGGCGAGGGCTGGGCCGCGGTGTTCAAGATCGAGTCCCACAACCATCCCTCAGCGATCGAGCCCTACCAGGGAGCGGCGACGGGTGTGGGCGGCATCATCCGCGACGTCATCGCCATGGGCGCCCGGCCGATCGCACTGCTCGATTCGCTTCGCTTCGGCCCGCAGCCCGCGTCGAGCCACCACGTCGAGGGAGTGGTCGCAGGCATCGGCGGCTACGGCAACTGCATTGGCATCCCGACCGTGGGAGGCGAGGTCTATTTCGACGATTGCTACGCCAACAACCCGCTCGTCAACGCGATGTGTGTCGGGCTCGTTCGGGTCGACCGCCTCATGCGCGCGCGTGCCGAGGGCACCGGCAACAGCCTCATGCTCGTCGGCGCGGACACGGGTCGCGACGGCATCCACGGAGCTTCGTTCGCTTCCCTCGAGCTCGACGAGACGAGCTCTGAGCGGAGACCGGCGGTGCAGGTGGGCAACCCGTTCCTCGAGAAGTGCCTGCTCGAGGCCTGCATGGACCTCGCGCACACCGATGCGGTGGTCGCGATCCAGGACCTTGGCGCGGCCGGCCTCACCTCATCGGTGGCCGAATGCGCAGCGCGGGTCAACGGGGCGGGCGCTCGAATCGACGTCGCGCGCGTGCCTCGACGCGAACGTGGCATGAGCCCGTACCACGTGATGCTGTCCGAATCGCAGGAGCGAATGCTCGTCGTCGTGGAGCGTGGACGGGAAGCCGAGGTCGAGGCCATCTTCGAGGCATGGGACCTGACGTCGGCCGTGATCGGCCACGTCACCGATGACGGCCACCTGACCGTCGTCGACGGGTCCGCACCGGTGGCGCGGCTGCCCATCAGCCTGCTCACCGACGGCGCGCCGCCGCGGCGTCTCGTCGGAGTTGCGGCCGAGCAGCCGCCCGGCCTGGACATCGATGCGCTACCGCCCCTGGTAGATCCCGGCGCGAGCTTGCTGCGCCTGCTCGCGAGCCCGAACCTCAGCAGCCGGCGCGGCATCTTCCGCCGCTACGACCACATGGTCGGCGACGCCACGGTCATCCCTCCGGGAGGCGATGCCGCGATGCTGCGCGTCAAGGGCACGCGTCTGGGCCTGGCCGTCACCACCGACTGCAACTCGCGCTACTGCCACCTGGACCCGCACCTCGGCGCCCAGCTCGCCGTGGCCGAGGCGGCGCGCAACATCATCGCGACGGGCGCCCACCCCCTGGCGGTGACGGATTGCTTGAACTTCGCCAACCCCGACCGTCCCGAGGTCTACTGGGAGATGGAAGAGACGATCGCGGGACTGGCGCACGCTTGCCGCGCGCTGGACGTCCCGGTCGTCAGCGGCAATGTCAGCCTCTACAACGACTCCTCCGGCACGTCGGCCATCTACCCGACACCCGTCGTGGGCATGGTCGGGCTGATCGACGACTACGCCAAGCGCCTGGGCGCCGGTCTTCGCGCCGAAGGCGATTTTGTCCTTCTGATCGGGTCCAGCCACAACGACCTGGGGGGCAGCGAGTACCTGAAGGTCGAGCACGACGTGGTTGCAGGACGGCCTCCGGCGCTTGATCTCGCGCGCGAGCGCGCGATCCACCGGCTGGTGCTGGCGGCCGCGGACAACGGGCTGCTGCACTCGGCCCACGACTGCGCAGAAGGAGGAATGCTCGTGGCGCTGGCCGAGTGCTGCTTGCTGGGTGGCATCGGAGTGCGCTGTCCGGCGATCAGGCCTGAGGCTCCGCTGCGCATGGACGCCGCGTTCTTCGGCGAATCTCCGAGCCGCTTCATCGTGAGCCTGCCGTCACGCGCGATGCCTGAGCTGCAGTCCCTCGCGCGCCGCCACCACGTCGAGATCTCCCTGCTCGGCCTGGCCGGCGGCGAAACCATCGAGTTCGAAGGCCAGTTCCGTTTGGCCTTAGCCGACATCCGTCAAGCGTGGGAAGGCGACATCTTCTAAGCATGTGTGGAGTTTTCGGGATCTGCGCGAGGCAAGGCGTCGACGTCGCGAACCTGACCTACTTCGGACTCTTTTCGCTCCAGCATCGCGGACAGGAGTCCGCAGGCATTGCGGTGTCTGACGGCGCGAACGTGCGGGTCCATCGAGCCATGGGCCTGGTGGCGCAGGTGTTCTCGCCTGAGCAGATCAGGGACATGGGTGAGGGCTCGATCCTGGCCCTTGGCCACACGCGTTACTCGACGACCGGCTCGAGCCGGGCGGAGAATGCCCACCCGCTGCCGTTTCACCACCCGACCCTCGGTCCAGGCGCGATCGCCCACAACGGCAACCTCCTGAACGCGGAGGCGCTGCGTGCTCAGCTTGAGGAGGAAGGCGCGACCTTCGACTCCGGGCTCGACACGGAGGTGATGGCCCGCTTGATCGAGCACACGCACGGCAAGACCTGGGAGGACGTGATTCGCCGGACGTTCGCGCGGGTGGTCGGGGCTTACTCATGCGGAATCATCACGCCCAAGCAGCTCATCGCGCTACGCGACCCCTACGGGTTCCGCCCGCTGTGCATCGGCTTCATCCCGCTCTCCGGGCAGCCTGCTCATGTCATCGCGTCGGAGACGTGCGCCCTCGACACGGTCAATGCGACCTTCGTGCGCGAGGTCCAGCCCGGCGAGATGGTGATCATGGACGAGCACGGAGTCCACAGCGTGACCTTCCAGACCTCCAGCAAGCACGCGATGTGCGTGTTCGAGTTCATCTACTTCGCGCGCCCCGACTCGATCCTCAAGAACTGCGAGCTCGAGGACGCGCGCATCCGGATGGGTCACGAGCTGGCCAAGGAAGCGCCGGTCGAGGCGGACATGGTCGTCGCCTTCCCCGACTCCGGGACGCCTGCGGCGATCGGCTACGCGGAAGCGGCGGGCATCCCATTTCGCGAAGCCCTCATGAAAAGCCGCTACATCAACCGGACGTTCATCCAGCCCGACCAGTCGCTGCGCGAAGCGGGCGTGATGCTCAAGCTGAACGCCCTCCCGCGGTCGATCAAAGGCAAGCGGATCATCGCGGTGGACGACTCGATCGTCCGCGGCACGACGTCGCGGCGGATCATCGAACGCTTGAGGGCCGCCGGGGCGCGCGAGATCCACATGAGGATCTCGAGCCCACCTATGCGATTCCCGTGCTTCATGGGCGTGGACATCGGCTCGACCAAGGAGCTGATCGCCTCCGGTCGCACCGTGGAGCAGGTGCGTGAAAGGATCGGCGCCGACAGCCTGCAATACCTGTCCATCCCCGGTCTGATGCGCGCGATCGGTCGCGGCACGTCACAAGAGTTCTGCCGCGCCTGCTTCGACGGCTCCTACCCGGTGCCCGTGCCGCAGCAGCTCGAGATGGACAAGATGCAGTTCGAGCTTCCCCTGAAATCCGATCACATTCCGGGACCGACCTCGCCCCTACTGACCAACGCGTGATGAGCACCGAGGGTCTGTCGTACGCCGCGGCGGGCGTCGACATCGAGGCTTACGAGCGCGCGCTGGAACGGGTCAAGCCGCTGATCGCGGCCACCCACGGCAAGGAGGTTACTGTCGGCGTCGGTCCGTTCGCGGGCCTTTACGCGCTCCCCGGTGGCGGCCACCTGGCGTCAAGCGCCGACGGTGTCGGGACCAAGATCAAGATCGCTATCGCGGCGGGAGCACATCGAGGGATCGGCGTCGACATCGTGAACCACTGCGTCAACGACATCGCGACCACAGGCGCGCGGCCGTTGTTCTTTCTCGACTACTTCGCCACCGGCAAGCTGGACCCTGCGGTCTTCACCCAGCTGATCGAAGGCATGACCCAGGCGTGTCGCATTGCCGGTTGCGCGCTGCTTGGCGGCGAGACCGCCGAGATGCCGGGCGTCTACGCGCTCGGGGATTACGACCTCGCGGGTTTCATCGTCGGCCTGGTGGAGGCCGGTCGGAACCCCGACGGGGCGGGCATCAAGGCCGGTGACGTGCTGATCGGCCTTCCGTCAAGCGGCCTTCACACCAACGGCTACTCGCTGGTGCGCAAGGTCTTCGAGGACGTGCCCTTGACCCGGGTGTTTCCCGAGCTGGGCAAGCCGCTGAGCGACGTTCTGCTCGAGCCGCACACCACGTACCTCGACGACCTCGGGCGGATCCCCTGGAAAGGCGCTGCACACGTCACCGGCGGTGGAATTCTCGGGAACCTGCCGCGCTGCCTGCCCGACGGACTCGGCGCACGCCTCGACCGCCAGGCGTGGAACATGCAGCCGATCTTCGAGCTGATCCGGAAACGTGGCCGCATCGCCGACGACGAGATGTACGGCACCTTCAACATGGGACTGGGAATGATCCTCGTGGTCGATCCGGGGGATGTCCCCACCGGCTCACAGGTGGTCGGCGAGGTTGTGCGGCGCTCCGCACCCGATCGGGTGGTCATCCGCTGACGCTCAGGTTGGGCGTCTGCGTCTCGGGTCAGGGCTCAAATCTGCGCAACCTCGTTGTTCGCGGATTCAACGTCGTCGCGGTTGCGACCAACCGGCCGTCCTGCGGAGGCGCGGCGTTCGCTCGCGAGAAGGGCATCCCGCTCGGCGAGCTGTCGCAGAGGTCGTTCGCCTCGGCGGAAGAGCGCGACGCGGCGATGCGCGACTTCTTCCTGGGCCGCGGCGTCGAGCTGGTGGTGGACGCCGGCTACGACCGCGTCCACTCCCCGGGCTTTCTGGACGCTTTCGGCGATCGCATCATCAACGTCCACCCCTCGCTGCTGCCGGAATTCGGAGGCGGCATGAATGCCGTGGAGCGAGCGCTGGAAAGCGGGGCGACGCAAACCGGGGCGACAGTTCACGTCGTCACGCGCGAGCTCGACGCGGGCCCGATCCTCGTGCAGGAGTCCGTCCCCGTCCTCGAAGGCGATACCGTGGAGACTCTGCATCAGCGGATCCACGAAGCGGAGCACCGGATCCTTCCGAAGGCGATTCAGCTCATGGAGGCCAGGCTTGCCCACAGCCCTTCTGTCGGTTAGCGACAAGACCGGTCTCGCAGCTTTTGCGCGCGGGCTGCAGCGACTCGGCTACGAGCTCTTCGCGACCGGCAGCACGCTCCAGGCGATCCAGGATGCGGCAGTCGACGCCCGTCCGGTCAGCGACCTGACCGGCTTCCCCGAGATGATGGACGGGCGCATCAAGACGCTCCATCCGGGTGTGCACGGGGGCATCCTGGCGCGTCGCGACAGGCCGGAGCACATGGCGGCGCTGGAGCAGCATCGCCTGCGTGAGATCGACGTCGTGTGCTGCAACCTCTACCCGTTCGTCGAGACGGTGACACGAAAGGACGTCACCTTCGAAGAGGCGATCGAGCAGATCGACATCGGCGGCCCGGCGATGATCCGGGCGGCGGCCAAGAACCACGAGTCGGTGCTTGTGGTCGTGAGACCCGAGCGCTATTCGGATCTGCTCGCCGCCCTCAACGAGGGCACCATCGACGCCGCGATCCGGCGGCGCCTGGCGGCGGAGGCGTTCGCGCATACGTCCGCCTACGACTCCTGGATCGCCGCATACATGCGAGGTGTGGCGCCCGACGGCTTTCCGCCCGAGCTCTCATTCGCCGGGCTGCTCACCCAGCCTTTGAAGTACGGCGAGAACGAGCATCAGAAGGCGGGGTTCTACCGGTTCGGACCCGACCCCGGAGGTCTCGGGGGCGCCGTGCAGCTGCAGGGCAAGGAGCTGGGATTCAACAACATCCAGGACGCCTCGGCCGCCTACCTGCTGGTCCGCGATTACGAACGGCCGGCCGCGGCGATCGTGAAGCATATGAACCCCTGCGGCCTGGCGGTCGCGGACGACATCGCGAAGGCGTACCGGCTCGCATACGAGTGCGACACCGTCTCGGCCTTCGGCGGGATCGTTTCCGTCAACCGGCCCCTCGATCGCTCGACCGCCGAACAGATCGTGCAGATCGTCACGCACGTTGTGATCGCGCCCGAGGTGCTGGACGAGGCGAGGGATGTGCTGGCCCGGCGCAAATCAATGATCGTCCTTGCCGCGGAGCCGCCGCGGGCGAACCCCTTCGACTTCGACGTGAGGTCGGTGCCGGGAGGATTTCTCGTGCAGGAGTGGGATCGCACCGGCTTCGACCGAGCAGCCTCTTCCGTCGTGACCCGGCGCGCGCCGACGGAGACTGAATGGGAGCAGCTTGGACTCGCGTGGATCGCGGTCAAGCACGTGAAGTCAAACGCGATCGTGCTCTTCAAAGAGGGCTCCGCCGTGGGCGTGGGTGCCGGGCAGATGTCGCGGGTCGAAGCGGTCCAGATCGCGGTGCAGCGCGCTGGCGACCGGGGGCGCGGATCGGTGATGGCCTCAGACGCGTTCTTCCCGTTTCCAGACGGCCTCGAGGAAGGCATCCGGGCCGGCGTGACCGCAGTGATCCAGCCCGGCGGCTCGCTGAAGGACGGTGACGTCGTCGCCGCGGCCGATGCGGCAGGTGTCGCAATGGTATTGACTGGCCAGCGCCACTTCAAGCACTGATGAGTACGCGTTTCGGTGAGGAGGGCCGCCGCCTCTCGTACGGCTCGTACCTCAAGATCCCAGAGCTCTTGGCGCTACAGGACGGTCTGAGTGAGGAGCACGACGAGCTGCTGTTCATCGTCGCCCACCAGGTCTACGAGCTGTGGTTCAAGGTCGTGCTCTTCGAGCTGGAGGCTGCTCGGGATCGCATCGATTCCGACGACATCTTCTTTGCGCTCCACTACCTGAAGCGCGTCCATGTCGTCGAAAAGCTGCTCGTCGAGCAGATCGAGGTCCTCGAGACGATGTCGCCGCAGGATTTCCTGGCCTTTCGCTCGCAGCTCGCGCCGGCCAGCGGCTTCCAGTCGGTCCAGTTCCGCGAGATCGAGTTCCTGTCCGGTCTGAAGGAGCCCAAGTATCTCGCCCGCCTGGAGGCGACCGCGGACGAGGCGGCCCGGCTGCGCAGGCGTCTGGACGAGCCGTCGCTCGATGACGCCTTTCATCGACTCCTCGAGCGGCGCAGGTCGCCCGCCCTGCTCGAAGTCTTCAGAGATCGCGAACACCATGGCGACCTCTTCGACCTTTGCGAAGCTCTGCTCGATCACGACGAGGCGTTCGCACACTGGCGGGCGCGCCACGTGCTGATGGTGGAGCGCCAGATCGGTGGCAAGACGGGCACGGGCGGCAGCAGCGGCGCGGAGTACCTGCGCGGCACCCTCGGCAAGCGTTTCTATCCCGAGCTCTGGGACGTACGCTCGCAGCTGTGAAGGACCCCTTCGAGGGCGAGCGTCCGGAACACCATATGAAGAAGACGCGCGTGGAGAACCCCCGCGTGACCTGCGGAACCTGCCGGATGTTCGACGGCACCGCGTGGTGCCGGCACTGGAACTTCCACACGACGTCCGAATCGCCGCCCTGCCGTTTCTACAAGCCAAAGGGGAATTAAGGCCGACCGCGAGGCGGTTGCAAGGGGCGTGGGACTCCCAGCCGGTCAGATTTCCGCGCCCGCACGCGATCGGCGCTGGCCGGCCTTGTACGTCCTCTCCGCCGGGATCCTCATGGTCGTCATCGACGGAACGATCGTCAACGTGGCGCTGCCCTCGATCCAGAGCGATCTTGGCTTCACACAGTCGAACCTCGCCTGGGTCGTCAACTCGTACCTGATCGCGTTCGGCGGCCTGCTGCTGCTCTCGGGAAGGCTTGGCGACCTGGTGGGTCGCAAACGCATCCTCGTGGTGGGCCTGGTCGTTTTCACGGCGGCCTCGTTGCTGTGCGGACTGTCGGTCACGCCCGAGGAGCTCATCGCGGCGCGGTTCATCCAGGGCATCGGCGGCGCGTTGAGCTCGGCTGTGGCCCTGGGAATGATCGTGACGATCTTCCCCGAACAGCCGGAGCAGGCTCGCGCCTTTGGCGTCTACAGCTTCGTGGCCTCGGCGGGAGCTTCGATCGGATTGCTGGCCGGGGGGATCCTGACACACGAGTTGAGCTGGCACTGGATCTTTTTCGTGAACGTGCCCATCGGCATCGTGTCGATCTTCCTGTCCGTGCGTCTCATCGATTCGGATCGGGGAATCGGTCTCAGGAGCGGAGCCGACGTGATCGGGGCAACGCTCGTCACGGCGGCGCTGATGCTGGGCGTCTACACGATCGTCGATACCTCGCAGGTCGGCTGGGCTTCGGCCCAGACGATCGGGCTCGGCACTGTATCGATCCTCTTGCTGGCCGGGTTTGCCGTACGGCAGCTCACCGCAAAAAGTCCGCTCCTGCCGCCGCGCGTTTTCAGTCCCCGTAACGTATGGGGCGCGAACCTCGTCCAGCTCCTCATGGTCGCTGGCCTGCTCGGGTTCTTCTTCATGAACTCCCTGTACATGCAGCGCGTGCTTGGCCTCAACCCGCTGCAGATCGGCTTCGCATTTCTGCCTGTGGCTGTGGCGATCGGAGTCCTCTCGGTCGGACTGTCTGCGCGCTTGACGACGCGATTCGGAGCCCGCCGCGTCCTGTGGCCGGCGCTCGTCCTCGTCGGTATGGGTCTCGCCCTGTACATGCGATTGCCCGTGCGCAGCAACTACTTCGCGGACCTGTTGCCTGGAATGGTTTTGCTCGGTGTAGGCGCCGGCCTGGTGTTCCCGGCGCTGGCGACTCTGGCCATGTCCAGCGCAACCGAAAGCGACTCGGGGCTTGCCTCGGGCCTTCTCAACACCACCGCCCAGGTGGGCGGCGCGCTTGGCCTCGCGGTGCTGGCCACGCTAGCCGCATCGCAAACACAACGTCTGCTTGCCCTGGGCGAGAGCGGGCCGGAGGCGCTGACGGGCGGATTCCGGATGGTGTTCGGGATCAGCACCGCGCTCCTTGTCGCCGCCCTCGTGATCGCGGCCATCGTGCTCCGGCAACTGCCGCCCGAGGTGCATCTGGCGCAAAGGTCCGAGGACGCCGCATAGCGGCGTCCCCGGTTGTCGTTGTCCTTTGGTCAGGCGGCCTGAGCCGTTTCCATGTCGTCAGCTAGGGGCGTTGCTTGCCGCGAGCGAGCGACGCGAGGTGAGCGCAGCACCACCAGCACGATGACCAGTCCGGCCGCGACGCAGGCCGCGGCGAGTCCAAAGCCCAGCTGATAGCCGGCGGTCAGCGCGCCCGCCAGCGATTCGCCTTGCGCGACGAGGCTGGTGGTGTGGTCGGTCGTGATGGTTCCGAGGGCCGCCAGGCCGAATGCGCCGCCCACCTGCATCGTGACATTCCCCACGCCCGACCCGATGCCGGCGTCAGACATCGGAACGTCGGACATCATGATCGTGGTCAGAGGCATGAACGTCATGCCGGCTCCAAGTCCGAACAGCAGGTAGGCGCCGAAGATGCCAGGGAAATAGGCCGTGTTCTGATCGGTGGCCGCCATCAGCAGCAGCGCCGCGGTGATTGTTGCGAGGCCGGGGATGAGCAGGGTCCTGGGACCGAAGCTGCGCATCAACCGGGCCGAGATCCCGAGGGACAGCAGCGCGAGCGTGAGCGTCGAAGGCAGGAAGGCCAGCCCCGTGTCGAGGGCGCTGTATCCCTTTACGTGCTGCAGGTAGAGCGCCCCGAGGAAGAAAGTGGTGAACATCCCGGTTGCCACCAGGCCGCGCGCTGCGCTCGCGCCGGTCAGGCTGCGCAGGCGCAGGATCCGGAGCGGCAGGATCGGGTTCGTGATCCGACCCTCGACGACGAAGAAGGTGGCAAGCAGGACGATCGCGGCGGCGCCAAACCCGAGGGTGTGGGCCGAGGTCCAACCCATCTCGGCGGCGGTGACGATCGCATAGATGCCGGTCACCATCGCGGCGCTGACGAGAATCGAGCCAACCACGTCCACGCCGTGGTTCAAGCCGAGGCCTTCGTGCTCCTCGATCAGCCACCAGCCAAGGAACATCGTGCCGACACCGATCGGCAGGTTGATGAAGAAGATCCAGTGCCAATTGATCAGCTGCGTGAGTACTCCGCCCGCGAGCAGTCCCAGGGAGCCACCCCCTGCGATCACGAACATGAAGATGCTCATGGCCTGAGCACGCTCGTTGGGCTTGGGAAAGCCGGTGACGATGAGAGCGAGGATCACGCCCGCGGACATGGCGCCCCCCAGACCCTGCAGGAGCCGCGCCGCAATCAAAGTCGTGGAGTCGACGGCCAGGCCGTCCAGCCCCGAAGCCAGGGTGAAGACCGCGACGCCTGCCAGGAACACCCTCTTGCGGCCGATCAGGTCGCCTGCCCGGCCGGCGAGCAACAGGAGGCTGCCGTAGGCGATCAGATAGCCGTTGACCACCCAGGTCAGGTTGGCCTGAGTGAAATGAAGATCGCGCTGGATCGCGGGCAGCGCGACGTTCACGATCGTCGAGTCGAGCATGATCATCAGCTGGCCGAGGCAGATGACGACCAGGGCGAGCCAGCGCCGCCGGTCGCCGAACCGGGGTTCTGCGGTTGAGTAATTCAATTTCATAATGCCTCCTTAGACGAACCGGACTGCGGGACGATCACTATAACATGATCATTATCATCCTTATTGCATGAATATCTGGAAAGTGGGAATAGTTCTCATCTGGTGGTAGGATCAGAAATGGCCAACATGGAGAGTGGTTCCGGTTCCGATACAGGGCTGATCGCCCTGCTCATCCAGATCAACAAGGCCCTGCACCGGCGCACCTCGGAGGAGCTCTTGGGAATGCGCCTCAAGCAGTTCCTGCTGCTGGGCTACGTCGGCGACCGCGGTGCTGTCTCCCAGCAGGAGCTGGAGACAGGCCTTGTCATGGACGCGAACAGCGTCGTCCTGCTCCTTAACGAGACCGAGGCGGCCGGGTTCTCAGTCCGCAAGCGCGACCCGGCCGACCGCCGCCGTCACATGGTCGAGCTCACCGACGCCGGCAAGCTGGCGGTCGAGCGGGCCGAGAAGGCTCGCGAAGGGATCGAGGACGAGGTGCTGTCGGACCTGAGCGCCGAAGAGCGGAAGGCGCTCAGAAAGCTGCTGAAGAGGGTGCTGGCAGGTCTCCTGCGGGTCCCGGCAGAGTCGCATTCGCAGGCGTAGCCACCCGCGCCCTCAGTCGTCGATCGCGGCGTAGGCCAGGGTGGGGAAGTCGACGAACACGCCGCTCGGCGTAGCAGATGCCTGACCGGCCTGCGTCATCAGGATCGTGATCATCTGCTCGTGTGGGTCGTTCTCCCACAGGGTGCCCATGCCGCCGCCCCAGCCGTAGCTCCCCAGCGACGAGTGCTGCGTGCGACGCGTCGCGATATAGAGACAGAAGCCCCAGCCATGGTCGGCGAAAAACTCCGGACCGAAGCCGGAGGTTGTCCTCTGCTCCAGCGTCAGCTGATCGGTCGTCATCAACTGGACCGATGGCCGCGAGAGGATGTGGGCCTTTCCGTGCCGGCCGTTGTCCATCAGCATCCGGGCGAAAGCCAGGTAGTCGTCGGCTGTCGACACGAGGCCGCCCGCCCCGTTCGGAAACACCGGCGGGCGGCTCCAAGCTCCGCCCTCGGCCGGGTCGTACACCTCCAGGGCCCCGGTCTGCCAGCTGGCCATGTAGCTCGTGGCCAGCCGGTCGAGCTGCGCCGCCGGAACACTGAACCCAGTCTGCTGCATACCAAGCGGCACGAAAATGCGCTCGCGCAAGAATGCGTCGAAGGGCTGGTCTGCGGCGCGGGCGACGAGCACGCTCAGGACCTCGGCCGGTGTGTTGTAGAGCCATCTTTCGCCCGGCTGGCACATCAGTGGCAGCGTGCCCAGACGTCGTAGGAACTCGTCGGGAGCGGGATCGGCCAATGGTCGCGGCGGGCCTGGTCCAAGGCCAAGGTGGGCAACGGCGCCGTGGATCGGGATTTCATCCATCGGGAACAGGTAGCCCAGGCCCATCCGAAACGTGAGCAGGTCGCGCACCGTGATCGGCCGATGCACCGGCACGGTCTCGTCCAGCGGCCCATCGATGCGTTTCAGGACTTGACGGTTGGCCAGCTCCGGAAGGAGCCGGTCGACGGGCTCGTCCAGCCGCAGCTTGCACTCCTCGACCAGGATCATCGCCGCCACCGCGGTGACAGGCTTGGTCATCGAGGAGATGCGAAAGATCGTGTCGCGCTGCATCGGTGGACCGCCGATCGACATGCTCCCGATCACGTCCACGTGTACTGAGTCTTTGCGGCTCACGAGCGCCACCAGGCCGGGCGCGGCGCCACTCGCGACATGGGCCGCGAGGACCTCGTGCATCCGGCTTAGTCGATCAGCCGACAACCCACCAGACGTGGCGATGTCTAGTTCAGGCGCTCCACGATCATCGCCATCCCCTGGCCGCCGCCGACGCACATCGTCTCCAGGCCGTAGGTCTTGTCCTTCTCGCGCAGGCCGTTGAGCAGGGTGCAAAGGATGCGGGCGCCGGTCATTCCGAAGGGGTGGCCGAGGGCGATCGCGCCGCCGTGCGGGTTGAGCTTGTCGCTGAACGGATCAACTCCGATGCCGCGAGCCGACGGGATGACCTGCGCGGCAAACGCCTCGTTAATCTCGACGATGTCGATGTCGTCGATCGTCATCTTGGCGCGCTTGAGAGCCTGCTTCGAGGCCTCGATCGGTCCAAGTCCCATGAACTCCGGCTCCAGCGCCGTGAGTCCCGTGGAGATCACGCGCGCGAGCGGTTTGAGCCCGAGCTCTTTCGCCTTGCGTGCGGACATCACGACCACCGCCGCGGCGCCGTCATTCAAGGGACACGAGTTGCCGGCGGTCACCGTCCCGTCTTCGCGAAACACGGGCTTGAGGGTCGCGAGGACCTCCACGGTGGTTCCGGGCCGCGGCCCGTCGTCCTTGGTGAACATCTCGCCATTGGGTAGGGGCACCGGGATGATCTCGCGGTCGAAAAAGCCGTTGTCGCGCGCCTTCACAGCGGCGTTCTGGCTCTTCACCGCGTAGCGGTCCTGCTCTTCGCGGCTGATCTTCTCGCGGCGGGCGACGTTCTCCGCGGTCTGACCCATCGCGATGTATATGTCGGGATACTCGTCGGAGTTCCCCGGCACCAGCCGCGGGTTGTAGGTCTCGGGGGCGTCGGGGTATCCGCTGCCATAGCGGGAGACGCATTCGACTCCCACCGACAGGAAGACGTCGCCCTCGCCGGCCTCGATCGCGTGCGTCGCGATGCGAGTCGTCATCAGGGACGACGAGCAATAGCGGTTGACGGTGACCCCGGGGACGTCGAGGCGGGACAGGATCGAGACCACCCGGCCGATGTTGTGGCCCTGCTCGCCTCCGGGCAGGCCGCAGCCGCAGATGAGGTCTTCGATCTCGGAGCGCTCGAGCTCTGGAACCTTCTCCAGCACCTTCGTCACGACGTGGGAGGCCAGGTCGTCGGGCCGGACGTCGACCAGCGATCCTTTGCGCGCCCGACCGATCGGAGAACGACCCAGAGCCACAATCACCGCTTCATTCATGGCTTGAAATATAGACCGGTCCTAATTCGAGGCTTGGTCTCCGACGAGGACGAAGGTCCCTAAGCCCGTTTCTAGGACCGGATGAGCAGGGTTTCGCGAGTGAAGAGTCGGAGCGCCACGAACCAGCAGATCAACCCCGTGGTGATCAGGCTCGCGGACGTGACGGTGAGCGCCGGCCACGCGACCGAGTTGCGCACGATGGCGTCGCGCAGGACCAGCACGGCATTGAGGATCGGGATCAGGTAGTACGCGAGGTTCGGGTTGAAGTCGGGGATGAACAGGATGATGGAGGCGGGGAAGATGGTGATGAAGTAAAGCGGCGTGGAGTAGGCCTGGCCCTGTCGGAAGTTCTTCGCCAATGTCCCGAGGGTCAGGGTGAGGGAGCTGAAGCACCCGGCGAGCAGGATCGCGAGCCAGACCATGACCGCGGCGGCGAGCGGGCTCAGGCTGACGTGCGCGCCCAGCAGCGGCAGCTGAGACAGCGCCAGCAGCATCGACCCGATCGCGGCGATGGCCGAGACCAGGCTGATCACGCTGACCGCCAGGATCTTTCCCAGCAAGATGCGGCTGCGGGGAGTCGGCGTGAGCAAGAGGCTCTCGAGGGTCTTTCTCTCGCGCTCGCCGGCCGACGCGTCAAGGGCCGCGGAAAGCCCACCCGTCAAGACCATCGTGATGAGGATGTAGGGCAGGAAGAAGCTCAGGAAGGCATTTCCAGCCGCCTTCACGGGCGAGCTGAGGGGATGCTGCTTCACCGGGATTGGGTTGAGGAGACCGGGATCGATACCTTTCTGCCGCAGGGAGGCGGCGGCTTTCGCCGCGTTGAATTGCCCGAGCACCGTCTGCAGGCGTGTGTCCGCGATCTGAGCGCTCTGCCGCGTAGGGTCGTACCACTCGTCGATCTGCGCCGCCCCGAACTCCACGCCGATGTCCACCTGCTGCTTGGCGGCGGCCGCCGGGTCGGACACCGGCTCGAGCTTCAAGGCGGTCGCGGCCAGCAGGATGTCGAGCCCGGTTGGGATGTCGCCGCTGTAGCCGATCGTGTAGGTCTGGGTGGCGGTTTTGGTGGAGACCTGCGAGACGATCACCAGTACGGTTGGAGTCAAGAGCGCGGCAAGTCCGATCGCGATCAGCGTGCGGCGGTCGCGGAGGATCTCTCGCATCTCCTTGCGGAAAACGATCGCCAGAGTCTTCATTTCTTTTCCACGAGCTCCAGGAACGCGTCTTCCAGGTCGCGGTGGGAGCCCCTGACCTCGGCGGTCGGACCGGTCGCGACCACGGTGCCCTCGTGGAGGATGGTGACCCGATCGCACAGCCGCTCCGCGTCGTGCAGGACGTGCGTGGAGAAGATGACGCACTTGCCGCGGCCACGCGATTCGACCATGAAGTTGCGGATCTCCCGAGACGCGAGCACGTCCAGGTTCGACGTGGGCTCGTCGAACATCAGCACCTCGGGGTCGTGGACGATCGCCCTGGCGATTGCGACCTTCTGCTTCTGACCGGACGACAGGCTTTCGGCCCGCTGGTTGGCGAAGCTGCCCATGTCCAGCCGCTCCAGGACCGTGTCGACCCTGCGCTGGAGCTCACCATCGAGCACGCCGCTCAGCTCGGCGAAATAGACGATGTTCTCGCGCGCCGAAAGACGAGGATACACACCGATATCGGCGGTGACCACTCCCACGCGGCGCCGCACCTCTTCAGGCGCGGACCGGGTGTCAAACCCGAGCACCTTCACAGAACCGGAATCCGGGGCGAGCAGGGTGCAGATGATCCGGAGCGTGGTCGTCTTGCCGGCACCGTTCGGGCCCAAAAGACCGAAGATCTCGCCCGAGCCGGCTTCCAGCGAGATGCCACGCAGCACCCTGTTCTTGCCGAGCGTCTTCTCCAGGCGGTCGACCTTGACCGCCGCCGGGCTCACTTCGGCTTGTTTGTGCGGCTCTTCGCTGCTGTGGGCTTGGGAGTTGCAGGCTTGGCTTTTGACGCGGCGGCGCGCTTGGCGGGCTGAGGCTTGGCCTCCGCCACGACCTCGGCAGCGGCGGCCGGCGCCTCGTTCGCCGGGGCTTCCGTCTCCGCGGGCGCCACGCCCATCGTGCTCGACAGCGTGCGGTGGCAGGTCTCGCACGTCAGCACGGTGCGGACGAGCGTGCCCAGGTGATGCTCCTCGCGGCGCAGGTTGCGGACCCGGTCGCAGAAGGAGCAGTAGCCGGTCTCAACGAAGACTTCGACGTGGCCCGGTCTTTTGTTCATGTGCTGTCTAAGGTAAACTCTCGCGAGGTTCGGGTTCCTTTAAGTCCGGTACAGAGAGACCGGGAAGGAGGTTTTTTGATGGCCGTCGGAAGCCGATTCCGGCACGTGATCGAGAGCCAGCAGTTCTCGCGGTCGCTTCTCGAAGACCTCTTCGCGCGGTCCGACGAGATCAAGCGTGAGCCTCACCGCTTCACCGGCCGCCTCAACGGCCAGGTGATGGCCGCGCTCTTCTACGAGCCCTCCACCCGCACACGCCTGTCCTTCGAGGCGGCGATGCTGCGCCTCGGCGGTCAGACGATGGGCACCGACAACGCGCGCGAGTTCTCGTCGGCGGCCAAGGGCGAAACACTCGAAGACACGATCCGGATCGTCAGCGGTTATGCGGACGTCATCGTCGTACGCCATAACGAGGAGGGCGCGGCCAAGCGAGCGGCCGCCGTCAGCTCGGTCCCGATCATCAACGCCGGGGACGGTCCCGGCCAGCATCCGACCCAGGCATTGCTCGACATCTACACGATCAAGGACGAGCTGAACCGCGTCGACGGCATCAAGGTCGCCATGGTCGGCGACCTGGCCAACGGCCGGACCGTGCGCTCTCTTACGTACCTGCTGAGCAAGTTCAAGGACATCGAGCTGACGTTCGTGGCCCCGCCCACAGTCGCCATGCGAGACGACCTGAAGGCGCACCTCGATGAACACCACGTCGCGTGGGTCGAGACCGAGGACCTGGACTCGGTGCTTCCAGAGGTCGACGTCGTCTACATGACGAGGATTCAGAAGGAGCGTTTCTCAGACCCCGCGGCGTACGAAGCGGTGAAGGGCGTCTACCGGATCGACAAGGGGTCGCTCGAGCTGATGCGCAAGTACGCGATCGTGATGCACCCGCTGCCTCGCGTGGACGAGATCGCGCCTGAGGTCGACGCCGATGCCCGGGCCGCGTACTTCCGGCAGGCCCGCAACGGATTGCACGTGCGCATGGCGCTCCTGGACCGCTTGTTGGCATGAGCGTCACACAGGGACGGCTCAAGGCAACGGTGATGGATGCCGACCAGATCCGCCGGTCGCTCTCTCGCATCGCGCACGAGATCGTGGAGCGGAATCAAGGCACCGACGACGTCGTGCTGATCGGCGTCGTCAGCAAGGGCGATGTCCTGGCGCGACGCCTTTCCGTGATCCTAAGCGAGCTCGAACAGCGCGCCGTCCCGGTGGGCCGCCTCGACGTGGCCGAGCATCGTGACGACCGCCATTTGCGCGAGCCCTCCCATCGCGCGATCTCCGACATGCCACCCGTCGATGGCAAGGTCGTGGTCCTCGTCGACGACGTGATCCATCACGGCCGGACCGCCCGAGCGGCGATGGACGCGCTGATGGACTTCGGGCGCCCCCGGGCCATCCAGCTGGCTGTCCTCATCGACCGCGGGCATCGCGAGCTGCCGATCCGCCCTGACTACGTCGGCAAGAACGTCCCGACCTCTGACGCGGAGCGAATCGAGGTCCTCGTGGCCGAAGACGACGGCATCGACCAGGCGGTGATCGTTGCCGGTTAGAAACGCCGGGCGCGTGCCGGGCGCTCCGAAAAAGACGGCCGCCCTCGTGCTCGAGGATGGCAGAGCTTTTGTCGGCGATGCCCTGGGCGCCGAGGTCGTCGGTGAGGGAGAGGTCGTCTTCAACACCGCGATGACCGGATACCAGGAGGTGCTCACCGACCCGTCGTATGCGGGCCAGATGGTGTGCATGACCTACCCGCTGCAGGGCAACTACGGCGTGCGCGACGCCGACGCGGAGTCGTCCCGGCCATGGGCTCGGGCTTTGATCGTGCGGTGGGCCTGCCCGGTCCCCAGCCACCACTCGAGCGAGGGCTCCCTAGACGAATACCTGAAGCGCTGGAAAGTGCCCGCGATCACCGAGATCGACACCCGGGCGTTGACGCGCCACCTGCGCATCAATGGCGCGCTGCGCGCCGTCCTGACCCATGAGTCGCAGGCTCCGAGCCAGGCTCGGTTGGCCGAGCTCGCCGCCGCCGCGCGCCGCGTGACGCCCCTAGCTGAGCAGGACCTCGTGGCACAGGCGTCGCGGACCTCAGTCGAGGAGTGGCTCGATGCGCTGCCGCCCGAACTGCGCCGTGGCGATCACGCGGACGGCGCGGGGCTGTCGATCGCGGTCGTCGATTACGGAGTGAAGAGCAACATCCTCCGCTCCCTTCGCGAACGCGGCTGTCGCGTGGTGGTACTGCCACATACGGCGACCTGGCGGGACGTCGAATCCACCGGCGCCGACGGCATGGTGCTCGCGAACGGACCTGGCGATCCGGCGGTGCTCGACGGACCGGTGGAGCTGGCCCGCCAGGCGATCGGGCGGATCCCGATCTTCGGCATCTGCCTCGGACACCAGATCCTCGGCCGGGCCGCGGGGGCGACCACGTCGCGCCTTCCGTTCGGCCACCACGGCGCCAACCATCCGGTGAAAGACCTCGAGACGGGCCGCGTGCACATCACGAGCCAGAACCACGAGTTCCAGGTGGACGCGGGCTCCATCCCGGCCGGCGACTTCTTCGTCTCCCAGCGCAACCTGAACGACGGCTCGGTCGAGGGCTTGAGCCACAGGACGTTGCCCGTATTCAGCGTCCAGTACCACCCCGAGGGCTGCCCCGGTCCTCAAGACAACCAGCACCTCTACGACCGCTTCGTCGAGATGGTGCGGGACCGCCGCCCTGCGTTGAGGGCCGTCGGGGGGGCGGCCCCACCACCGAAGCCCCGCAAGGTGCTGATCCTGGGCTCAGGCCCAATCGTGATCGGCCAGGCCGCCGAGTTCGATTACGCCGGGACGCAGGCCTGCAAGGCGCTGCGGGAGGAGGGCATCGAGACGGTCCTCGTGAACTCCAACCCGGCGACGATCATGACCGACGAAGAGGTCGCCGACCGCGTCTATCTCGAGCCGCTCACGGTCGAGTCGATCGAGCGTGTGATCGCGCGCGAGCGCCCTGACGCACTGCTGCCGACCCTCGGCGGGCAGACGGCTCTGAACCTGGCGACCGAGCTCGCGGCCGCCGGAGTTCTCGATCGCCACCACGTGCGGCTGCTGGGCGCCGGGATCGAGACGATTCGCAAGGCGGAGGACCGCCAGGCCTTCAAGGACATGCTCCAGGGGATCGGAGAGCCCGTGCCGATATCGCGGGTGTGCGAATCGTTGGAGAACGTGCTCGAGTTCGCCGCCGAGGTTGGCCTGCCGCTGGTGATCCGCCCCGCCTACACGCTGGGTGGCACAGGTGGTGGGTTCGTGACCAACGAGGCGGACCTGGAAAGGATCGCCATCGGCGGCCTCAACGCGTCACCCATCCACCAGGTCCTCATCGAGCGCTCGCTGTGGGGATGGAAAGAGATCGAGTACGAGGTGATGCGGGACGCCGCCGACACGTGCATCACCGTCTGCAACATGGAGAACCTCGACCCGATGGGCGTGCACACCGGTGATTCGATCGTGGTGGCGCCCGCGCAGACGCTGTCCGACCGCGACCACCAGATGCTGCGTTCCTCGGCGATCCGGATCATCCGCGCTCTGGGCATCGAGGGCGGGTGCAACGTGCAGTTCGCGCTGGACCCGAAGAGCTCCACCTACTACGTGATCGAGGTCAACCCACGAGTCAGCCGCTCGTCGGCCCTGGCGTCCAAGGCCACGGGTTATCCGATCGCCCGCGTGGCGGCGAAGGTTGCTGTCGGCAGGCGGCTCGAGGAGATCCGCAACGAGGTCACGGGTCGCACGTTCGCAGCCTTCGAGCCGGCCCTTGACTACTGCGTCGTGAAGATCCCACGCTGGCCCTTCGACAAGTTCCCCGCCGGAGACCGGCGCCTCGGCACGCAGATGGCTTCCACCGGCGAGGTGATGGCGATCGAGCGGACATTCGAGGCGGCGCTCGTCAAGGCGATGCGCTCCCTCGAGCAGAAACCTCCCGCGACCGCGGAGCTCGGTCCCGAGACGATCGATCAGCCCAACGACCGGAGGCTGTTCGCGCTTCTCAATGCATTGAGGAATGGGGCGAGCCCGCAATCCCTGGCCGACCGCAGTGGAATCGATCGCTGGTTCATCGACAGGATGGCCAACCTGGCGCGTCTTGAAGTGGAAGGCGATGTGCGCGAGCTGCGGCGGGCCGGTTACTCAGACTCGATGATCTCGGCACTGCGCGGCGAGACGATCGAGAGCGCGGCCCCGACCTACAAGCTCGTCGACACCTGCGCGGCGGAGTTCGAGGCCGCGACCCCGTACTACTACTCATGCTGGGAGGAGGAGACCGAGAGCACGCCGGTCAAGGGACGGAGCGCGCTGGTCATCGGATCCGGCCCGATCCGCATCGGCCAGGGCATCGAGTTCGATTACTGCTCCGTGCACGCCGCCTGGTCGCTGCGCGATGCGGGTGTGCGCGCGGTGCTGGTCAACTCCAACCCCGAGACGGTGTCGACCGACTTCGATACCTCAGACCGGCTGTACTTCGACCCGCTCGACCTGGACGGCGCGCTGCACGTCGCGCAGGTCGAGCATGTGGGTGGGGCCCTGGTCCAGTTTGGGGGCCAGACCGCGATCAACCTGGCGGAGGCGCTCGACCAGCACGGCGTGGCGATCATGGGATCAAGCGTCGAGGCGATCGATCTCGCGGAAGACCGGCGCGCCTTCGCCAAGGCGCTCGACGCGATCGGCATCCCGCAGCCGGTCGGCGGCACGACGACCACGGTGGAGGAGGCAGTCGCGATTGCGGAGCGCGCCGGCTACCCCGTGCTGGTCCGCCCGTCGTACGTGCTCGGCGGACGGGCGATGGAGATCGTGCGCAACCGCGAGGAGCTGCGGCGCTACATGTTCTGGGCGATTGGCGCAATGCCGCGGGGCACCGTGCTCGTCGACAAGTACCTCCAGGGCACAGAGGTCGAGGTCGACGCGATCACCGACGGCGAGACGGTGGTCATACCGGGCGTCATGCAGCACGTCGAGCGTGCGGGCGTGCACTCCGGCGACTCATACGCGGTGTACCCGGCGCAGAGCCTGGAAGCCTCCGAGCTCGACCACGTGGTCGAGTACACGGTGAAGATCGCGCGGCACCTGCGCCTGCGCGGGATGCTCAACGTGCAGTACGTCGTGCACCGAGGGCACGTATACGTGCTTGAGGTCAACCCGCGCTCGTCGCGGACCGTGCCCTTCCTCTCCAAGGTGACCGGGGTGCCGATGGTCAAGCTCGCCACGCGCGTGATGCTCGGCGAGAAGCTCGCCGGCATGGGCTGGTCGACCGGGCTTGTCGCCGCGCGAGACCTGGTCGCGGTCAAGGCGCCTGTTTTCTCCATGAACAAACTGCCAGCTGTCGATTCGTATCTCGGCCCGGAGATGAAATCCACCGGAGAGGCGATCGGCATCGCCGGCACCCTGAACGAGGCTCTCCGGAAAGCCTTTGCCGCCTCAGGCATGCACATCGAAAGAGGCGGCACCGCCCTGTTGACCATTGCAGACGTCGACAAGCCCGAGCTGCTCCCGATCGTTTCCCGCCTGATCCAGATGGGCTGGACCTTGGTGGCAACCGATGGCACCGCCAGGGCGCTCCGCCAGGCGGGATTCTCGCCGAGGGTCGTCGCGAAGATCGGCGAGCCTGGCCCGACCGTCGTCGATGTGATCACCCAGGGCCAGGTCGACTTGGTGATCAACACGATGTCGAACGTCTACGCCGAGCCCAATGAGGTGGGCGGGCCGGTCTTCAAGGATGGCTTCGAAATCCGGCGCGCCGCCGTGGAACGCCGGATCCCGTGTCTCACGTCACTGGACACGGCCACTGCCCTGCTCGAGTCAGCGGTCGCCGCCTCGCGCGAAATGGAGGTGCGCACGATCGAAGAATGGAGAGAAGGTGTTCCTGTCTGACTCCCGGATAACCGGCAAGCGCCTGGTAGCCCGCGACATGTACGTGATCACGATGGACGCCCGGGAGATTGCATCTTCCGTGCTGCCGGGTCAGTTTGTGAATATCGGCTGGTCACCAGGTCCCTTGCTCCGGCGTCCGTTCTCCGTCTACCGAGTCGACGGCGAGCGGATCGAGATCGTCTTGAAGGCCGTCGGCTCGGGAACGGCGCAGCTGCTCGCGATGAAACAAGGCGACCGCGTCAGCTGTCTCGGGCCACTTGGACATGGATTCGAAATCAACTCCGGCGCGCGCACGGCCGTGCTGGTCAGCGGCGGGTTGGGGGTCGCTTCGATGACGCTGGCGGCGAGGCGGGCTGCCTCGCTTGGGATCCGCGTGACCTGGGTCCATGGCGCCCGCACCTCCGAGGACCTGTGCTCCGAGACCGACGGGGATGACGTCATCTGGGCCACGGATGACGGCTCGAAGGGATTCCATGGAACGGCAGTGGCGGCGGCGCCGGACGCGGACCTCGTGCTCGCATGCGGGCCGAACCGGATGCTCGCCGCAGTCGCGGCGCGGTGGCCCGAAGCGCAGGTGGCGGTCGAGACGTACATGGGCTGTGGCACGGGCGTGTGCCTGGGCTGCGCGGTCCCTCTGGTGCGCGGCGGATTTGACCGCGCATGCAAAGAGGGTCCGGTGTATCGAGCCGCTGGGGTCGACTGGGCCGCGCTCCCGTCCCACCTCTCCTACGCCGTGACCGCATGACCCAGATGTCGGTCGACGTCGGCGCGCTCAAACTGCGCGGTCCGGTGCTGGCGGCCTCGGGCACGTTTGGTTATGGGACGGAGGTGCCGCTGCTCGAGCGCGCCGCGCTCGGAGGCATGGTCTCGAAGGGCATCTTCCTGCGGCCGCGAGAGGGCACGCCCCCGCCGCGCATCGCCGAAACCCCCAGCGGCATGCTCAACGCCATCGGGCTGCAGGGCCCGGGCGTCGACGCGCTGATCCGCGATTACGCGCCGCAGTGGGCGGAGTGGGATTTTCCGGTGTTCGTCAACATCAACGGAGAGTCCCCGGCGGAATATGGCGAGCTCGCTGCGCGACTTGACGGCGTGCCTGGAGTCGCGGGTTTTGAGATCAACATCTCCTGCCCGAACGTCGAACAGGGCGGTCTCTACTTCGGCAACGACCCACGCGCTGCGTCCGCGGTGACCGAGGCGGTGCGCAAGCGGACCCGCTTACCGGTCTGGGTGAAGCTCACCCCGATGGTCACCGACATCGGTGACATCGCGCGCGCGGTCGCGGCGGCGGGCGCCGACGCGCTCTGCGCCGTCAACACGTTCGTGGGCATGTCGATCGACCTCGCCGACTACAAACCTCGGCTGAGCTTTCGGACCGGCGGCCTGTCCGGCCCGGCCATCCGTCCGCTCGCCGTCCACCTGGCGCACCAGGTGGCGCGCGCGGTGCGCATCCCGGTGATCGGCATCGGGGGGATCTCGCGGGCGGAAGATGCGCTGGAGTTCCTGGTCGCTGGGTGCGCAGCGGTGCAGGTTGGCACGGCCACGTTCATCAACCCGACCGCCATCGCAGAGGTCCACGACGGAATCGCCGCGTTCCTCGAAGCCAGAGGCCTCAGCTCGCCGGCCGACCTTCCCCCCTTTCTGTCCCGGGACTGAAGGCGGTCGATAGCGAGAAGGTCTCGGGTCGCACGATCCGGATGCCGAGCACGACCGCGCCCGCCACGACGGCGCCGGTCGCCATGGCCCAGGGCGCCCCGAACAGGGTCGCGAGCAGACCGGCCTGGGTACTGCCCAATGGACCCACGCCGATGAGGGCCTGCGCGTAGAGCGACATCACCCGCCCACGGAGGCGATCGGGCGTGAGGGTCTGGATCCTGTTGTTGGCGGTCGCGACGAACGAGATCTGGCAGTAACCAGCCACGAAGAGAGTCGCCAGTGAAAGCACGAAGACTCGCGAGATCGAGAACTCGACCAGCGCGCCGACCCAGATCATCGCCATCCAGAACTGTCGCCTCGGATCGGCGCCCAGCGTCGGTGAGAAGGCAAGCGTGAGCGCTCCCACCAGGGCGCCCAATCCCATCGAGGCCAGGAGAAAACCGAACCCGTGCGCGCCCACGTGCAGCACCTGGTCGGCGAACAAAGGGATCAGCGTCAGGCGGTTCATCGCGAACAGCGAGAACACCGCCACCGCAATGAGCAGCATCCCGACCGCCGGCTCACGTCGCGCGTAGGCGGCTCCCTCGACGACCCGTTTGAGAAGCGGCTGCTCGTGGTGCGCGGCGGCCGCGGGTGGCAGGTCGCGCATCAAAAGCAGGGCGACGATGGCCGCGAGGTAGCTGACCGAGTTCGCCAGAAAGCAGATCGGCACGCCCACGGCCGCGATCACGAGTCCGGCGATCGCGGGCCCGATCACGGCCGATGCGTTGAAGACCGACGAGTTGAGCGCGATCGCGTTCATCAGGTCCTTCCGGCCGACCATCTCGATGACGAACGCCTGGCGAGACGGTACGTCGAACATGTTTATGGCGCCGGTGGCAAACGCCGCGACGATCACCATCCAGTACTGGGCGTGCCCAGTCGCGCTGACTGCGAAGAGGACGAACGAAGGGATCGTGAAAAGGGATTGAGTGACCAGCAGGATATTTCGCTTGCCATACCTGTCCGCGACGAGCCCTCCGAAAGGTCCCCCCAGCAGGACCGGGGTGAACTGCGCGGCGAGCACGAGTCCCACGAGGAGGCCGCTGTGGGTGAGCTCGAGAGCCAGCCACGGCATGGCCACGCTCTGCATCCACGTACCGACCGTCGAGATGATCTGGCCAGTCAGAAACAGCCGGTAGTTTCTGTGCCGCAGCGCGCCGAGCATTCGATACGGAACCACCTCCGGCACTCGTGGGATCATCGCAGGGTGAGCAAGATTCACGAGGCGGTCGACATCAAGGCGCCGGCCTCACGCGTGTGGGCGGTGGTCCAGGAAGACGTCGTCAATGCGCCGAAGTGGTCGTCCTATCTGGCGAAGGCCGAGAAGCTCGACGACGGTCCGCCTGGCAAGGGGACTCGGTATCGCTACCAGCTCGACCTCCCAGGCGGGTTCAAGGAAAGGATCGAGGTGGAGCAGACCGTCTACCAGAAGCCAAAGCGTTGCGCCGGCAAGTTCATCCGCGGCCCGCTTAAGGGGACGTGGGCCTACACGTACACCGAGAAGAAGGACGGTACGACGCACGTCCTCTACGAGATGGACTATGAGCTGGGCGGCCTGCTTCGCTTCGCGGGCGGCCTGTTGAACAGCCAGTACGCCGACGGGATCAGCAAGACGATGGTTGCGCTGAAGAAGTACGTGGAGTCGGGTAAGGGGCCGAAGGCCGAGCTCTAGCCGCGCGCGCAGGACGCGGACCTAAACGGCGTCTCAGGCCAGCTCCGCTTCCGCCTCGATCTCCACCTTCCAGCGCTCGTCCAGCAGGCCCTTCACCACGACCATCGTGGCGGCCGGGGCGGCCGCGCCGAAGGCCTCGGCGTGCGCCCTGCCGACGGCTTCGGCGAAGGCGCTGTCGGTCAGGAACATGCGCGTCCGGACGACGTGCTCAGGTGACGCGCCCGCTTCGCGGAGCGCGGCCTCGATGATCTCGAAGCATCGTTTGGCCTGGACGTAGGGGTCCGGGTCGACAGCTTTATCGGGCCAGATCGGCGCCGTGCCGGAGACCAGGACTCGGTTCCCGACGCGCACCGCACGGCTGAATCCGATCGTCTTCTCGAAAGGCGACCCCGACCGGACGCGGCGCCGGTTCTCTTTCGTCAGGGGCGCTTGAAGGGCAGCAGCTCGAGCTGCTCGAAGCGATCCTGCACCGCCACTCGCAGCTCGTTCGAAAGCGCGTTCAGCCGCTCGCGCGAGTTGTCCTCGATGGTCACAGCTTTCAGCTTTCGGACCGCGGTTTGCATGGCGTACAGCCCCGCCGGCTCGTTGCTTGTCATGCGAGCAGCGGCGCCGCGGAGCTCGCGCGAGAGGTCCTCCTGGCCGTGCGTGCGCAGCCAGTTGGACAGCCGCGCAGACGCCACGAGCACCCGCTGGGTCTTCGGGTTGAGTCCCGACGGCACTGCTTCGTGGGGAGCTTTCTGGAACACCGAAGGGACGGTCGTCGGGCGCCGGAGGGACCGGACACGCCGGATCGCGCCTTTGAGGTTCGGACCGACCATGACCAGGATGCCGGCCAGCACGAGGAGGCTGACGACAAACCCGACCAGGAACTCAAGCATTTTCCTAGGGTACGCTTGAAGAGCGCCGCAGTTGTCACTCAATCGCGAGTCGCCCGCGAACTCACAGCAAAGCCCAAGGTTTCACGAGGCACATGGAGGTAACGGAATGGCCAAATCCACACCGGTCGCGGTCATCACCGGAGCATCCTCAGGGATCGGCGCAGCCACCTCGGTCGCGCTTGGGCGAAAGGGATTCCAGATCGTCGTCGGCGCACGGCGCATCGACCGTCTCAAGCGGGTGGCGGGCGAGGAAGGCGTCGCCTTGGCGCTCGACGTCACGGACCAGAAGAGCATCGATGCGTTCGTGAGGGAAGTTTCGAAAAGATTCGGACGCATCGACGTCCTGGTGAACAACGCGGGTGGGGCGCTCGGCCTTTCGCCAATCGAAAAGTCATCGGATGAGGACTGGATAGGAATGTGGCAGGTCAACGTGCTCGGCCTGATGTGGATGACCCGCGCTTGCCTTCCTCTGCTGCGTAAGGCCAAGCACGGGCATGTGGTTAACATCGGGTCGATCGCCGGGTTCGAGACCTACAAAGGCGGCGCGGGCTACACCGCCGCCAAGCACGCTGTGCGCGCGATCACGCGCACGCTGCGCCTGGAGTTGAACGGAGAGCCGATTCGAGTCACCGAGATCGACCCTGGCCTGGTCGAGACCGAGTTCAGCCTGGTGCGCTTTCACGGCGATCGCAAGGCGGCCAGGGCGGTCTACGAAGGTCTGAAGCCCCTATCAGCCGAGGACGTCGCAGACTGCGTCGTCTTCGCCGTCACGCGGCCGCCCCACGTTGACATCGACGAGATCGTGGTGCGCCCGGTTGCTCAAGCGACCGCGTGGATGGTGGCGCGCAAGACGAAATCCTGAGGCGCTATTCGTAGTAGTTTCCCGCGAACTCGATCCAGCCTGAGAACGGACACCCGCTCGACGTTTGAGCGTGCGTGCAATGCACCCCGACACTGGGTCCGGGGTCGATGTACAGCTGGCCGTGGATGATGAGCGCATCTCCGGCGTGGGCCGGCACCGATGGCGCGAGGGTGGTGTTGTGGTCGACCTCGAGCAGGTCGCCGGCAGGATCCTTGACCTGGAATCGTTCGTGGCCGCCGGACTCCACAGGATCGCTGAGGATCGTCGCGTCAAAGGTCACCTCCGCGCCGTTGGCATTGCTGACGATGTCCTGGTGGAGTCCCTTGTCATCGGGCATCGCACGCCCGCCGCACGCCAGCAGGGCGAGCGACAGCGCGAGCGCAACACCGAGCCGCCTCAAGTCCCGAACACCTGGTCGAGCGCGATGCGCCCTTCGTATAGAGCCTTGCCGAGGATGACCGCCTGCGCACCCGCAGCCGCCACCTTGGCGATGTCGTCGAGCGATGCGATGCCACCCGAATATTGGACTGGAAGGCCGGTCATCGCCCGAGCCCTGGCCAGCGTCACAAGGTCGGGCCCTGAGAGGGTGCCGTCCCGGTCGATGCACGTGAGGATCACGCCGGCGAGGGGAAGCCGATCCCAGCGCGAGAGGAGCGCCCCCATCATCACGGGCTCGGTCTCGGTCCAACCGCTCACCGCCGCCTTGTCATCCCGGACGTCGAGCGCCGCCAGGATGCGCGCCGGATGGCGGCGCGCGCATCTCTCGAGCAGATGGGGATCACGGACGGCCGCTGTCCCCATGACGACGGCGTGAGCGCCTGCGTTCAGCCAGGACTCCACCGCTTCGGCCGTGCGGATGCCTCCGGCGACCTGGACCTTGAGATCGTGCCTGCGCACGATCGACTCGATCACCGTCCTGTTGTCGTTGGTGCCGCGTGCGGCATCCAGGTCGACCACGTGCAGGTGCTCCGCTGTCGCCGTTACGAACTCGTCCACCACCTCAAGAGGACTGTCCGAGTAAACGGTCGGCTTCCCGTAATCGCCCTTGACCAGGCGAACGCAGCGGCCGCCGAACAGATCGATGGCTGGAATTACAACCACGGTTCCTGATCCTCCGAGATCGGAGGCCTATCGATAATTCGTGAACTGAAGGGGAACCGGGATGTCCTCCGCTTCGCGCAGCGCCTTGATGACGAGCTGCAGCGTGTCCTTGTCCTTTCCGACGACGCGAAGCTGGTCGCCCTGGATCCGCACCTGGACCTTGGGCGTCACGCTCTGGATTCGTTTGCGCAGATCGCGCGCGATGTCGTCGGTGATCCCCGCATTCAGCTGAATCTCGATCTGACCGCGACCCTTGCCGACCGTTTTCGGATCGCTCGCCTTGAAGAGCTTGGGTGAAAGCTGCCTGCGGGCGCCCTTCTCGCGCAGCACCTGGAGCGCCGCCTTCGCCCGCTCTTCGCTGGCCGACTCGATCAGGATCTTGCCCTCCTGGTGGTCGTAGATCGTCGCTGTGTCCTTGAAGTCGTAGCGGGTTCCGACCTCGCGGCGGGCCTGGTCGAGCGCGTTGGTCAGCTCGGCCGTGTCGAACTCCGAGACGACGTCGAAGGAGAACTCAGCCACTGCTCGTATGAAAGATCGCGTACAGGCCGATCACGACCGCCGCGACGGCCAGCCCAAGAACGGCCACAGAAGACAGGGCGAGGAGCGCACCAATGCCCGCGGTGGCTTCGTCGAGGGACTCGACCGGGGGCTTGTCATAGGGGTCCGGTCCATAGTCGAGGTCGTACACGCCCGCCGCGCGCGCCCGCGCGACCAGCTCGTCGAGTACGGGCTTACCTGCGGGCGGGAGGGGCTTGTCGCTCAGGTTGGCCACCGCCTCCTTCAGGTTGTCTCGGGTCTTGCCGAGCTCGCCCACGACCAGGTCCAGCGTCTGCATGGCAGCCGGGGTCGGCTGCTCTCGGCGGAGGTCGGCGATGATGCCGTACAGGCTCACAGTCCGGATTCATAACAGAAGCCGGGCGCCCTGTGCAGCCGCCCTACACTTGTTTCGATGAGTGTGGGTGCCAGGAAGGCCGCGCCCGGGAGACCAGCGCCTCACCCCAACACGTGGGTCTTTCACGAGGGCGAGTTCGCTCGCTACAACGACGTGAGGCTCGGCCTGATGACGCACGCCCTTCATTACGGCACAGGCGTTTTCGAAGGCATTCGCGCCTACTGGAACGCGAAGCAGGAGCAGCTCTTTCTGCTCGAGGCAGCCGAGCACTATGAGCGCATGCGCCGCTCGGCCAACGTCATGCGCATGACGCTTCCGTACTCGACTGAAGAGCTGGTCAACTTCACGCTCGAGGTTCTGCGCCGCAACCAGTTCAAATCGGACGTCTACGTCCGTCCTCTTCTATACACGTCAAGCGAGGAGATAGGGGTTCGCCTGCACAACCTCGAGCACAGCTTCTTCATCTACGCCATTCCATTCGGCAACTACGTCGAGGTCGAATCGGGCATTCGCTGCATGGTGAGCACGTGGCGGAGGGTGTCCGACCAGTCGCTGCCCGCGCGCGCCAAGATCACCGGCTCATACGCGCAGTCGGCACTCGCGAAATCCGAAGCGGTCGAGTCGGGGTTTGACGAGGCGATCGTGTTGACCGTGGACGGCCATGTCTCGGAAGGCTCGGCCGAGAACCTGTTCATGTTCAAAGAGGGGACGTTCTTCACCCCGCCAGTCACCGACGACATCCTCGAAGGCGTGACGCGAACGCTGATCATCGGGCTCATCAAAGACGAGCTCGGCATGCCCGTCGTCGAGCGCAGCATCGACCGCACCGAGCTCTACACCTGCGAGGAGCTGCTGCTGTGCGGCACGGGGGCGCAGATCTCGCCGGTCGTCGAAGTCGACCGGCGGCCGGTCGGGAACGGCAAGGTCGGTGAGTTCACCCAGGAGCTGCAGAACATCTACTTCGGCGCCGTCCGGGGCGAGTCGAAGAAGTACAAGGACTGGACGATTCCCGTCTATTAAGCTCGGCCCGGCCATGAAGGTCGTCGTCGCCCCCAACGCGTTCAAGGGCTCACTCACCGCTTCGCAGGCCGCAGCGGCGATGGCGCTCGGCGTGCGTGACGTGTTTCCCGAGGCTGACGTGGTCGAGGTGCCCGTGGCGGACGGCGGCGACGGAACCGTCGAAGCGCTCGTCAGCGCGCTCCAAGGCGATTACCGGACCGCCGGCGTGGAGGGACCGCTCGGAGATCCGGTGGAGGCGACATATGGTTTGGCCGAGCACGGGCGGCTGGCGGTTGTGGAGCTTGCTTCAGCCAGCGGCTTGACACTGATTCCAGCCGCGCTACGCGACCCTCGCGCGGCCTCGACGTACGGGTTCGGGCAGCTGCTGAAAGCGGTTCGGAGCGCGGGTGTAGGCCAGGTCATCGCCGGAATCGGCGGCTCCGCCACCAACGATGGCGGCGCGGGCATGGCGCAGGCGCTGGGCTACCGGTTGCTGGATTCCGCGGGACACGATCTCGCGCGCGGGGGAGCAGCCCTCGCCCGCCTCGAACGGATTGACGCCTCCGGATTCGATCGCGGCTGGCAGGCGGTGAGGGTGCAGGTCGCCTGCGACGTGACCAATCCCCTCACCGGTCCCCAGGGCGCGAGCGCCGTCTATGGGCCGCAAAAAGGGGCCGACGAGGCGGCTGTACAGGAGCTGGACGCCGCCCTCGCCCGGCTCGCGGAATTGATCGAACGGGACCTCGGAAAGAAGGTCGCCGAAGTGCCCGGAGCAGGTGCGGCAGGCGGGGCCGGCGCCGGCCTGCTGGCCTTCCTTGACGCGCAGCTTCTGCCCGGCGCTCCACTCATCGTGACCGCAGCCGGATTCGATGAAAATCTCCCCGGTGCCGACCTGATCATCACCGGAGAGGGCCGGGCGGACTCCCAGACGGCTTACGGAAAGGCGCCTGGCGAGGTGGCAAAACGCGGCAAAGCGTCTAGAATCCCGGTTCTCTTGATAGCCGGGAGCAAAGCGCCCGGCTGGGAGGTGTTGAGCAATCTCGGCGTCGCCGCAGTGGTGACGCTCGACGAAGAAGGTGACAATCTGCAGCAGCTCATGGGAGACGCCGGCGAAATGCTGAGGCGCGCCACCGCGCGGGCGTGCCGGGAACGCGCTTGGGAATAGACGAAAAGGACCCGCCGCCGACGAAGGAGGGCATCGAACCATCAGACGTCGAGCTGGTCAAGGCCTACCGCAACGGTGACATCCACGCGTTCGAGGAGCTGCACCGTCGCTACGTGGCGTCCATCTATCGCCTCGTCAGACGCAAGCTCGGAGACGCGTTGCTGGCCGAGGACATCGCGCAGGAGACGTTCATGAAGGCGCTGCGCATGATGGATCGCGTCGACGATTCGTTCAACTTCGGGGGCTGGGTCCACACGGTCGCACGCAACCTTTGCTTCGACGAGCTGCGGCGCCGCCAGCGCGACCTGCGTGCCGACGATGGAGTCGAGGCCGACGAGGGAGAACTGCTCGCCAATCTCCCGTCGACGAGCAAGAGCTTCGACCCGGTCCTCGTGCAGGAGTCGAACGAGATGCGCCGCCAGGTCTGGACGGTCGCCCAGCGTCTGCCCGAGAAGTACCGGCTCGTGCTGACGCTCCGCGAGCTGCAGGACCTGAGCTACCGCCAGATCGCGCATACGTTGAAGATGTCCGAGAGCGCGGTCGAAACGCTGCTCTACCGCGCCCGGCTGCGGTTCAAAGAGGAGTACATCGCCGCCGAGGGCGAGGGTGAGTTGAGCCACGCCGAGGCGGTTCCGCTCCTGGCCCCGTACCTGGCCGGCAAGCTCCGCCGGAACCAGGCCGAAGCCGTTCGCAAGCACATCGCGGTCTGCATGAAGTGCGCCCGTCGAATCGGGCGGCGCCGAGCCAAAGGCCCCCACGAACTCAAGGCCGCGCCTCCGAGCTCGCTGGGCTAGCGCAGGAGAGTGGAGATATGAGGGTTAGTACAGTAGGTGTGAAATGGCCAAAGTAGTCGTCCGCTTCTTCGACGACGAGACCCTCGAAGGGGTCGCCCGTGATCTCGATTTCGACGAGCCCGACTTCCTCGTCGAGGTCGACGATGCCGGCGGCCTCGAGAACAACGAGACCGCCTGGATCCCGCTCACGGCGGTGAAGTGGGTGGAGCTTCCGCGCGACCAGGAGCTGGCCTCGGAGACGCCAACCCGCAAAGTCGCCATCAGGTTCCTCGACGGCGAGGTGCTCCGCGGTCACCTCGATGGGTCGCTGGAGCGCCATCGCTACGGCGTGGTCCTGCACCTGCATGCCGAGCAGACCGACAGCCCGATTCGCAAGCTCGGGATCCCGTTCTCGGCTGTGAAGGCGCTCTTCTTCATTCGCGAGTTCGACGCCCGGGGCGAGGAGGCCGGCACCGCCTCCGACGCCTACCTGGCGCGGCGGACCATGGCCCCGCTGCTGGACGTGCTCGAGGAGATGGACATGCTGACCCGGCTGCATCGGGACGGCCTGCTGACCGACGGCGAGTACGCCTCAAAGCGAACGCTTGTCCTGGAGCGGCTCTAGGGCGAGCGCCGCGTAGAATTCCGTCCGTGGCCGAACGCAACGGTTCGCGTAATGGAAACGGCGCCGTCAAGGGATCTTTCAAGGTCAAAGCGGGGCTAGCCCAGATGCTGAAGGGCGGCGTGATCATGGACGTCGTCACGCCCGAGCACGCCCGCATCGCGCAGGAGGCGGGCGCCTGCGCCGTGATGGCCCTCGAGCGCGTTCCCGCCGACATTCGCAAGCAAGGCGGCGTTGCGCGCATGTCCGACCCGGACCTGATCCGGTCGATCATGGAAGCGGTGACCATCCCGGTCATGGCGAAATGCCGGATCGGGCACTTCGTCGAAGCGCAGATCCTCCAGGCGCTGGGCATCGACTACATCGACGAGTCCGAGGTCCTGACGCCGGCCGACGAGGAGAACCACATCGACAAGCACCCCTTCAAGGTGCCGTTCGTTTGCGGCTGCAGAGACCTGGGCGAGGCGACCCGCCGGATCGCCGAAGGGGCGGCGATGATCCGGACCAAGGGCGAGGCCGGCACCGGGAACGTCGTCGAGGCCGTGCGCCACGCGCGCGCCGTGAACGCGGGCATCCGCAAGCTGCAGGGACTGAACCACGCGGAGCTGGTCCACGAAGCGAAGCTGATCGGCGCTCCGGTCGACATCCTGGCCGAGTGCCAGCGCCTTGGCCGTCTGCCCGTCGTCAACTTCGCGGCGGGCGGGATCGCGACGCCGGCGGACGCGGCGTTGATGATGCAGCTTGGAGTGGACGGAGTGTTCGTCGGTTCCGGCATCTTCAAGTCCGAGGACCCGTTGAAGCGTGCCAAGGCGATCGTCGCGGCCACCACGTACTTCGACAAGCCGGAAAAACTTGCCGAGGTCTCCGCGGGACTGGGTAAGGCGATGGACGGTCTCGAGATCCCCGCCATCCCCAAAGAAGAGCTGCTCGCTGCCCGAGGCTGGTAGGTCCGCGCCGGCTTCCCAGAAGACCAACCACCCCCTCATCGGGGTCCTCGCGATGCAGGGAGCGTTTGCGGAGCACGTGCGAGCGCTGGAAAAATCCGGTGCCCGCACGCGCTTGGTGCGTACGCCTGAAGACCTCGAAGGGCTCGACGGGATCGTGCTGCCAGGTGGCGAGAGCACGACGATGACGATGTTGATGGAGCGGACCGGGTTGCTCGAACCGCTGCGGGAGGCAATCGGTCGCGGCCTCGCGACATTCGCCACGTGCGCGGGCACGATCCTCCTCGCGCGTAACGTCGCGGACGGCATGGCCGGTCAACGCGGCCTCGGTCTGCTCGACATCACCGTCCGGCGCAACGGCTACGGCCGCCAGGTGGACAGTTTCGAAACCGCACTCGATGTGACCGGCTTGAATGGAAGGCGATTTCCCGGCGTGTTCATCCGGTCGCCGCTCATCGAATCGACCGGGTCTACCGAGGTGATCGCCCGGCACGACGGGCACGCGGTAGCGGTCCGCCAGGGCCGCATCGTCGCGCTCTGCTTCCACCCGGAGCTGACCGGAGACCTGCGGTTGCATCGCGAGTTCGTCAGGCTGGCGTCATCGTGAAGATCCGGACCGCGGGTCTGCTCGACCTCGCACGCATCGAGGAGATGCACCGCTCGGCGGACATCCGCCTGAGCGAGGCCGCGCCTCCGGCCGCGCGGCTGTGGTCGCTCCTCAGCTCCACACTCTCGGCGCTGCTGCCTCTTTCGCAGGAGACGCTGATCTACGTCGCCGAGGACAACGGCAAGGTGATCGGCTTCATCCAGGCTTCGGGCCAGCCGCTCGGTCTTGATCTGCGGCGGGCGAGCGTGTTGCAGGTCCTGAACCTGCAGGTCGCCGAGGAGACCGATTTCGAGGAGGTGGCGACCGCTCTCGTGGAGCACCTCTCCAACCAGGCGCTCGAACGTGGCGCGTTGAGGCTCTTCGTCCGCCTGCCTGAGCGCGATCCTCTGATCCCGGCCTTCCGGCTTCGCGGCTTTCGCCAGTACGCGACCGAGGTGGTGGTGTATGCGGACAAGCCCGTGATGCGGTCGGAGCAGTTTCCAGAGGGCGTGCGCCCCGTCAAGCGCGGGGACAACCGCATGCTGTACCAGCTCTACCGCAAGGTGACACCGCAGGGAGTGTCCCAGCTCGAAGCCCCCACCTACCGTGAGTGGAGGGCGCTGCACGGCGGGGAGTGGACTGGCCGGCTCGCCGCGCGAGGCTCCGACAAGCACGAGTTCGTGGTCGATCGCGTCGAGCTCGTCGGTTGGGTCAAGGCCGAGCGGAGCTCGGGGGCGCGACCGGACACCTTGAACTTCATGGCCCTTCCCGAGGGGCCCTTGCCGGGCGAGCTGGCCGACTTCGGCCTCTCGCTGCTGGGCGACTCCGAGGCACCGACCTGGTCCAGCCTGCGCCATTACGACGCCCACATGATCGACGCCCTCCGCGGGCGTGGATTCAGCGTACTTTTGACACAGTTGTTATTGGTCAAAGAGCTGGCAGTCCGCGTACCGGTGCGCGAGAAGGGACTGGTGCCTTCGTTCGGATGAGCTCAGAAGCTCGCATCGCACGCCAGGTCGCCACGCGTACGCAAGACCCGAAATGGGACGAGGAGATCGAGCTCCTCGCCCGGGCGCTGCCGCCCGACCTCGCGCAGGCTCTGCACGAAAGGACCGACCCTCGCGAGCTCCTCGAGATCGTGCTGGATCTCGGCCGCGAGCCAGAAGCCCGCGTGCCCGGACGCGAGGTGCTCCTCGCCAACCACCCCGTCTCGGCTTCCGACCTCGAGCACGTGGCCAACAACGTCGGGCAGTTCGGCGACGACAACCGGGCCGGCATCGAGCGCACGCTGCACCGCGTCTCGGCCATTCGCAACCGCTCGGGTCGGATCACGGGCCTGACCATGCGCGTCGGCCGGGCGGTCACCGGCACAGGCGAGATCATCCGCGACATCGTCGTCAGCGGCCAGAGCATCTTGCTGCTCGGACGGCCGGGCATCGGCAAGACCACGATGCTGCGCGAGTGCGCGCGGTTGCTGGCCGACGAGCTGCGCAAGCGCGTGGTGATCGTCGACACGTCGAATGAGATCGGCGGCGATGGCGACATCCCACACCCCGGCATCGGCCGCGCGCGCCGCATGCAGGTGAAGACGCCGTTGCTGCAGCACTCCGTGATGATCGAGGCTGTTGAGAACCACATGCCCGAGGTCATCGTCATCGATGAGATCGGCACCGAGCTCGAGGCCGCCGCCGCGCGCACCATTGCAGAGCGCGGCGTGCAGCTCATCGCCACCGCGCACGGTCAGACCCTCGAGAACCTCCTCGTCAACCCAACCCTCAACGACCTGCTCGGCGGCATCCAGAGCGTGACGCTGTCTGACGAAGAGGCGCGCCGGCGAGGGACGCAGAAATCCGTGCTGGAGCGCAAGGCGCCCCCGACGTTCGACGTGCTGGTCGAGATCCAGGACCGCGACCGGGTCGCGATCCACATGCCCCTCGCGGACATCGTCGACACTGCTTTGCGCGGGCCCCTGCTCACTCCCAAGATCCGCATGCGGACGCGAGAGGGGAGGGTCATCTCCAACGTCGACTCGCCCGTCGTCGTGACGCCCGA
Source organism: Candidatus Acidiferrum sp. (assembly GCA_035571315.1). Classification (GTDB taxonomy): domain Bacteria; phylum Chloroflexota; class Dormibacteria; order Dormibacterales; family Dormibacteraceae; genus Palsa-870. Next base: position 111,291 of record DATMKM010000052.1, read on the forward strand.
CCCGCCGCCGGCGGCGCCTACACCGAACAAGCCGCTCGGCATATTTCCGTACGGAGTGAGCCGTCATCACGTCGAGCAGACGATCAAGGAGCTCGAGCTTCCGGTCCGGGTCCTGGGCAACCTCGATGGAGCCGGGGCGGTGCTGACGTTGAAGAACCACTACCGACGCCGGCCGGACAGCCTGCGCCAGGCTGAAAGCCGCGGTCTGCCGATTCACATCCTCAAGAGCAACTCGGTGACCCAGGTGCGCGATGCGCTGTCTCGGATCTACGGCGTCGACCGCCACGACGAGGCCACGACGCGCGCTCTCGCCGAGGCGGCGGCTGCGATCAAGGCCGTGAAGTCGACCCTCCGACCGGTCGAGATCTCGCCCCAGAACGCCTATCTCAGGCGGCTTCAGCACCAGCTCGTGTCCGAGAACGAGCTCTCCGCCCGCAGCATGGGCAAGGAGCCGCAGCGCCGCCTGCGCATCACGTTCTCTCCCGAAGCACCCGCCTGAGGATGCCCGGGCTCTTCATAACGTTCGAGGGCACGGAGGGCTCCGGCAAGTCGACGCAGGTCGAGATGATCGGCGAGTGGCTGTCGTCGCGCGACCCAGTGGTCGTCCGGGAGCCGGGTGGCACGGAGCTGGGCGAGCGCATCAGGGAGGTCGTCCTTTACGCGGGGCTTGAGATCGATGCGGAGGCGGAGATGTACCTCTTCATGGCGGGCCGGCGCCAGCTCATCGCCGAGGTCATCGCGCCGGCGCTCGAGGCCGGTCAGATCGTCGTCGCGGATCGCTACCACGATTCAACCCTCGCCTACCAGGGCGGCGCTCGCGGGGTGCCGGCGACCTGGCCGTCGACGTTCCCGCGCCCGGACATCACCTTCTTGCTGGAAGGCCCGGTCGAGAATGGATTGGAGCGCCATGTGGCGGCGGGCAAAGCGCCGGACCGTATGGAGCAGGAGTCGCTCGATTTTCATCGCAAGGTCGCGGCGGCCTACGACCGGCTGGCGGCGGCGGAGCCGGATCGCTTCGTGCGGCTCGACGCGACCGGATCACGCGAGAAGATCCACTTCGCGGTCAGGGACCGTCTCACGCCGCTTATCGCGGCGAAGGCGTGAGCGCGACAGCGTAAGCTCCGCTCTCCAGTGATCCTGGTCGAGGACCTTCGCAAGAGTTTCGGCGACGTACGCGCAGTCGATGGGGTTTCCCTGCACGTCGAGAGCGGCGAGCTGCTGGTCGTGCTGGGGCAGAACGGCGCCGGCAAGTCCACCACCTTGCGCTGCCTCGGCGGGATTCTCCATCCGGACTCGGGGCTGATCGAGCTCGACGGGCTGAGGCTTCCCGACCGGCTGGACGAGGTGCGGGCTCGCCTTGGCGTCGTGCCCGACCAGGCGAGGCTCTACGGGCGAAACACCGCGCCTGAGTACCTGGACCATTTCGGGTACCTGTACGGAGTTCCGGAGGAGGTTCGCCGGAAGCGCATCGCAAGCCTGCTCGAACGCTTCGAGCTGGACGATCGCGCGGAGACAGTCCTCGCCGCCTATTCGCGAGGCATGGCGCAAAAGGTCGCGCTGATCAGGGCCACGCTGCACGAGCCCGACTGGATCTTCTGCGACGAGCCGACCGCGGGCCTCGATCCTGTCGCCGCCGCCGACATGCGCCACTACCTCGGCGAGCAGCGCGCTCGCGGCGCGGCGTTGATCGTCACGACGCACGTGCTCAGCGAGGCCGAGCTGATGGCGGACCGGATCGCGATCATGCGCAAGGGGGTCGTCGTCACGCACGGAACGCTGGATGAGCTGCGCCGCAAAGCAGGAGACGGGCGCGTGTTCAGTGCGCAGCTGGCGGCGACTCCGACGGACAGGGAGGGACTCGAACGGTGGCTTCGCGAACACGCGCTGAGCCACAAGCTGGACGGCGAGCGCCTCACCTATTCGCTGTCGTGGGACACCACCACGCGCGATCGCGCCGCCTTCGCCACCCGGCTCCAGGCGGAACTCGACCAGCATGGAGCGCCGTTCCACCAGCTGACAGAGGAGCGCACGAGCCTGGAGTCGGTCTACATCCACGCGATGGACGAGCCACTGGCTGCTCAGTCGGCTCCCGCACCGCCGCTGACTCCTTTCGTCTCGGGAATTCCGGCCGCGCGCATGTTCGGGTCGCTACGCACACAGGGCGGACTGCTCCGCCACGCGCTTCCTTTTTATGTGAGCTCGTGGTGGCGCCGCGGCGACCTGAGCTGGGTTATGTACCTGAACGCATTCGTGCTCCTGCTGGTCGCCGCGACCTCGCTCTTCGGGCAGCTGCCGGGCGCAGCCGGCCAGGTCGCCCAGCGACTCGCCGGCGGAACCGCGCTTCAGGCCGGCCTGCTGCTTCCGCTCTTCTTCATGTCCTTCGCGCTGCTGGAATCGATCAAGAGCTCGATCGGCATCTGGTGGGAGAAAGCGCAGGGATCGCTGGAGGTTCTCCTCTACACGCCGGTTGACGACCCTTCGCTGATCTGGCTCGAAGTCTTGCCGGGTGCGGTGGTGAGCACGTTCTGGGTCACGTTCTGGATGGGGGCAGGGATGGCCTTCCTGAGCCTGTTCGGCCAGCCGGCCCCCTGGGATCTGCTTCCGGTTTTCGCCTTCGTCGCGGCGGTGACCGCGTACTGGGCGGCGATGGGCAGGATGCTCGGGTTCATGCTGTTTCCGCGCGAGGGTGCCGCCGGAGGCGCCTGGTCATTTCTTCTTTCGCCGGTGTCCGCCGCGGTTGCCGATCTGCCCCTTGCGCTGTTCGTGTTCCGCTCACCGCTGGCCGTGCCGTCGCTGCTGCTGCCGATCACGGCGTGTTTCGCGCTGACGGTCCTGTGCGGCACGACCTTCGACCGCGAGCGGCTGATGGAAACGGGTCTGGGACGCGTACGGAAAAGACGCGTTTGGATTCCGATGACCGTGCTTCGCCGCAACGCCGCGGCGATCGCGACGGGGGTCCTCATCGCCGCGGCATCCGCTGGCGTGGCGGGCACCATCACGGCGACCGCTCACTGGCACTCGTGGCAGGACGTGCAGGCTGCGGTGGCCGGTGGGCCGTCCTCTGACCCGGTGCCTGCGGCCAGCGCTCCCGCGCACACAGGTCCGTCTTCGGCCAACGGGATTACCGTGGCCGCGGCTGCCCTGGCTGGGCTGGTCGCGACCCTCGCCTTGATGCTCGTGATGGTGATCGTGTCCTTCTCGGCCTTCTTCCTGCTTGGCCTTCCCGCGCTGCTCGGCCTGATCGGAGCGGGCGCGGTGTGGGGCATGCAGGCAGGCTTTGGCGGGGCAGCGCCGCTGGAACCGTGGCTCGCCGGCGCGGGAGGCCTTGCTCTGCTCGCGCTCGCCGTCAACACGGGCGCGGCCCTCCCGATCTACTGGTCGCTGGTCTTCGGCTCGGGCAGGCGGTTGGACCGTCTCCGCGAAGCGTGGGCCGGCTACTGGACGCTCTATCGAGGCCTCGTCATCCCGGCGTGCGCGCTCTTCGGCCTGGTCGTCTTCCGCCTCCTCGCCGCCGGATAAATCTTTCTAGAGGTCCAGGGACTGCGCGACCAGCTCCCTGTGGTAGGTCGCGTCGCCCAGCGTGACCTCGGACGACTTGGCCCGCTTGAAGTACAGGTGCATGTCGTGCTCCCATGTGAAGCCAATTCCGCCGTGCACCTGGATGCCGTCGCCCGCGACCTTGCGGTACGCGTCGGACACGTATGCCTTCGCCATCGATGACGCCAGCGAACGATCAGGAGCGTCCGCGTCGACCGCCCAGGCCGCGTAGTAGGTCGCTGACCGTCCACTCTCGGAAAGCACCAACATGTCGGCCAGCTTGTGCGACACGGCCTGATAGATGCCGATCGGCTTACCGAACTGGTGGCGTGTCTTGGCGTATTCGGTCGAGGTCTCGAGCACCTTCTGCGTGCCGCCGATCATCTCGGCGCACAGCGCCGCGGTCGCCCAGTCCAGGGCTCTCTTCAAATGCGGCCACGCGTTGTCGGCCTGGCCCATCAGGGCGTCCCCGTCAAGTTTCACCTTGTCGAAACGAACCTCGCTCCAGCGCCGCGTCATGTCGAGGGTCTTGAGGGAAGTGACAGTCATGCCGGGGGGTCGTCCCTTGACCAGGAAGAGAGAGATTCCATCCTCGCCCTCGCCGCGCGTTCGGGCGGCGACCACCATGTAATCGGCGGCCTCCGCGTCGGGAACGAACTGCTTCACGCCATCGAGCTGCCAGCCGCCTCCACTCGGCCTGGCGGTGAGCGTGACCGACGCGGCATCCCATTTGCCGGACGGCTCAGTGAATGCCAGGGTGGCGCGCGCCGAGCCCTGCGCGATCGCGCCGAGCACCTCCTTCTTCTGAGACTCGGTCCCGGCCTCGAGGAGGGCCGGCACCGCGAGAGCCATCGTGGCGAAAAACGGACCGGGCAGCAACGCGCGGCCGGCTTCCTCGAGGACCACGACCAGGTCGAGAAATGTGCCCACGCCGCCGTATTGCTCGGGAATGCCGAGCGCCGTCCAACCGAGGTCGACGATCTTCTTCCAGAGCGCCGAGTCGTACGCGTCGGGGCTCTCCATCAGCTTGCGCACCACCTTCGAGCTGCACTCCTTGGCCAGGAAGTCGCGCGCGGAGCCACGGAGCATCTCCTGTTCTTCGGAGAATGCGAAGTCCATCAGACCGACGTGTTGGCATCGGGGGTGGTCGAGGTGTCGGGCTTGGCCTTGGGCACTCGTTTTCTCCTTGGCTTGGGTTGAGGCGCGGATGGCGCAACCTCAACACGGTCTGCAGTCCCGGCCTCCGGTAGCTCGAGCGGTTCGACCGGAGCCGCCAGCTCGAGATCCGCCGTATGGGCCGGAAGCTCGGGCTCGGGTTCCGGCTCGGGTTCGGGCGCCGGCGCCGGTGCCGCGGCGACTACCGGCTCTGCGATCAGCGCGGCGGATGCCGATTCGGCGGGTTTCTTCATTCCCACGGGGGCGATCTGGCGGGTGGGGGGCGTGGGGGGCGCCGGCGACGCCGCGGCCTGCCGGCGGTACAGCGTCACGAGCCCAAAAAAGCCGGTCAGGATCGCGACGATCCCGATGCCAATCGCAAAACCGAGCGCATTCGACTCTCCTGCGGTGAGCGGTCGCTCGAACCCGGGCCCGCACGCTGCCGGCGCCGGAGGGCACGTGCCGATCACCGCGAGCCGCAGCGGCAGGGCGAGGATGGCGAGGATCCCGTAGACGATGGCGAGGCTCGCCAGGAAGTACAACAGCGCGGTGATCGGCTTGCCATGGCTGTAGAGCAGGGCGCACGCCCCGAGCAATATCGCGGCGAGCGCGAAGGGGAAGACGGCCCCGCTGAGCCGGCTCGAGCCTCCACCCAACAAGAATGGTGCCACCCCCCCGGCGACCGCGAGTCCGCACGCGAGCCAGAACGACCAGAGCATCCGCTGCTCGGTATTGGAAGCGGGCGGCTTGGCCACGGGGGCCTAGTTTATTCGGCGGCGTCCCCCGCCCGTGCGCGTCCCGCGGCCACGTGGGCGGTCTGACGCAGAGGCACCTCCCGGATCAACAGCGTCGCGATGAACGCGACGGCGATGATCGGCAGGCCTGCCATGAAGACCGGATGAATGGCGTCGGCCAGGCCGTGCCTGATGCCGGCGGCAATCGCGGTCGGAAGATGAGCGAGCTGCGTCGGGTCGAACACCGCCCCGGCGGTCGATGCGCCCGTGGCCTGGAACTGCTTGAGGGCTGCCGCGGGCAGGTACTTGGCCATGGACGACGCCATGCCCGAGGTCAGGATCGTGCCGAGGACGGCAAGTCCGACCGCCGCCCCGATCGAGCGCGAGAGCTGTGTGGCGGAGGTCGCGACCGCCATGTCCTGCCGGGTCACCGAGTTCTGCACCACCAGGGTGTAGGTCTGCATCGAGACACCGAGGCCCAGACCGATCAGGATCATCGCTTCGATCGCGGTCTGGTTGGTGGTGTTGACGTTGAACGTCGACAGCATGTAGAAGCCGGCGCCCATGAACACCAATCCAATGAGGAGCGGGATCTTGTAGCGACCGGTGCGCGAGATGAACTGTCCGCTTCCGATGCTGGTCACGATCATCGCCACGAGCATCGGGACGAGGATCGCGCCCGAGTTCGTGACGCTGTTGCCGATCACGCCCTGGACGAAAACCGGCAGGAAGAAGATCGCGCCAAACATCGACATCGCCACACCGGCGCCTGCGATGTTGGAAAAGGTGAAGATGCTGCTCTTGAAAAGGCGCAGAGGAAGGACAGGCTCTTCCGCCCGTGTCTCCACCCACACGAATGCGCCGAGGAGGATCGCGGCGGCTGAGTAGAGGCCGATGATCTGCCACGAGTTCCACGGGTACTGGCCTCCGCCCCAGACTGTCGCGAGAAGGGCGCACGTGATCCCGCTGGAAAGCGTGATGCTGCCCCAGACGTCGATCGCGTGCTTGCGGCGTTCGTTGGGGACCTGCATGTAAAGGGCGACCACGAGCAGGGTGAGGATCGCGAACGGAATGTTGATGAAGAAGAGCCACCGCCAGCTGAAGTTCTGCGTGATGTAGCCGCCGGCGGCCGGCCCGATGATTGAGGCGACCCCAAAGGACGCGCCCATCATGCCCTGGTACTTGCCCCGCTCGCGCGGCGAGATGATGTCGCCGATGATGGCTTGCGACAGCGGCATGATGAAGCCCATGCCGGCGCCCTGCACGAAGCGGGAGAAAACCAGGAACCAGAAGTTCGGAGCCATGCCGGACAGAGCAGAGCCGACGGCGAACACGACGATGCCTGTCATGTAGAGGGGCTTGCGGCCGTAGATGTCGGAGAGCTTGCCGGCGACCGGCACCACGATGGTCGACGCGAGCATGGCGGAGATCGGAATCCAGCTGTAGTCGGCGATGCCGCCGAGCTCGGCGACGATCGTGGGCAGCGCCGGAGCGACCAGGGTCATGTTCAGGGAAGCAACCAGGGAGCCGAGCATCAGGCCGGCGAAGACGGCGAGAACGCCTCGATCGATGCCCTTCTTCTCGGTCGCGACGGCCGCCTCGCGAGCGGCGACGGCGGTCATACGGCGCTGTGCTCCACGACCTGCGGGCTGTGGCGCGAGGCGACGTCGGCGAGCGCGCGCCAGCCGCGGGTCAGAGCCGCGAGGTCCTCGGGCGAAAGGGAGGACATCCAGCGCCGGAGCAGCGAGTGGCTTCCCTCGCGCAGGTCGGTGACCAGGCGCAGCCCAACCCGGGTCAGTTTCAGCAGCACGCGGCGCCGGTCTGCCGGGTCGTCGCGCCGTTCTACGTAACCCGATCGCACGAGGCGGTCGGCGAGCAGGCTAGCCCCGGGAAGGCCGATCCCGAAGAGCTCCGCCAGGCGTCCCACGGAGATCTCCTCCTCATCGCGAAGGAAGTACATCGCGCGCAGCTGCTGCATCGAGAGGTCGAGGTCTCGCCACTTGCCCGCGGTGGAGGTCAACAGCACGCGGTGCAGCTGCTTGTAAGCCGCGAGGGCGTCTTCGTTGGAGAGCTGGGACATAGTTTCGAAATACTAAACTATTCGGCAAGACGAAAGCTTCCGCTGACGCGCTAGCGGCTTCTCGGTAGGCCCAACACCCGCTCGGCCAGGATGTTACGCAGCACCTCAGACGTGCCGGCCTCGATCGTGTTCGCCCGCGAGCGCAGGAACTGATAGAGCCAACCATCGCCGTCGCCGACCTGACCTGCCGGGCCGGCCATGTCGACTGCGCTCTCAGTCATGCGTTGGTTGAGCTCCGACCACATGAGCTTGAGAATCGATCCCTCCGGCCCCGGTATGCCGCTGCGCTTGACGGATGTGACGGCCCGGTAGCCGTTGAGCTGGAGGGCGCGCGCCTCGATCGTGAACTGCGCGATCTTCTGGCGTACGAGCGGATCGGACCCCCGGCCCAGCTTGCGCGCGTGCTCCGCAAGCTCGGCTGCAGTGATCTGCGCGCGGGTGGCGAGCGCCATGCCCAGCGTGCCGCGCTCGTGAAGCAGCGTGGTCATCGCGACGGCCCACCCGTTGCCGGCCTCCCCGAGGATCTGCGACTTCGGAACCTTGACGTCCTTGAAGAAGATCTCGTTGAACTCCGCGTCGCCTGTGATCTGGACCAACGGGCGCACCTCGACGCCAGGACTTTCCATGTCGACCAGGAGGTAGGTGAGGCCGTCGCGGGGATTGGCCTCCTTGCGCTCTCGGGTCACCAACATGCACCACTTCGCGACGTGGGCGAGCGTGGTCCAGACCTTCTGGCCGTTGACGACGTAATGATCGCCCCTGTCCTCGGCGCGAGTTTGCAGGCCTGACAGATCGCTGCCTGCGTTCGGCTCGCTGAACCCCTGGCACCAGATCTCCTCGGCGGACAATAGCGGCGCGAGGTATCGCTTTTTCTGCTCCTCGGTGCCGTGCGAGATGACCACCGGCCCACCCATGCCGAGGCCGATGACGTTGATGGGCTCCGGCGCCTGGGCCTGGATCATCTCGTCGTTGAAGATGAGCTGCTGCATGAAGCCCTCGCCCCGACCGCCGTACTCCTTCGGCCACGTGATTCCAACGTAGCCGGCGTCGTAGAGCTTCTTCTGCCAGGCCCGACGGCTTTCGATGAAACCTTTCTGCCCTTCCTCAGGTGAGCTCTTGCGAGGAGCGTTGGCTTTCAGCCAGGCGCGAACCTCGTCTCGAAAGGTCTTCTCGGACTCGCTGAGGTCAAAGTCCATGCGCCTAATTCTGACCCGTTGCGTGTGCTATGCGACCGCCGGCAGAACATCGGAGGCCAGCAGCCTCAAAGCGTCCGAGTCGTCCAGCAGAAAGTGCTGGAGCATGAAGAGGTCGACGCCCATGGCGGCGACGCCTCGCATCCGCTCGGCGATCTCTACCGGGGTTCCGACGAACCACGCGTCTTTCCGATTGGCGAGCACCTCGTCAGGGGTCATTCCGCCCAGGCCGCCGACGATCTTCGAAACGTTGGCTGCGCGTTCGCGAAGCTCAGCGTGGTCGCGCCCGACGATGTAGCTCGTCATGATCGAGTGCCGGATCGTCTTGGGATCGCGGCCGATCTCTCGACAAGCCGCCTCGAGATCGTCCTTGCCCTCTTTGTAGAGATCCATGTCGAGGCGGGACACGTTCCATTCGGACGCCTCGCGCGCCACCAGCGGGATGGTCCGCCTCCTGCCTTTGCCGCCCAGCAACAGCGGAATCGGGTTGTGGACCGGCTTCGGGTTGGACTTGCTCCAAGCGTCGCGCATCGAGCGGATCCCCTCCTCGAGGTGGTCAAACCGCTCCTTCTGCGTGTAGAACGGGATCCCGAACACCCTGTGCTCGTTCTCGTTCCAACCGGCGCCGACGCCGAGGATTACGCGACCGCCGGAGAGAACGTCCACCGAGGCCGCCATCTTGGCCAGGATCGCCGGATGCCGGAAGGTCATCGGGCTCACCATCGGACCGAACTGGATCCGCTTAGTCCACTCCGCGGCGACCGCGAGCGACGCCCACGTTTCGATGCAGTCGCGCTCCGGCGCGTTCATCAACGAGATGAGATGGTCGCTCCGGCGCAACGAGTCGAAGCCAAGGGTGTCCGCGTCGTGGCAGATCTGGCGCCACCTCGCCCAGTTGAGGCCCTCCTGGCCCTCGATCATGATTCCGACCTTCGCCACGGATCGAGATCGTAAAGGGGTCGAGTCGTATCTCGCCGAGGCTTATTCGGCTGGCGAGCAGAAACACCTCACCTCAGAGCGTCGGTGAGCTCGTCGAGCGGAAGAAAATTCAGGATGCGGTCCTGGGGGATCCCCGCCCGGCGCGCCATCCACATGCCCATCGGGACGTAGGCAAACTCGGCCGGGGCATGCGCGTCGGCGTCCAGGCTGAATTTGCACCCCAGCTCCAGGGCAAGCCTCGCCATCTCGGGCGACAGGTCCATGCGCGCGGGGTCGCAGTCGATCTCGAGCGCAACACGGTGTTTGGCCGCCTCCTTGAACACCGCCTCGAAGTCATAGTGGGCGCCCTCTCGTGAGCCCGGCCGCCGGCCGGTCGGATGACCGATGACGTCGACGTGCGGATGGGAGACCGCGCGCAGCATCCGCTCAGTCATAGCCTCGGGTTCCTGGCGCAGCTTCACGTGCGGCGAGGCGATCACCACGTCGAGCAGCTCGAGCACGATGTCCGGGAGATCGAGTGAGCCGTCCTCGAGAATGTCCACCTCGATGCCTTGCAACAAGGACACCCCGGGGACCTGCGCCTGCACCTCCGCCATCTCGCGCGATTGCGCCAGCAGCCGGTTGGCGTCGAGCCCGTTGACCACCTTGATGCGCGGCGAGTGGTCGGTGACCCCGAGGTACGTGTAACCCATCGCCTCAGCGCCCCTGGCCATCTCAAGCATCGTCGCCTTCCCGTCGCTCCAGGTCGAATGGGAGTGGACGTCGCCCTTGTACTGGGCAAAGTCGAGAACCGACTCGTCATCGTGGGCCGGCTGCTTCATCTGTACGCGCAGGCGGTCGAGATATCGGCTGCCGCCAGTCTCGAGGACTTCGGCGAGCACCTTGGCGATGCCGGCGCCGACTCCCTCGAGGGTGGTCAGCTCGTGGGCGCCGTGGAGCGCCTCGAGGTTGGGCCGCTCGACCGCGAGCGACCAGGCCGCCGACGAAAACGCCTTGGCGCGGAACTTCTCCTCCGGGTCCTGGCGCAGCAGGTACCCGATTTCCGACAGTACCTGCGCCGCCGCGATCGCATCCACGCATCAATTGTGTGAGCATTCGGACAATGGCCAAGACCAAGCACCGCCCGGGCGACCCGATTCCCGACCTTGTCGAGTCGTTGCTGGCCGAGCTCGGGGAGGACCCTGACCGCCAGGGATTGAGGGCCACGCCCGAGCGTGTTGCAAGGGCGCTGCGCCAGCTCACCGATGGCTACGGGGTCAAGCCGGAGGACGTCATCGCGGATGCCGTGTTCGACCAGGACTACGACGAGATGGTCGTGGTCAAGGACATCCCCTTCTACAGCCTCTGCGAGCACCACATGCTCCCGTTTTTCGGCAGCTGCCACGTCGGCTATCTACCTCGTGGCAAGGTGGTGGGTTTGAGTAAGATTCCGCGCCTGGTCGGCGTCTTCGCGCACCGGCTTCAGCTGCAGGAGCGGATGACCAAGGAGATCGCGGAGGCTCTGAACGAGACGCTAAGCCCAAAAGGAGTTGGCGTCGTGGTTGAGGCGCGCCACCTGTGCATGGAAATGCGCGGAGTGGAAAAGCCGGGCGGGCAGCTGATCACGTCCTGCATGCTCGGCACGTTCCGCAAGGACCCACGGACACGCGCGGAGTTCCTGGATCTGGTCCGCCGCCACTCGCCCGGGGGCTAGAGAGCTCCGGGCGGAACCGTCGGGTCGCTGCGCCTCGCTCCTGCGGTGAGCTGGCTGCCGTGCTCTCGTACGTGGGCCAGGTTGACCTGCAGCAACTGCTCGAAAGTTTTGCCACGGTGGGGATGACGAGGTCCACAAAATATCCCGCGCCTCGCTGACCGTCGGTTCCGCCCATGTGACTCGGTTGGGCGCGCCGACACACACATAACGAACCCTTTATGCGTTAGACTCCATATAAAGCAACCGTTATGTTTCTCCAACCCCAGCGCCACGAGCTTCCGGACCACTTCTTGGGGTTCGCCAATCCGACGCGCCTGCGCATCCTGGAGCGCCTCGGCAAGGTGGGCGAGGAGAATGTCAACGACCTGGCCGTCCACCTGCACATGAGCCAGCCGCGCATCTCGTGGCACCTCAGGAAGCTCAGTTTGGGTGGGGTGATCCGCACCCGGCGTGACGGCCGGCAGGTTTACTGCTCTCTGGACGTGGAGAACATCTCGCGCGAGCGGGCGCGACTGGACCAGCTGCTTGGTATCAAAGATCGAGTGAAACTTCGTGAGGAGGTCGGCGCGTGAAAAACGGTCAAAAGAACGGCCACAAAAATGGCCACGGCAACGGCAAGGTACGGGTCGCCGTCGTGGGGGTCGGCAACTGCGCGTCCTCACTGATCCAGGGCGTCCACTACTACCGCAACGCCCCGGAGACAGAGGCCGTGCCCGGCCTCATGCACGTCAACCTGGGCGGCTACCACATCAGGGACATCGAGTTCGTCGCCGCCTTCGACATCGACAAGACGAAGGTCGGCAAGGATCTCTCGAAGGCCATCTTCGCCGGGCCCAACAACACGGTGAAGTTCAGCGACGTTCCCCCGTTGGGCGTGAAGGTCCAGCGGGGAATGACGCACGACGGCATCGGCAAGTACCTCGCCGACGTCGTCCACAAAGCACCCGGCGAGACGGCTGACGTCGTCGGCATCCTCAAGCAGACGAAGGCGGACGTGGTGGTGAGCTACCTGCCGGTCGGCTCGGAAGAGGCGACCAAGTGGTACGTGGAGCAGGCCCTTGCCGCCGGAGTCGGATTCGTCAACTGCATCCCTGTATTCATCGCGCGCGAGCCGTACTGGCAGAAGCGCTTCGAGGAAAAGGGTCTCCCGATCATCGGCGACGACATCAAGTCGCAGGTCGGCGCGACGATCATTCACCGCGTGCTGACGCGCCTGTTCCGAGATCGTGGTGTGAAGCTCGAGCGCACCTACCAGCTGAACTTCGGTGGCAACACCGACTTCCTGAACATGCTCGAGCGCGACCGCCTGATGTCGAAGAAGATCTCGAAGACCCGCTCGGTCACCTCCCAGCTCGACTACGACGTAGGCGCGGAGAACGTGCACATAGGTCCCTCGGACTACGTGCCCTGGCTGCACGACCGCAAGTGGGCGTACATCCGTCTCGAGGGCCGCTCTTTCGGTGACGTGCCCCTGAACGTAGAGCTCAAGCTCGAGGTCCACGACTCGCCCAACTCGGCCGGCATCGTGATCGACGCGGTCCGCTGCGTGAAGCTCGCGCTCGACCGTGGCATCGGTGGCGCGCTCGAGAGTCCGAGCTCCTACTTCATGAAGTCGCCGCCCGTCCAGTACAGCGACAACGAGGCAAGGCGCCTGGTGGAGGAGTTCATCGAGGGTGATAAGGCGGGAGCCAACGGCCGCGTCCGCCGTGTCGCTCGCACCAAAACCGCGACTGCGTCTGCTCGGCGCTAGCTACTCCGTTGGTGCGCGCGTTTTGCGCGTCGTGCCGCCGGGGCTCCGACACGCCGCGGCGGCGCCCGGCGGCGCGGCCTGGTTCTGGCTCAGTGCGGGCCAGCGGCGCGCCGCGCTGGAGAACTACGCGGCCGCTCTCGGTCGGGAGAGCCGAGACCGCGAGGTGTCGCGGGTTGCGCGCCGGGCATTTCAGAACTACGGGCGCATGCTCACGGACTTCCTGCTCCTGGGCAGTCTCAGCCGTGAGGAGCTCATGCGGCGCATGAGCATCGACGGGCGTGAACACCTCGATGCGGCGCTCGCCACCGGGCGAGGGGCCATCATGGCGGTTCCGCACATGGGCTCGTGGGACATGGCCGGGTCTTACGGAGGCGCCCTCGGCTATCCGATCGCCGCGGTCGCGGAGCGCTTCCCCGGTTCGCTGAATGACGCTGTTGTCCACACCCGGCAGCGGTTTGGATTGAACGTCATCGCGCTCGGCCGATCGGCGGTGCGCGCCATCACGCAGGCTCTCCAGGCCAATGCCATCGTCGCCCTCTTGTGCGACCTCGAGCAAGGCCCGGGGGTAGCGGTTCGATTCTTTGGCCGGCGTGCGATCGTCCCGGGCGGCCCCGCGGCGATCGCGCTCAAGACAGGCGCCACGCTGCTGCCCGCATGCCAGTACGCGACGTCACCGGGTCACCATCACGTCCACCTCGACGCCCCGCTGACCTGGGCGCCCGGTGAGACGAAAGAAGGGTTGATGCAGCGCGTGGTCACCCGTTTCGAGGATTTCATCAGAGAGCGACCCGACCAGTGGTACGCGTTCCGCCCGATGTTCACCCGCGCCGAGGGGTGAGTGTGGCGCTACCGCTCGTTCATGGCCGTGCAGTCGATGGTGGAGCGTCTGCCTCGTTTGGTCGCGTACGCCCTGGCGATCGTGGCCGCGCGGTTTGCCTGGCGGTTCTCGCCGCTGGCCCGACCGCGACTCGAGTTCAATTTGAAGATCGCCTGCCCGGAGCTGGAAAACGACCCGCGCGAGCTGCACCGTCTCTCCTGGCTCAATTTCCGGAACCATGCCAAGGCTTACGTCGATCTGATGCAGCTGCCGCGGACGTCGGTCGAGACGATGCGGCCGTGGCTGAAGGTGCAGGGTATGGAGTACCTGGAGCAGGCTCGCGCGCTCGGCAAGGGGGTTCTCGTCATCTCATGCCACATGGGTTCGTACGAGGTGGTGTCGGCGATCTGGTCGGCGACACTCACGCCGGTCAGCTTCTTCGCCGAGGAGCTCGAACCTCGAGCCCTGTTCGAGTGGTACCGCGATACACGTGCACGGCTCGGGATCAGCGTGCTGACGCTGGACACGGGAGGCCTTCGCAGGGTCCTGCAGGCGCTGCGGGACGAGGAGATGGTGGTCACCGCGATCGACCGCGATATCGTCGGCACCGGCTACCCGATGCCATTCTTCGGCCGGCTGGCGCCGATCCCACTCGGCCCCGCGGCGATCGCGCTGCGCACGGGGACGCCAATTCTTCCGGTCTGCGTCTACCGGCTCCCGGACGACACGTACCAGGCGGAGGCCGCTCCAGTGGTCTTCGCGCAGGACACCGGCGACAATCGGGCGGACCAGGTCCGCGCCACCGAGCAGGTGCTGCACCAGCTCGAGAATTTCATCAGGCGCCATCCCGAGCAGTGGCACGTCCCGCACAAGATCTGGGCGAACTCGCCGTGAGGCTTTCATGAAAGTCGGCCTGGTCTCGCCGTACGACTTCGCGTCGCCCGGGGGCGTGACGGACCACGTCCGCCACCTCGCGGCGCAGCTGCGGCACCAGGGCCAGGAGGTGCGCATCTTCGCTCCCTCGAGCCGAGCCGACATCGACTTCGACACGCCTGATTTCTACCGGATCGGCAGCCCCATCGCGGTCCCCGCCAACGATTCGGTGGCCCGCATCACGCTCAGCTTCCACCTCGGCAACCGGGTGGCCGCGATCATCGAAAAGGAGCGTTTCGATGTCCTGCATTTCCACGAGCCGCTCATGCCGGCGCTTCCCCTCACGATGCTGCGCATGTCGCGCGCCGCCAACGTCGGCACGTTCCACGCTTTCTCTCGCTCCAACATCGGCTACTACTACGGCCGCGGCATCCTGCAGCCGTATCTCGAGCGCATCGATCGAGGAATTGCCGTGAGCGTTCCGGCCCGGACGTTTTTCAACCGCTACTTCCCCGGGTTTCCGCTCCGTGTCATACCAAATGGAATCGACGTCAACGTTTTCAAACCTGGCCTCGCGCCAATCCGCCACCTGCGTGACGAGAACGTGAACATCCTGTTCGTCGGGCGCCTCGAGAAGCGAAAGGGCCTGGGCGACCTGCTGCGCGGCTATGAGTTCATGCGCGCGCGCGTGCCGCAGTCCCGCCTGATCATCGTCGGCGACGGGCCGCTTCGCGGCAAGGTCGAGTCGTACATCTCGCACCACCGCCTTCCAAACGTCGTGATGGCCGGTTTTGTCCCGGACTCGGTCAAGCCGCGCTACTACAACAGCG
Organism: Candidatus Acidiferrum sp.; assembly: GCA_035571315.1. Classification (GTDB taxonomy): domain Bacteria; phylum Chloroflexota; class Dormibacteria; order Dormibacterales; family Dormibacteraceae; genus Palsa-870. The sequence continues at coordinate 126,892 of DATMKM010000052.1, forward strand.
CGGACATCTTTTGCGCTCCGGCCACCGGAGCTGAGAGCTTCGGCATCGTCCTGCTCGAGGCGATGGCATCAGGCGTGCCGGTCGTGGCTACCGAGGTGCCTGGCTACATGTCGGTGCTCGAGCCAGGCCACGACAGCCTCACCGTACGGCCCAAGGGATGGGCCGAGCTGGGCGCGGCGCTCATCATCCTGGCGCGGGACGCGGAGCTCAGGGCACGCATGGGGGCTTACGGGCACGAGAAGGCGAGGCGCTACGCGTGGGGCGCTGTCGCGTCGCAGGTGATTGAGGTCTATGAGGAGGCGCGCGAGGCCGCGCACCAACCGAGGGAGAAGCATGTTCACAACGCGGTTTGAAGCCTGGGTCCGCCGCAGGGCGGAAGCCTTGATGGCGGCGATCGGGCGCGTGCCGTTGACGCCGAACCAGGTCACGGTGGTGGGACTGCTGCTGACATTCGCCGCGGCGGGACTCATCGCCTTCGGCCATTTGCAGTGGGCGGGCGTCGTGCTGATCTTCGCCGGCACGTGCGACATCCTCGACGGTGCCCTGGCGCGTTCAACTCATTCGAGCTACACGTACGGCGCCTTCCTGGACTCCACGCTCGACCGCTACTCAGAGGGTGCGATCTACGTCGGCCTGGCCGCGTACTTCGTCGGCATGAGCGGTCCGCTCCAGAGGTGGCTGGTCCTGGCGACGCTGGCGGCGCTGGCCGGGTCCTTCCTCGTGAGCTACGTCCGGGCGCGCGCCCAGAGCCTCGGGTTCACCTGTGACTCAGGCGTCTTCGCACGCCCGGAGCGCGTGGTGGTGACGGTGGTCGGGCTCGTCTTCTCCGGAGTTTTGGGCGGCTACGTCCTGTACGGCGTGGTCTTCCTGCTTGCGGTGCTGACCAACCTGACCGCGCTGCAGCGCATCCGCGAGGTGTGGCTGCAGGGTCGAGCGCAGCGCCTGGCCATCGAGCGCGAGACAAAGGCCCGGCGGGCGGCGCCGCCGCAGACCCCGTGACCGACCCCTTCTCGACGGTCGCCGGTCAGCCGCAGGCGCTGGACCAGCTGCGCTCGCAGCTCGAGAGCGGCCGCCTGGCTCACGCGTACCTTTTCGTCGGGGAGTCCGGCCTGGGCAAGACCACCGTCGCGCGCTTGCTGGCGAAAGCCTTGCTGCCCGAGGCGGCGCTTGGGCGGCACCCCGACTACTGGGAAGACGACCGGATCAAGCCACTGTCGATCAATGAGATCCGACTGCTGCCCGAGAAGCCGCCCGAGTTCCATGAGCTGTCGCTGCAGGCTTTCCTGAACCTGAAGCCCGCAGTCGCCACGCGCCGGGTGGCGGTCCTGGCGAACGCGGGCCGCCTGCGTGACCAGGACCAGAGCGTGCTGTTGAAGACGCTCGAGGAGCCGCACCCTCATCGCGTGATCGTCCTGACCACGCCGAGCCTCAATCCTTTCGTGGTGCTGCCCACCGTCGTGTCGCGCTGCCAGCGGGTCTTCTTTCATCCCGTGCCGACGCCCGAGATCGAGAAACTGCTTATCGGGCAGGGCGTCGAGGCCGGCCGGGCGCGCCTCATCGCCGAGCTGGCGCGCGGCCGCCCGGGTTGGGCCGCGCGAGTGGCGGATGACGAGGGCGTGATCGAGCTCCACCACGCATGGACACGGCGGCTCGAGGAGGTGTTCGGCGCTCCAGCGGACGTGCCGTTGCACGTGGCGGCCGAGCTGGACTCGGCTCAGATGGGCTGGCGGAAGATGGAGGGCGAGGCCGAGGACCCCGCGCTCTTCGCCATCGCGAGCTGGCAGATCGAGCTGCGCAAGAGGATGCTGGCGAGCCGGGGCCGCGAGCAGGGCCGCTGGGCCCGCTTGATCGAACTGTCCTATGACACGCTCGGCTATCTCGAGCAGAACGTCAGCCCTCGCCTCGCACTGGAAACCTTCCTGCTCGAATGCCGAAAAGCTTCCTGAGAAATAGCCTCGCCGGCTTCCAGCCATACGTCCCGGGCGAGCAACCGCCTGACGGCGAGGGCTGGGTCAAGCTCAACACCAACGAGGCGCCCCTTCCGCCCTCGCCGAGGGTGATCGAGGCGATCAGGGCCGCCACCGACGAGTCGCTGCGCCTCTATCCAAGCCCGACGGCGGCCCCCGCAAGGAAGGCCATCGCAAAGCATTTCAGCCTGGACGTGGCGCAGGTCACGCTTGGTAACGGCGGGGACGAGCTGATCGAGATGTCGATGCGCGCCTTCGTGGGCGCCGGAGACACGGTCGCCTATCCAACCCCGACCTATCCCTTGCTGGAGCCGCTCTGCCGGCTCCACGAGGCGGTTCCCTCGCCCCACCCGAGCAACGAGATGTTCACCTGGTCGACGGAGCTCATGGAAGACCCGGCTCCCTTGAAGTTTCTCGTCAATCCCAACTCGCCTACCGGTACATGGCACGGCGCCCGGTCTGTCGAGCGCGCGGTCCGGCGATCCAAGGGCGTGGTCGTGCTGGACGAGGCGTACGTGGATTTTGCGTTCGAGTCACAGGTGGGCCTGCTGGCCAAGTGCGACAACCTCATCATCCTTCGGACCATGTCGAAGTCGTATGCCCTGGCGGGCATGCGCATCGGCTTCGCGCTGGCGAGCCCAGATCTCATCGCGGACCTGGATGCGGTCAAGGACTCGTACAACATGGATCGCCTTGCCATCGTGGCGGCGACAGCCGCGATCGAGGACGAGGGGCACCACCGCAAGATCGTCGACCACGTTGTTACCGAGCGGCGCTGGCTGGAGCTGCAGCTCCACGAGCTGGGCTTCGAGCACTCACCCTCGGAGGCCAACTTCGTGTTCGTCAAGCCGGCCCCGGGCAACTCAGCGGCCGCCGTGGCGGACGCGCTGCGCGAGCGGCGCATCCTCGTCCGCCATTACGATCGTGACCCGATCGCCGGCTGGTTCCGGATCACAGTCGGCACCCGTGAGCAGCACGAGCGATTGCTCGAGGCTTTGAAGGAGATTCTGATTTGAGCTCGCCGACTCGAGACGAAGCGTGGGAGCTCGTCATCTCGCTGACGAATTCAGACCAGCTGCGCCGCCATATGCGAGCTGTCGAAGCCGCGATGCGTGCCTACGCGCGGCGTTTCGGGGAGGACGAGGAACGCTGGGGCGTGCTCGGCCTCATCCACGACTGGGATTACGAATCAGGCCCGACCGCGGAGCTGCATCCGATGCGCGGCATCGCCATGCTGCGTGAGCGGGGCTGGCCTGAGGACATCCTCGACGATATCGCCTCGCACGCCAATTACCTGGAAGTCCCGCGCGACTCGAACATCCGAAAGGCGCTGAACGCGGTGGACGAGATGTCCGGGTTCATCATCGCCTGCGCCCTCGTCAAGCCAGACAAGTCGCTCAGCGCGGTCGAACCGAGCACCGTGCGCAAGAAGATGAAGGACAAGGCGTTTGCTCGCGGCGTGCATCGTGAGGAGCTCGTCGCGGGAGCGGAGGCGCTCGGTATACCCTTCGACGAGCACGTGGAGATCGTCCGCGATGCCCTGAAACCGATCGCACAGGAGCTGGGACTCAATCCATGAGCACAGGCGGGCGGGCACGCGTCTTGCTGATGCACCCCATCCTCGACCCGGGGCCGGCGATCCTGGCCGAAGCCGCCGAGGTGATCGCCTATCCCGCCGGCCAGCCGCTTGACGAGGCGAGCATCCGGCGCGCCGCCGAGGGCTGTGTCGGGATCGTGAGCCAGCTGATGGACCCGATTCGTGAAACCGTCCTATCGACGCCCGGCTTGAAGATCGTGAGCAACGTCGCGGTCGGCTTCGACAACATCGACGTACCCACCGCCACCGCGCACAAGGTCATGGTCACCAACACGCCAGGCGTGCTCGACGATGCGACGGCCGACTTCGCATTCACCCTGCTGATGACCGCCGCGCGCAGGATCGTCGAAGCCGACAGCTTCACCCGGCAGGGTCGCTTTAGAGGATGGGCGATCGACATGATGCTGGGCGCGGACGTCCACGGTGCGACGCTTGGGCTGATCGGCGTGGGCAGAATCGGCCGCGGTGTGGCGCATCGCGCCAAGGGCTTCAACATGCGGGTCCTGTACTACGACCCCCAGCCTTTGCCTCCGGACGCTGAGCGGGACCTCGGCGCCACGCGAGTCGACCTGGGCAGGCTGCTCGCGGAGTCGGATTTCGTCTCGGTGCATGTTCCCCTGACGCAGGAGACCCACCACCTGCTGAGCACTCCGCAGTTCGCCACCATGAAGCCGACCGCGATCCTCATCAACACCTCGCGCGGACCTGTCGTCGACGAGGCGGCGTTGGTCGAGGCGCTGACTGCGAGGAAAATCGCCGGAGCGGCCCTGGACGTGTACGAGCGCGAGCCGGCGGTTCACCCCGGGCTCATTCCCATGCCGAACGTGGTGCTCGCCCCGCACATCGCGAGCGCGACCGTCCGGACGCGATCGGAGATGTCGGCGATGGCGGCGCGCAACATGGCCACGGCGATCCGCGGGGGCCGCCCGGCAAACCTGTTGAATCCCGAGGTCAAGAGATAACAGTCGCCCTTCGCTACCGGCTGGTGGCCCTCGACCTCGACGGCACCATTCTGGACATGAAGCTGAATCTGGATCCGCGCGACGTCGAGGCTCTGGGCCAGATCATCTTCGCGGGCGTCACGGTCGTTGCATGCACCGGCCGCCCGTTCCCGGGAGCGTACCCCTGGGTCGAGCGGCTCGGGCTCGACGGTCCCATCATCTGCTACCAGGGCGCCGAGATCCGGCTGCCCGACGGCACCAAGATCCTCGACCAGGGGGTGAAGCACGAGCTTGCGATGGAAGTGATCCGTTTCGCGCAGGAGCGAGACCTGCACGTCCAGGCTTATCGGGACGACAAGCTGATTGTCGAAAAAGACCGGCCCGAAGCCCATGAATATGCGGACCACGCCGGGATGGAGATCCACGTGGTCGGCGATCTCGACGCCGCGATGGGCCCGACCACGCCCAAGCTTGTGATCGTTTCGACCGCGCAGAAGCTCGAGGAGCTCCTGCCGGAAGCGCGCCGGAGGTGGGAGGGCCGGCTCAACGTCGCCACCTCGGTGCCGACCTACCTCGAGTTCACCAGCATCGAGAGCGACAAGGCTGCCGCGGTTGCCTTCCTGTGCGACAGGCTGGCGATCCCGCAAGATCAGTGTGTGGCAGTCGGAGATGGCCGGAATGACGAGTCGATGCTCGCCTGGGCCGGGCTGGGGGTCGCGGTCGAAGGGTCTCCTCCGGAGGTGATCGCCGCCGCCGACAAGACCATCCCGGGGCCCGGCCACGGGGGAATCAAGCAGCTCGCCGACATGTTGATCGGAGGAGGCCGCTGATGGGAACCCTGCTGCTCGTCCACGCGCATCCCGACGACGAGTCGATCTCGACCGGCGGCGTCATGATGAAAGCTAAAGCGCACGGCCATCGGGTGGTGCTCGTCACGGCCACGCGCGGCGAGGTGGGCGAGATCTACAACATGGACGAGGCGTTGTCGCGGCCCCGGCTCGGCGAGATCCGAACCGGAGAGCTGAAGGCCGCTGGTGAGATTCTCGGGGTCGACAGGATCGAGTTCCTCGGCTACCGCGACTCGGGCATGGTCGACACGGCGGACAACAAGGACCCGCGCTCGTTTCACCAGGCGCCTCTCGAGGACGCCGCGGCAAAGCTTGCGGTGGTGATTCGAGACGAACGCCCCGACGTTGTCGTGACGTACGCCGAGGACGGCGTCTACGGACACCCCGACCACATCAAGGCGCACCACGTGACGAACGCTGCGCTGGATCTTCTCGAGCGGGAAGGCTGGGCGCCGAACAAGCTCTACTACACGGCGATTCCCCGCTCGATGATGGAAGCGTTCATGGCGCAGATGCCGGAAGAGGCGCAGCGGGCCCAGAACACGAACATGCGAATCGCCGGCACTCCCGACGAGCTGGTGACGACGCGGGTCGACGTCCACGACTACGTCGACGAGAAGCGCAAGGCCTTCGGGGCGCACGTGAGCCAGAACGATCCCAACTCTTGGTTTGCGACGATGGCGAGCCAGATCTACGAGCTCGCTTTCGGAACGGAGTACTACCAGCTCGCCCGCGGCAAGCCGGGCTCGGAGCTGCCGGAGAACGACCTGTTCGTGGGGATCAAGTAGCGCTCACGTAAACTCGAAAGAGGATGGAAGTTCTCAAGATCACGCCGCGCGGGTACTGCCACGGGGTGGTGGACGCGTTCCGTATCGCCAAGCGTGTGCGCGAGGAGACCAACGGGCCGGTGCACATGCTGGGAATGCTCGTGCACAACACCCACGCCACCGATGATCTCCAGGCGCAGGGCATCGCCCTCGTTGACCAGCCCGACCGGTTTGCCGGGTTGGACCAGATCAAAGAGGGCACCGTCATATTCACCGCGCACGGCGTGTCGCCTCAGGTCAAGCAGCGCGCGGTCGAGCTGGGGTTGAAGCCGGTCGACGCCACGTGCTCGGACGTCGTCCGCACGCACGAGCTGGTCGCCGACCTGGCCAACAAGGGTTACGACGTGGTCTACATCGGGCGCAAGGGACATCCCGAGCCGGAAGGCGTGATGGGAGAGGCGCCGGGCAAGGTGCACCTCGTACAGGATCCGGAGGACATCGACGCACTTGAGTTGCGGGGCGACAGAGTTGCCGTCACCTGCCAGACCACGCTCTCGGTGTGGGACACCGAGGACCTGATCGGCCGGGTCAAGGCGCGCTACCCGCAGGCCGAGGTGCACAACGAGATCTGCCGAGCGACGCAGGAGCGGCAGGAGGCGGCAGTCGAAGCCGCCCAGCACGTGGACCTGGTGATCGTGGTCGGAAGCCCGCGCTCGTCCAACTCTCTGCGCCTGGTCGAGGTGGTCAAAAAACTCGGCAAGAAACCCGCCTACCTTGTCGACAAGTTCGAGGACCTGGATCTCAGCTGGTTCGCGGGGGCCAAGAAGGTCGGTGTGACGAGCGGCGCCTCGACTCCGACCCAGCTCACCCGGCGGGTGATCGAATACCTCGAGACCCTGGACGTCCCGGCCTAGAGGCCGCCTCTAGGTTCGTCTCGGCTGCCGCAGGCGCCGGATGACGCGGCTCAAGCCGCTGCCCTCAGTCGCGGAAGCGGTCGGTTGGGCAACCATGGGGGCTGGGGGCGGTGCCGGCTCAGCGGCAGACGGAGTCCCGGCAGGTTCTCCGTCACGCGACGCAGCCCCGCCGGCCGGCCGACGTCGTCTCCTGCGCCGAGGCGCCCCCGCCGCTCTTTCCGGCTGGGCAGGCGCGGCAGGTGGCGCAGCCACCGCCTGCGGCTCGGGCAGGGGCCCGTTGCCGCCGACCGGGCGCCGCCTTCCGCGCCGGCGTCGGGGTGCCGTGGTCCCGCCTGTCGCTGCGGCTCCCGCCTGCGCCACCGGCTCCTTGACGCGCTCGCGCTCACGCGCGCCCAGGTGGCGGCGCACTTTGGCTCCCACCTCGCCCTCGGCGCAAAGCTCCCCATCCGCCGTCATCACGTCAACCCGCCACACGACGATGGAGTTCGCCGCGGCGCCGATCGGGGCCCTTTTCTGGGTCAGGGTCCACCGCGCGTAGATCGTGTCCCCGGCGTGCACGGGACGGGGAAACTTCCAGTTGAGCCAGGCCCACTCCTCGACCGACGGCACCGGCATATCGATCGTGCCCAGCCCGACGGCGACCGCGACGAGCAGGGCGGGGGGAGCCACCCGGGCATGTCCGGGGGCGGCTTCGATCGAAAGGGGCGAGAAATCGCCGGCCACACCGGCAAACAGCGCGATCTCTGATTCAGAAATGGTGCGGCGCCGGGTGGTCCACTCGCCACCTAGCGGGAGATCGTCGAAAGAGAGCGGCTCCAGATCACGCCGAGTATATCCCGACTCAAGTTGGAGGCTCGAGCGTTAACCTATGACAACTTCAGCCCCGGGAGGGTTTTCCCTTGGATCTCGCCGCCGTTCTGCTCGTCACCTCCGTCCTTCTGGTTTTCGCGTTCCTGCTCCTCACCGTGTCGCTGATGCGGCTCCGCGGGACCACGCGGGAGCTCCAGGCCGCCCTCGACGACGAGAGCGGTGCCCGCGATCGGGCTGCGCTCCTGCTGGCGATCGCGTCCGCCGTC